>CAJWHT010000045.1 GCA_913041495.1 uncultured Desulfobacteraceae bacterium | reverse complement strand
TATGCCGCAGATCCGGGTTGCCCTTCAGCCGTTCCAGCACAGCCCAGCCGTCAATGCCGGGCAGCCCGATATCCAGGATGATGGCGGAAGGACGGTAATAATCCGCATAGTGCAGACCGGTTTCCCCATCTTCGGCGATGACGCATTTGAACCCGCGCTCCCGGGCAAAATCCCGCATGATTTTGGCGGAATTGGGATCATCCTCTATGATAAGCAGGCTTTTTCCGCCCGAGGACAGATCCTTGCGGTCATCGGCAACAAAATCATGGACAGGGGACGGCGGGGCAGGCGCCGGCTCTGGTACAGCCACAGGTTGGGGATCCCCCGCCAGGATAATATCAGGGGCGTTTTCTCCGGAAGGCACAGGAGCAGGTGCCGGAACCTTGGGCACGGCTGATGCGGCAGGTGCAGAGCCTTTCAGGCGTTCGGGAATAATCACAGTAAATACCGAGCCTTTACCCTCCTCACTTTCAAGCATGATATATCCGCCCAGCAGCTTGCTCAACTCCCGTGAAATGGAAAGCCCCAGGCCTGTACCGCCGTATTTCCGGCTGGTGCTGCCGTCGGCCTGCTGAAAGGCTTCAAAGATAACGGCCTGCTGTTCTTTGGGAATACCTATCCCTGAATCACGCACCGCCAGAGACAGGGCCGCATCCGGTGTGAGGTCATACCCCTGGCACAGGGCCTCGGAAGGCCGTGAAATAATCAGGCTGACCCGGCCTTTTTCCGTAAATTTAAAGGCATTGGTCAACAGGTTTCTCAAGACTTGCTGGAGCCGCAGGGGATCGGTGTAGAGGACATCGGGCACTGTGGGAGCCACCTCAATGTCAAAGGCCGTTCCCTTGTCCTCGGCCAGATTTCTGAATATCCGTTCCAGATCGGCGATCAGGGTTTTGACTTCCAGATCCTCTAAAACCAGCTCCACCTTGCCGGCCTCTACTTTAGACAGATCCAGAATTTCATTGATCAGGGTCAGCAGGTCCTCGCCTGAAGAATGGATAGCCTGGGCGGATTCGATCTGTTTACCGGTCAGGGTCTGGTCCTTGTTGCCTGCCAAAAGCTGGGATAGAATCAGGATGGAGTTCAAAGGTGTTCTCAGCTCGTGGGACATATTGGCCAAAAATTCGGACTTGTACTTGGAGGCAATCTCCAATTCTTCGGCCTTGGTCTGGATGGCCTCCTGGGCCTCAAGCAGCTCGATATTCTTGGCCTGGATATCTTCTTTCTGTTCCGCCAGGGCCTGGGCCTGCTCTTCCAGCTCTTCGTTGGTAACCTGGAGCTCTTCCTGCTGGGCCTGGAGTTCCGCCTCGGATTCCTTGAGCGCCCGGGTCTGTTCCTCCAGTTCCTCGTTTACCACCCGCAGTTCCTCCTGCTGGGCCTGGAGGGCGGCTTCGGATTCCCGAAGCGCCTGGGTCTGTTTTTCCAGGGTCACGTTCTTTTCCAACAGCTCTTTCTGGTTGGCCTGGGATTCAGCCAGCAGCATGGTGATGGTCTGGCGGGATTTGGCCGTATTCATGAGGATGGCCGTACTTTTTACGATCTGATTCACATACTTCTTTTCCATTCGGGTGAACTTCCTCTGTGAGGCCAGAAGGAATACACCGAGCACCTCTTCCTCATATACCAGGGGAACGATCATATAGTATTTGGCCGTTTTTTCATCCACGCCGTAGTTGATGGCCGGCGCCTCATCGTCGCGGACATCAGTGAAAAGAATGGTCTCCTGCTCCATGGCGGCCTGCCCCACCATCCCCTCACCCAGGGCCAGGGTATTGTGATTGCCTTTCCGGTCGGAAAAAGCGTAGGAGGCGTATAGATTGAGCGTACCTTCCCTGTGAATGTAGAGTGCTCCCATGTCCGCCCCGATGTGCTGGCAGAGAAAGGAGATGAACCGCCGGCCCAGTTCCTTCTGGCTCAGTTCACCGCGCAAGGATTCGTCCAACCCTTCCTTGCCCTGCTTGAGCCAGTCGGACTCCCGCAGGGTTTTGGCCATGTGATTCAGGGCCCGGGCCAGTTTTCCCAATTCATCCCGCTGGCGCAATTGGATGGATGTGGAAAAATTGCCCTTTGTAATGGCCTGGGCAAATCGCACGGCCTGAATGATGGGTTTTGATATACTTCTGGACAGAAAATAAGCGCACAGGCCGATACCAACCATGAGAACAATTGACAACCCCAGGGTTTTACCAAGTATGTACCTGACGGTCTCCTCGACTTCATGCTTGTCTATCTTCGAAATCAAATACCAATTCAATCCTTTGATATCCAATGAATTATATACAACAAGCACTTCTGTGCCGGCACTGTCTTGGTACACACCTCGCCCTTGTTTTTGCATGGCGGCATCTGTCCAGTATGCCAAATCCCGATTCATCTTATAACCGGTGACGTAGCGCCCTTCCCCCATAGTCTTCACATCGCTTCGGAGCACAAATTCCGAAGCTTCTTCATCATGGTTCAGCAGATACGATTCCCCTGTTTTGCCCATGCCCTTTCGGGAATCCATGATCGCGTTTACAAACTCCGGGGTGATCTGAACCACCACCATTGCCACAATCTGTCCGGCATCATCGATAATCGGCTCGCCCATGAAGGCCGTTTCAACCCCTCCGCCGGGACCAAAAGGAGTGAAGTCCACGATCCAGCCTTTGCCGGACTCCCGTATCTTTTTCCAGATCCTGTTCAAGCCTGAGTCCGCATAATCCGCCCTTCCGACATTATTCCCAACATTCCTGATATCCTGAATCGAAAAAAGAATATTTCCATTCTCGGCATCTATAATTTTCAGATCCTGGCACCCATATGAGAAAGAAAAATGTTTCAATGGACCGGCATAATTGTTCGTAAGATTCTTATAGTTCAGGGTTTCAAAAATCCTGGACTGAATCCTACGCTCATAATACTCAGCGATCTCCTTGGTAAACAAAACCAGATTTGATGAGCTTGCCAGGTTTCGAAGGTCTGCAGACCGTTGCCGGAAAACCGATTCCAGCTGGCTGGTCCGGATGCTTTGCACCGCCTCCATCTGGTCGAAGGATTTTTCCATCAGGGCATTGGTGGCCAGGATGGAGCCGTAATAACCGGTGAGCAGGAGGGGCAGAATGCCGGTCAGGATGAATGCAATGACCAGCTTGGGCCGTATGGCCATGTCGTTGAGCTTGGCTAACATTTACGTATCCTTAAAGCTAAAAGTCATCCGGCTGGCATCTTTAGGTTCCCCCTGAAAAGGGCCGGGGAGCAAAACGCATCAACCAGGGATAATAACCTGAATAATTGTAAAATCTTAATCCCGGACCATAGCATAAAATTTAAGCGAAATGAATGGAAAACCACAGGCCTGTTTTTATACAAACACCGTTACAAATTGGCCCCATCGTGATAAACTTGCCGGGTTAGTTATAGGACGTCCGCCACAGCAGCCTAAAGGTGGTCTTAGATCCGTAGAAAGACATCAACTTTGGACACCCCCTTACGCACCGAGGAGACCGTGAAGTCAAAAGCCTTAGAGGTCAACCTGTCCGATACCCGGGCAGAGGTGGCCATAGATCAGCAATATGTTCTGCTTCTGGATTTTTTCCAGGGGTACGTGGGCATCGTAAGCCGTTTGGAAACCTTTCTCAAGGAACTCTCCCACCCCTACCGGAACTGGGGGTTCATCGTCGGTGAGGCCCGCCATTTTTCCCTTCACTATTTTCACCTGTACAAAAGCCAGGCCCGGGGCCACGAGGCCTTAGGCCTGCTCTGCGACATCCTGACCCAGGCATTTGAGGCGGCACCGGAAACGGACATAAAGATCAACGCGTCGGACAACCTCATGCTGGTGCTCCACCATATTGCCAAGGAGGGCGGCGAGGACACCGGACGCTTTCTGCCGCTGATGACCCGGGAAATTAACCGGGTGCTGACCCTGGATGACTCAGGCTTTTTCTATTTTGTATCCTCCTACTACCAGCCCGACCGGCTGGCGGCCATGCTCCTGGACCGTGAAATTACCACACCGGAAGAATCCAGTCAGGAGGCAGCCGAATTTATCCCTGTTTTGAACCGATTCTTAATCCGCTATTTCGATGCATCGTTCTCATTCTGGCTGGACCAGGATGATCCCCAGACCTGGATGCGGGAAAATATTGAAGAATGGCGGCTGGGCGGGGATATGGTGGCTCTTCTGGACCGGGTTTCCCATGACCGGGTCAGGGAGTGGCAGGCGGCACTAACCGAGCTGAAATCAAAAAAAGTAACATCCACGGACACCACCGTCCACCTTGTTCAGCTCACCGGCCACAGGGACTTTGTCAAACGGTTCAGGGACATGCCCCGGAAAATCCTCTCCCTGAGCGAAGGCCGGACCTACGGAAAATACTTCAAGCTGACCTTTCTTTTTTACATTATCCATGCCCCCGGGCTGTCCATGATTCACCGGGAGGCCTTAGGAGACATCCACCGCACCCTGATCCGGCTGATCGGGGAACGGGATTACAAAAAGGATATCCGCATTGTGGACCAGACCTTTGCCCTGCTCAAAGAGCATAAGGGGCGGTATCCGGGCACAGTGCTGGAGTGCATCCACAGAATCGGGGATGCGGTTTACAACACCGATGAAATCGAGCTGATCAACCACTTTATCGACCGCTCGGTGGACCATGGATTCCAGTTTCCCATGATACAGGGCACAGGGGACGACTGGCAGATCAAGGGCAATATGGCCCACGTGAAAAACATCCGGGTCTTTTTGAACCTGGTGGGCAAGCACCCTAAAAAGTCCAAGCGCCTGCTTTCCGCCCTGATCACCTCCCTGGCCGTGGGCGGGGTGTTTATCCGGGATACGGACCTTTTTCCCAGGGATGTCACCACCTTTTTAAATACCGACATCGCCCCGGTGTACAACCTGGTCAAGCAGCTGGCACGGCTGCTGCCCACATTTTTCAACGAGATCGGTGCCGAAGGGGAATTGCGGGACATCTCCACGGATTTGGACGAATCCTGCTTCCGGCGGGACCGGCTCATCCACTTTTTGCGCAAGCAGTGCCACGTGGAAAGCTCCAGCCGGATTGTGGAGTTCATCCAGGAGGTGATCAACTTCTGGAGAACCCGGGACAAATCGGCCCTGGCCCCCTATGTGCCGCCCTCCATATATGCGGAGATCGAATCCACGGGCCGGTTTATCGACGGTCCCCATGCCATATTCCAGGCCCTGGCCTACCAAAAGTTTGAACAGCCAAAAGATTTCCTGGTGGCTCCCCTGGATAAGCTGACCGCCATTGTGGACAAGACCGACGGGGTCACCGACCTGGACCGGAAACGGTCCAAACTGATGATCCGGTTTTACCGGCTGCTCAACGAAAAATACGGTACGGACTACCTGGAACTTGAAAGGTATCTTACCACCCACAGGTCCGAAGGAATGCCCGATCCGGCCGATGCCGTCAGCGTACTCAAAGAACCCGGCCTGGAAACAAGGATCGAGGGCCTTTTGGGGTATATGGCCGAACTCAAGGAGATCATCCTCTCCAAAGAGAAGTACCCGGTGAACGAGGTCATTTACCACAAGCGCCACTTTGCCGTGGATATCCCGTCCATGTACGGCTCCTACAACGAGGCCAAGTTCAACGCCCTAGGTCTCACCCTGAGGATCGAAAGCGTGGTCAACGTCCTGTTCGAAGATCTCATCAACAGCATTGATTTGCGGTTGATCACCAAACCCACCTTTGTAAAGATTTTCGGCATTTTAAAACTCTTCCGCCAGGCCCTGCTGCTGGACGGCATCGTCTCCCAGAAGATCGACACCCAGATGGAGTTCCTCAAGTACGCCATCAACATCACCACCTGCTCCTTTACCCAGTACCTGGATATTTTCAAGGGATTTACCCGGGCGGTGGCGGATGCCGTGAACGACAACTTTAACAACCTGCACTATAAAAATCTCACCCATATTGAAACCCGCATCGGCAGGGACAAGATCCTGCCCAAATACAGGCCGGAAGGGTATACAGGAGACGGAAAAAAAACAAAACCCTCTGCCCACAAGGCTGACAAGATGGCCAAAAAACTGGACCAGCGGGTGGCGGACATTTTCTTTCGTGACCGGATCGCAACGTCCCTTGGACTGCAGCAGCTTGACGTATTCTTAAACCAGATCCTTTCCACCTTGTTCCGTCAGTCAGAACGGCTGTCCCAGGATGAATTGTCCGCCCTGCTCAACTATGACCCCAAGGCGGCTGTCACCACCATCAACACCCAGGAGTTGTTCAGCCATAATATCATTTATCTCGGGAATAAAGGGCTGAACCTTATCAAGCTCAAGCAGTTCGGCATTGAAATCCCCGACGGATTTATTATCACCACCGAAGTGTTCAAATGCCTGGAACTAATCGATTCATACATTCCGGCATCGGTGAACTTCAAGCAGCTGGTCACCACAAGGCTCAAACAATTGGAAGAAACCTGCGGCACCCGGTTCGGGGACCCGGGAAATCCCCTGCTCCTGTCGGTCCGGTCCGGTTCCTCCATTTCCCAGCCCGGGATGCTGGACTCTTTCCTTAACGTGGGCATCAACGAACAGATCGCGGAAAGCCTGGCCGAAAGCTCCGGCAACCCCTGGTTTGCCTGGGACTCATACCGCAGATTCATCCAGGCCTACGGCATGGTATACGGCATTCAGCGGGACACCTTTGACCAGCTCATCAAGCGCCACAAGGAGCAGGCCGGCATCAACTTCAAGCGCTATTTCACCGGCGACCAGATGCGGGCGGTGGCCCTGGACTACAAACGACTGGTCACGGAGGCAGGGATCGACCTGATCGAATCCCCCATGGAACAGCTCTTTTTGGCCATTAAAAAAGTATTCTCCTCCTGGACCTCAAAACGGGCCATGGATTACCGAAAGATTATCGGCATCTCGGACGACTGGGGCACCGCCGTCACCATCCAGTGCATGAAGTTCGGCAACCGGTCCAGGGAATCGGGTTCCGGCGTGGTATTTACCCACAGCCCCAAACTCCCCGGTGACACCATCCGGCTGTGGGGGGATTTTACCATCGGCAACCAGGGAGAGGATGTGGTGTCAGGACTTGTGAAAACACTGCCCATATCCGAACTTCAGCGGGAGATTGAAAAGCGGGACACCAAGATCAGCATGGAAACCCGGTTTCCCAAAATTTTCGAACAACTCAGGCGCATTGTCCAGCAGTTGATTTATGAAGGCGGCTGGAATGCCCAGGAAATCGAGTTCACCTTCGAAGGACCTGAGCCTGAAAACCTGTTTGTTCTCCAGGCCCGGGATCTATCCTTGCGCGACCGGAAAAAAATCGCTAAGTTTGACGCCGGAAGTGACGCATTGGAAGCGGCCTTTTTAGGTCAGGGCATCGGGGTATCCGGAGGTGCCATGAGCGGCCGGATCGTCTTCACCTTAGAGGAGATCGACGGATTCCGCCGCCAGGATCCCAATGCCAAACTGATACTGGTGCGCAACGACACCGTGCCCGACGATATCCTTGAAATCGACGCGGCAGACGGTATACTGACCGCCCGGGGGGGCCTGACCTCCCATGCCGCGGTGGTGGCGTACAATTTAGGCAGAACCTGTGTGGTCGGGTGTGAAAACCTGATCTGCAATGAAGAGGATAAAACCTGTGAACTGAATGGGATCGTCATGAATACGGGTGATTTCATCAGTATGAACGGCTACAAGGGAACGGTTTACCAGGGACAGATGACCGTCGTATAACCCGTTCAATGAACCGAGGGTCAAAAGACCCTGGGGGGTTTACCGGCGCGTTATAAATCAACAACATCAGCAACACAGAACGGTTAAGGAAATTTACAAATGAGCACAGATGCAAAGGTCCTGGGCATTAACGGACTGGGAAGAATCGGGAAACTCTCCCTCTGGCACCATGCCGGCAGGAAGTACTTTGACGAAATCGTGATCAATGTGGGCCGGAAAGTAGGCACCGCCATGGAAGACATCATCCATTATATTGAGCGGGATTCCAGCTACGGACGTCTGGAAGCATTCCTCAACGGATATCAGGGGAAACCTGTCATCACGGACGTGGATCCGGAAAAATACACCCTGAACGTGAACGGGGTAAAGGTGAAAATCCTGACCAACCAGCGGAATCCCAGGGATATTGAATGGGCGGACAACAATGTGGAAATCGTCGTGGATACCACCGGCAGATTCCTGGATCCCAACATGGCGGCAGACGACCCCAAAGGCGCCATCCGGGGCCACCTGGATGCCGGTGCCCGCAAGGTCATTGCTTCGGCACCCTTTAAACTGAAACAAGGCGCCGTGATGCCTGATGATGCCGTTACCACGGTCATGGGGATCAACGACAAGGACTATGATCCGGTCCGCCACACCCTGATATCCAACGCCTCCTGCACCACCACCTGCCTCTCTCACATGGTAAAACCCCTGCTGGACGCTTTCGGAGTGGACCGGGTGTTGTCCGCTTCCATGGCCACAGTGCATGCAGCCACGGGCTCACAGCAGGTGCTGGACCGCCTGCCCGGTTCCGGTAAAACAGACCTGAGAAAAAGCCGCTCCATCCTCAACAATATCATCCTGACCACAACGGGTGCGGCCAAGGCCCTGCAGTTGGTCATTCCGGAAATGGGCCAGATCGGGTTCATCGCTGAATCCGTTCGGATCCCCACCTCCACAGGCTCCCTGATCATCCTGGTGATGAACTTCCAGGAGGAACTCAACGCCAAACCCATCCGCCGGGAAATGATCAACCAGGTCTACCAGGATGCCGCCGTAACCAACGACAACGGCTACCTGGTCTTCACCAACAAGCAAAACGTCTCCTCCGACATCATCGGCACCCCCAGGGCTGCCGCCGTGATCGAAGGCCACGAGACCCATACCCGCACCGGCGCCATTAATATCAACCTGGAGCAGGTCCGTGGCATTGACACCGAAGTGCTGGAAACCATCAAAGACCACGTGGGCAGCATCCAGGTCACCCAGGCCGTTATCTACGGCTGGTATGACAATGAAATGGCATCCTACGTAAACATGATGGGCGACCGCACGGTGAGCATCGCGGAAACTCTGGAATAAAAATACAGCACAACATTCTGTATAAGACCTGGTATACTTTCAGGTGGTATTGCAAAAGAAACGGCAGCGGCCCGGAGAAGGATCTTCCCCGGGCCGCTGTTTATTTTAGAGGTTTTTCTAAAGGATATTAAACCCGGCCTCTTTCCAGCCGTTAATGCCCTTATCCAGGACCTTTGCATTTACCCAGCCCTCTTTTACATACTGAACGGCAAGCCTTGCCGCCGATGAATCACCGGGTCAGCCTCAGTAAAAGATTACATCCGTACTTTGGGGCAGATCCGGTTTCATCCGCAAAAACTCACTCATGGGTACGGCCCCTTCCAGATGGGCCTGGCTGTGGAACTTGTCATCGTCATATATGCAGACCAGCAGGGCGAGTCCTGCATCTCTGCGGGATTTGGCATCAACTGCGGAGATTCTGTTTTCCATGGTCATGATTCCTCCTTGTATTGAAGCGCGTATGGAAATAGTATAGGGATGATTCCGGCAGTTGCAAATACCCCGGAAAAAACATCAAAAGGGAAATGCTATGGAAATCCAGTGGCTGGGCACGGCAGGGTTCAAACTCACAACGGCGGATACTACCCTTCTGCTGGATCCCTACCTGAGCCGTAATCCCTATGCCCGGCCGCAGCAGCGCCTGACGCCCACCGACCTTGGGCCTGCCCATACCATCCTGGTTTCCCACGGCCATTTTGATCACCTCATGGATGTACCTGCCGTATCCCGTGCCACAGGGGCGGATGTGGCCTGCAGCCCCACTGCGGCCCGGACCTTATGTGACATGGGCCTTTTCAGGGAGCACATCACCACGGTGGACCGTGACGGTTTTACGCTGAACCTGAACGGTATAAGGGCCAAGGCTTTCTACAGCAGGCATGTCCGCTTTGACTTAAGGCTGATGCTTTCCACCCTGGCCAGGGTCGGCAGGCGGTTCAGAGAGATTTTTCCCCTCTTTTTCAATTTTCCCTGCGGCCGGGTCTTAAGCTGGCGGATACAGGCCGAGGGGATGACCCTCCATTTTTTCGGTTCCGGCGGCTCTTCCCAAGCGGAACTCACCACCCTTGCCAGGACCCAGACGGATGTACTGCTGGTCCCCCTCCAGGGACATTCCCGTATATGTGATCTGGCCCTGAACTATGTCAAACACCTGCGGCCGGGGCTGGTCATCCCCCATCATCATGACGACTTTTACCCCCCGGTGTCCCAGAACATTGATATCAAAGTTTTTCTGAACGGTGTCAGAGAGGCAGACCCAGGTATACAGGTCAGGGAATTACACCTCAATGAAAGACTCTGCCTTGACAAAACCGGAAGTCTGTTAAAAATTTGTTAGTAGAATATTAAAATATCAGCTTGGGCGTATCTTTTTGAACTATTTTAAGCCCAAGGTTAAGAGGGAGGCGCTTATGGCAAAAGACAAATGCGCGGCCTGTGTGAAAAAACCCAAAGCAGATAAAAAAAAGGCCTGCAAAACCAAAGGAAAGAAAAAAGCGGTATACATCTGTACGGATTGTAACCGGCACAGCGTCGAAAAGGATACCCTCTGCGATCCCAAAGAAGTCATTCCTGCATTTCACTGTAAAAAATGCGGAGCCCCTGCCATGAAGAAAAAGTCGGTTTGCAAGCCCAAACCGGTCAAGACCTGAACGACCTTAAAATTGATGTCAGCCAGATCCGTCCTCACGACGCGTTCGCCCGGCCCCGGGTGACAGACTATGTTGGGTGACTATAATCAGGAACGCCCAGGGCCGGACCGGTTAAGCCACCTCCGTTTCCAGCTCATCCAGGCAAAATGCCCGGGTCCGCCGGTAACCGTTGGACACCATGGTTTTCACTTCCTCAATCAAAGCGTATAGCGTCGGCACCACCACCAGGGTGAGAATGGTGGAAATCAGCAGACCGAAGATCACCACAATGGCCATGGAGCGCCACCACTGACTGGATTCCGAAGCCCAGGACATGGCCATGACGTGGAAGTCGTAGGACACCCCGGTCACCATGGGCAGCAGTCCCAGTATGGTGGTGATGGCAGTGAGCACCACCGGCCGCAGCCGGGTGGCACCTGCCGCAACCACGGCATCCCTGACGGACAGGCCCCCGGACCGCAGTTTATTGGTGTAATCAATCAGGACGATGGCGTTGTTCACCACGACACCTGCCAGGGAAATAATCCCCACACCGGTCATAATTACCCCAAAAGGAGATCCGATCACGGACAGTCCCCAGAATGCCCCGCCCAGGGACAGAATAACGGAGGTCAGGATAATCACCGGCTGGACCACGGAGTTGAACAGGGTCACCAGAATCAGGAAGATCAGGAACAGGGCCACCACAAAGGCTTTGGACAGGAAATCCTGGGCCTGCTGCTGTTCTTCGTCCTCACCGGTGAACTTGTACTTGTATCCCGGCGGCAGTTCCAAGTCCTGCATTAGACGCATCACCTTTTCTCTAACAACGGCTCCCGTGGTTATGGTTTCATCCACATTGGCCTGGACCGTCACCACCCGTTCATGGTTTTTCCGGACAATGTCACCGATGGTGCCCCGGTAGCTGATCTCCGCCAGGGTGGTCAGGGGAACGATCTGTCCGTTGGGCGCAGGGATCATCAGTTTGTGAAGGATATCCGTTACCTTCCGGTCGGATTCGGCCAGGGTTACGGTAATATCGTAATCCTCGTCCCCCTCGTAATAGGTGGAGACATCGAGACCGTTGTAGGCAATCTTCAGGGCGGTGCCGATGGCCGAGGTGGTCAGGCCGAACAGCGCCGTTTTCTGGCGGTCGATTTTCACCTGCACAGAGGGCAGGCCGCCCTGGTAGTCGTCCCTTATATCCTTAACATGGGACACCCCTGCCACGATCTTTTTGATCTGCTCTGCAATCCGGCTGAGAACGGAGAAGCTCTCCCCGGAGATTTCTATATTGATGGGCGGCCCTGTGGGCGGTCCTTCCTTGAGTTCATCAACGGTGATCTTCACGCCGGGAATGTGGGCCACACGCCTCCGGATTTCCTCCAGATCCGCCTTGGTGGGGCTGGTCCTGTCCTCAAAATCAATGAACTGGATGCCAATGTGGTTGGGCAGGTTGGAATCAAAGATCGAGGCCCCGGCATTCTGAACCACCCGGGTGTAAATATGTTCGATATTGTTGATATCTGAGGGGGCCGAAAATACCGAACCGTCTGCCTGCGTGTGTTCCCTTGCCGAGACAGCCGCCTTATAATCTGCGATATTATCGCTGCCGCTGCCGGAAATGGCCATCTCCACCTGCTTGACAGTCCGGTCGATATAGTCCAGATCCGCGCCTTCGGGCACATCAATATTCACGTAGGCACTTTTGGGATCAATGGCGGGGAAAAACTCCACCGGTTTTTCAATGCCGATGCGCAGCATCCAGACCTGCCACAGTAAGACCAGCACGGCAAAGGATCCCACCAGAACAGTCAGCTTGTGGTTCAGGGACACCCGCAGCACGGCCGCATAGGACTTGAGTATCACCCCTTTTATCTCTATGGGCTGCTCTCCCTGGGCTTCAATTTCTTTGGCCGAAAGCTGTCCGGCCTGTCCGGCCTGCCCCGGCACCTTCATAAAAAAAGCGCACATGGCCGGGTTGATCACCAGGGCCACAAACAAGGAGGAAGAGAGTGTCACGATAAGGGTCAGGGGCAGGTAACTCATGAACTCGCCCATAATCCCGGGCCACACCAGCATGGGGGCAAATGCCGCAAGGGTGGTCAGGGTGGAGCCGATAACGGGCCAGGCCACTTCACCGGTGGCCTTCATGGCCGCCTCCACCCGGGGGACGCCCTGCTGCATGTAGCGGTAGACGTTTTCAATGATAACGATGGCATTGTCCACCAGCATGCCCAGGGCCAGGGTCAGGGAGAAAAGCACCACCATGTTCAGCGTCAGGCCCATGGCCTGGAGGATGGCAAAGGAGAGGAACATGGAAAAGGGAATGGCCAGCCCCACCAGGAAAGAGTTTCTTATCCCTAAGGCCACAAAGAGAACCATGACCACCAGGATCAGGCCGGAAATGATATTGTTTTCCAGATCCGCCACCATGGCGCGGATATCATTGGATTTGTTCATCAGCTTGGTGATGGTGGTCTTTGAGGGGAACGTTTGACTTGCCTTTTCCACCACCTCGTCGATCTTGTCGCTGATCTGGATGATGTTTTCCCCCACACGCTTTTTCACCGAGATATTGATGGAATCCACCCCGTTCAGCCGGGACCGGGAGGTTTCGTCCTTCATGCCGTCCCGCACCGTGGCCACATCTTTGAGATATATGGGATGGCCGTCATGGGTGGCCACCACCAGGGAGAGAATCTCTTCCGGGGTTTCGAATTCTCCCGGCACCTTCAGCTGGTACCGGCCATCGCCCAGTGTAATTGCACCGCCTGAGGTATTCTGGTTTTCCGTTACCACGGCGTCCTGGAGGGAGGTGATGGGAATCCGGTAGTAGGCCAGCTTATCCGTATCCACCTCTACGCGGATTTCCCGTTCCTGGCCGCCGGTGATTTCCACCTCAAGCACCCCCTGGACCGCTTCAATATCATCTTTCAGGTCGTCCGCAATCTTCTTGAGTACCCGGGGACCTGCATTTCCTGACAGGGAATAGACCACGATGGGCATTTCGGAAAAGTTCACCTCGAAAACCATGGGATCATTTTCAAGATCCGTGGGCAGGTCATTCTTGGCCTCATCCACCTTGTCTTTTACCTTGGTCAACACATCGTCGATTTCCGTTCCCGGCAAAAATTCAATATTGATCTGGGACAGCCCCTGGGAAGACACTGAAGAGATGTTCTTAACCTTGTCCAACCCTTTAAGTTTTTTCTCTATTTTCAGGGTAATGGAGGTTTCGATATCGGTGGCGGAAACACCCCGGTAATCGGTCTGGACAAAGACATAGGGAATGGTGATATCCGGATCACTTTCCCTGGGCAACGCCTTGTAGGCATAGAGGCCGATGCCGACGATGATGACCACCAGCACCAGCACCGATACCCTGTTTTTAATGGCGGTATCGGAAACGATCATTGGAGCAGCTCCTCCATATCACTGATGGTCCGGGTCACATTGACCTGCTCCCCGTCTTCGACAATACGGTGGCCCACCACAACGACATTCTCCCCGGCAGACAATCCCTGGGCCACAAGAATTTTCCAGCCGTCCTGAAACCCGGTCTCCACCGGCCTGAAGGAGACCCGGCCGTCATCTTCAACAAATACACCGGTATCCTTCTTCCGGGTCACCAAAGAGTAAATGGGAACGGCAAGTCCCTCGGGTTCACTGTTCTTGACTATGATCACCCGCGCAAACATATCCGGCAGGATCTGATAATCCGGATTTTCCACCCGGATTTCAAGATTGTAAAGGCGGGCCAGGGAATCAGAAGTCTTGTATAAATAATGGTACTTGCCTGTCACCTGCTTCCCGTCCAGGGCGTCAAAGCTCAGGTCGAACTCGGACAGCCGCCGCACCGCGGCCACATCCGATTCAGGGATGCCCACTTCCACCTTGAGCCGGTCCAGCTCCAGGATA
This sequence comes from uncultured Desulfobacteraceae bacterium, assembly GCA_913041495.1. GTDB lineage: Bacteria > Desulfobacterota > Desulfobacteria > Desulfobacterales > Desulfobacteraceae > Desulfobacter. Next base: position 16,774 of record CAJWHT010000045.1, on the reverse strand, counting down.
GACACCACCGGATCACCCGCATCCAGAAAATTGCCGTATTCAATATAGGTGCGGTCCACCACACCATCCATGGGAGAGCGGATGGTGCACCGTTCCAGATTCAATTTCGCCTGCTCCAGCGCAGCCCGGGTGGTTTTAACCTGGGAACTGGCATCATCCAGCTGGGACTGGGTCACGAACTGTTTTTTGGACAGGGCCCTATAACGCTTCTCATTGATTTTGGCCGTGTCATAGTAGGCCTGGGCCGAAGCCAGGTTATGCCTGTAGTCCCGTTGATCAATGACGGCAAGAATATCACCCTTTTTCACCCGGGTGCCTTCCGCCACCTTCTTGCTGATGATCTTTCCCTTCACCTCCGCCACCACATTCATTGAAATCCAGGGTTTTACCACCCCCGGCAGGCTGATCCGCTCCATCACCATATCCGGCGCCATTGCCATGGTCACCACGTTGGGCAGGACCCGGGTTTCCTTCACCCCAAGCGCCTGCTGCCGCTCAAGGTCCGCCTTCTGGGCATTGATCTTCCCGAAAAGCGGAATAATCACCAAAGCAATCACCACCATGGTCACGGCAAAGGGAAATCCCTGCCAGATCAGGCGGAGAATCATTCTGGGAACACTTCTTTTTTTCCGGGTTGTATTTCCGGTTTCATTGCTGGGACTGTCTTCCATCACCTTAACACCTTCAAATTATTTGATTAAGATATCCAACACTATATCCGATCCCCCCTGTTTCAAGGCCCTGTAACCGAAACTTAACAGAAAAACCCGAAAAATAGTTGCTGAATCCCCGTTCAAAAAATAAACTCCTGAATATTTTATAGATCCAGATCTATACCACAAGCCGGTTAAAGTATAGAAGCAAATTGTAAAAAAATGTTTTCCCCTGCCAATCCTCTGATATTCTTCATCACCGCTGCTTATCCCGATAATTTCCGAACAAAAAACCTTAAAACAACGATATTGATCTCACCGTAAGTCATAGGATTCCTTTTATGCGTGATTTGATTGACTAAATGAATAATTTTTCATACAAATTAAAGAACTGCCGTTGGCGGACCTTGGGACGGAATACACCATCGGACCTTAATTCTTGATAAGGACAGGTTGTTATGAATGATTCCCTGGTGGGCGAAAAGACCATCGCATTGAGTATTGCGCAGGAAATACTTTCCACGAGTGTGGAGATCCCGGCCATTCCGGAAAATATCCGCCAGATATTTGTCATGGTGCGGCAGCCTGAGGAGAAAATCGATATTCCCGAGTTTGCCAAGCTGGTGGAGGGAGACCCGGGGCTGTTTACAAGGATACTCCAGCTGGCCAACTCACGGTATTACTCGGAGATGGAGCGGATCGTCACCCTTAGGGCGGCCATAACCCGGATTGGCCTGAAAGAAACGGTGAATTCCGTCTGCCTCCAGTTTTTCAGAAAGCTTTTACCCCAATTCCCGGATATAGACGGGCTGTCCTACAACGATTTCTGGGCGCATTCCTGGGCCTGTGCCGTTGCCAACCGTCGGCTGGGGCATCCCATGCTCGGTATGGATATGCTGCCGGGTGATCTTTATATGGCAGGCATGCTTCACGGGTTGGGCAAGCTGCTGATGGCCATCCACTTTCCGGAAAAATTTGCGGCGTGTGTGGCCAAGGCCAGGCAGTTTGAATGCCCTCTCCATGAAGTGGAGCGGGATATGTTCGGCACCACGGACGGTCTTGTGGCGGCCCGGGTGCTGAAAACCTGGCAGCTACCGGCCAATATCTGTGAAGGGGTGGGGTACTGGCAGATGCCGGCACAGGCGCAGCCGGAATATATCGTCATTGCCGGGATGACCCAATATGCCTATGCCATTGCCGGTCACTCCGGTGTGGGGGCAAGCGGGGATGGCTACACCCTGGACCTGTCAGAGACCTTTCTGGGGCAGAAGACCGCCTTGAGCCTGTCCAAGGAGAGCACCCAGGCCAAGTTGAAAGAAGAAATATTTGCTGCCCTTGAAGACAAGTCAGCCGCCCTAAACCCGGAAGGCAAACAGGCAAAGAAAGCATATGACGTGGCGGGCAGTTCACGGCCGGCAAGAAAAACCGCGCCTTCAGCCACACTGAAAAAACAGGTGAAACAACCGCAAAAATCCAAAGGGATGTTCGGATGGATTCGGTCCCTGTTCAGAGGGAATTGATGAATAAAAAGAAAAAAGAACGCCGAGAATTTGAACGATTTTCCCTGGAAGTACCGGCCAAACTGACCCTGACCCGGGAGGACGGTGCATCCGAGTCCGCGGAATACGTCACCCGGAACATCAGTGCCGGCGGTGCCATGATAAAAACGGACCATCCCCTGGATGACGGTACCCTGGTGGACGTCCGGCTGACATTACCTTTGGACCGGTTCCGGGAGCTGGACAGCCGCACCGTGGAAGTCCGCCTCTCCGGCCATGTGGTGAGGGCCGAAGAAAAGGGGTCGGTCATCGGCTTTGACCGGACATTTAAGGTCAGCCCCGTGGGACAGGTGGCCAAGCCTTCCCGGGAAACAGCGTCGGCCACCGCCGGACTGACCCGGCGGGAGGAGCAGATTTTAAACCTGATCGCCGGGGGCGCCTCAAACAAAGAGATCGGGCAGACCCTGGACATCGGGCTTTCCACAGTCAAATCACACGTCTACAGCCTCTATAAAAAAATCGGGGTAAAAAACCGGTTCCAGGCCATTCTCTGGCGGTCCAACCAAGGCTGATTCATCGTGGTACCCATAAAAAACATTCTTTGCTCCAGGGCAACATCCTGTGAGCAAAAAAAACACGGAGCAATCCTGAGACATCCACGCCATATGAACCGGCCTTCCCCCCCCTGCGGTCAGCGGGGTGGAAAGGCCGGGTAAAATGTTAACGGATGTTTACTCGATATTCGGCGCTAATTATACTGAGCCCGGATATCTTTTTTGGAGATCTTACCCACGGAGGTTTTAGGGATTTCCGCATCCAGAACGATCTTTGAGGGAACGCCGTATTTGGGGATCTGGCCGCTTTTCACAAAGCCCATGCAAAAGTCCTGGATATCCGCCTCAGTGACCTTGTCTTTGAAGGCGTCGTTCAGCACCACCATGGCCAGGGGGCGTTCCCCCCACTTTTCATCGGCGACACCGACCACCGCCACTTCCGTCACGGCCTCATGCCGGGAGATGATATCCTCCAGTTCCAGTGAAGAGATCCATTCCCCGCCGGTTTTGATCACATCCTTGAGCCGGTCGGTGATTTTCAGATAGCCTTCGTCGTCGATCACACCGATATCCCCGGTGTGGAGCCAGCCGTTTGCCCAGAGTTCCTGGGATTTGGCTTCATCCTTGACATACCCCTGGGTCAGCCAGGGAGAGCGGACCACCACTTCCCCTGCGGTCTGGCCGTCGTGGGGGACGGGGGTACCCTTGGTATCCACGATCTCCAGCCGGACATTGGGAACGGGCAGCCCGGTTTTGCAGCGGATCTCCACCTGCTCGTCCACAGATTTTTCCATGAGGTGGGGCTTGATGTTGGCCACGGTGAGCAGGGGGCAAGTTTCCGACATGCCGTAGGCGCTGTACAGATTGATCCCGTGCTCCAGGGCCGCCTTGCACAGCCCCTGGGGAAGGGCGGAGCCGCCGATGATCACCTTCCAGCCCTCCAGGTTCAACTGGGATATGGCCGGGCTTGAGACCAGCATATTGATAATTGTGGGCACGCAATGGGAATAGGTCACCTTTTCCGTGACAATCAGCTTGAGCAGCATTTCCGGCTCATAGCGGCCCGGATAAACCTGTTTGGTGCCCAGCAGGGTCATCAGATAGGGCATGCCCCAGGCATGGACATGGAACATGGGGGTCATGGGCATGTAAATATCGCTGGAGTTGACGCTGGCCTGGGCCTCATAGGCACAGAGGCCGGACATAAGACCGTAGGTGTGCAGCACGATCTGGCGGTGGCTGAAGAACACCCCCTTGGGCAGGCCGGTGGTGCCGGTGGTGTAAAAGGTGGTGGCCATCGTGTTTTCGTCAAAATCGGGGAAATCGTACTCAGGTGCCGTATCCGCCATGAGATCTTCATACTCGCCGGCAAAGGTCAGGTCGGACTGGGGCATCTCGGCGCTGTCCGTCAGCAGGACCACCTGCTTCACCGTTTCAAACCGGTCTTTCACCGATGAGAGCAGGGGCAAAAATTCCTCGTTCACCAGGATGACATCGTCTTCGGCATGGTTGATGGTGTAGATGAGCTGCTCCGGAGTCAGGCGGATGTTGATGGTGTGGAGCACGGCCCCCATCATGGGCACGGCAAAAAAGCATTCCAGGTAGCGGTGGGAATCCCAGTCCATGACGGCCACCGTATCGCCGGGTTTGACCCCCAGCCGGGTCAGCATGGCCGCCAGTTGCTTTACCCGCTGCCCGAAGGTTTTATAGTCATAGCGGCGCAGGTTCCGGTAGACGATTTCCTGGTCCGGGGAGTAGATCAAGGGTGTCTCCAGAAGATTTTTGATGAGCAGGGGGTAGCTGTAAGCGTCCTGGCAGGGTTCGATAAGCCGGGTCTTAATCTGGGTCATGGGATCTCCTTTCTTAAATTGAGGTTAAGTTATCGCTGTTAAAGGTTTTAACAAGCTCAGAAAAGAAAAAAAGAGGACAGCCCACCAAATACCTGTGTGGAAATAACCCAAACTGCTGTAGGTCCGGCACCTACAAGGAAGCGTCTTTCCCCCGAAACTCCCCGGTTTCCACCCAGATGACGGCGAACCGCAAAAGCTCACTTGCGTTCTTCAGGTTCAGTTTTTCCTTGATCCGCTCCCGGTAAGTACCTACGGTTTTAATGCTGATGTTAAGCTGCATGGCGATGTCCTTGGAGGAGAGTCCCCGGCCGATCATCTGAAAAATTTCCAGTTCCCGGTCGGTAATCCGGGCCAGGGGAGAGGCGTTTGTGAGACCGGGTTGCTTTCTGAACACGTTGAGCAGGTGGCTCATGATCCGGGGGCTGACGTGAATCTGCCCCTCCATGATGCTGCGGATGGCCGTGACAACGGATTCCGAGGCTTCCTGCTTCATGATATACCCCTTGGCACCGGCCATAAGACAGCGTTCCGCATGGAGGGCCTCGTCGTGCATGGAGAGCACCAGGGTATGGCAGAAATCGAAATCTTCACTGACAGAACGGACCAGGTCCATGCCGTTGCTGTCCTTGAGGGAAAGATCCACTACCGCCAGATCCGGCCGGCAGCTTCGAACCAGTTCCAGGGCAGTGGCCACATCCTCAGCCTCCCCGCAGACCCGCATATCCGGCTCATGGTCAATCATATCCCGCATGCCCATCCTGAAGATGGGGTGGTCTTCGACAATGAGTATATCCAGGGGGGTATCTGTCATGATGGATTCTCCCTTAGGGCCGGCAGTTCCAGGCACACCGTCGTGCCCGTCTCTTGGGTCCGCTCAATGGTTAAATTTCCGCCGATACGGCCGGCCCGGTAGGACATGATCCTGACGCCCAGCCCTTCGTGCCCGGGATCGGGGGCGTAGCCCTGCCCGTCATCGGAGACGCTCAGCCGGAGGGTATCGCAGGTTTCCTCCAGGCAGATGCGGATGGTTGCGCAGCCCGCATGCTTGGCCGCATTGTGAACCGCCTCATGGGCGATATAGTAAACGTGGGTGGCGATATTGTCGTCCTCAAAGGGCTGTGCAGCCCCATTGTCCGGGGTGCACGACAGGGTGCAGCGGATGCCGAACACCGCCTCCACGTAATCGGTCATATCTGCCAGGGAATCTTTGAACCTTGAATTTTCCAGGTTCACCGGGGACAATCCCCGGGACAGGATCCGGGTTTTTTCAATGGACGCCAGGATAAGTTCCCTGATCTTCCCGGCGCGGCCGGCCTCCTCCGCCAGGTCGCCCCCCCTGGTTTCAAGCCTTCGTCCCAGCATCTTGGTCATCACCTCGACACCGATGAGATGGGGGCAGAGATCATCGTGCAGGGCCATGGCAATCTTTCTTCGCTCGTTCTGGCTGACGTCCAGGATTTCCCGTTCCAGCCGCCGGGATTCGGTGATATCCGCCATGTATCCCAGGATGCATGCCTCTCCCCAGAGATCCACCCCCTCCCCTGAAATCAATGCCTGCCGCACCTCTCCTGCTGCGGTGAAAAAGCGGATCTCCCGGTTGACCACCGGCCGCCGCTTTCGTATATCCTTGAACAACGCCCTTCCGTCCTCGCGGTTCCTAAAAAATGAGATGCTTAAAAGTTCCCGGTTGATCAGGTCCAGCAGGCTGCGGCCGGTAATCCTAAGGAAACTGTCATTGACATTGATAATCTTCCCGCTGTCCAGGCTGGCAATGAACATGCCGGACGGACTGGAACGAAAAGCTTTGGAAAACATCTCCTCGGAGAGTTTCAGGGCCTGCTCGTTCCGTTTTTTTTCGGTGATCTCGGCCCGCAGCTCCCGGGAATAGTCCTGGAGTTTGTCCATGAACCGGTTGAAATAACCGGCCAACTGCCCGATCTCGTCCCTGGACCGCACGGGCATCCGCACGGCAAAATTTCCCGAGGCCCCCTGGTCGAACCGGTTCATCAGGGACCGCAGGGGCCTTACCACCGAGGCATTTATCCAGAAAGACATGGTGAACACCAGGATGGAAATGAGTACCACAATGGCAATGATCACTTTTTTCACGGTATTCAGGGGGGCATAGATTTCATCCAGATAGGTGGCGGATGAAACAATCCAGTCATACTCCGGGATAAAGTTGAAAATGACCAGCTTTTCCCGGGAGGCATTCTCCCCGGGGTTCTGCCAGGAATAGACGGCCTTGCCCGATTTCATCTCGCAGATCCGCCTGACCCAGTAATTGCCGTTTTCGTCCCTGGCATCGTAGTAATTTCCCGTTAAAAAGGGGTGAACAATCAGATTGCCGGCACTATCGTTGATATAGGCATAACCGCTTTTGCCGAATGTCAGGCTCAGGATGCTCTCCCTGAAATCTTCCACACGGACCAGCTCCCTGAATTCCTCCCGGTAGGAGGATACGGCGATGATCCAGTCCCAGGGCTCAAAATACGCCATATACATGGCCTTTGGCCGGACCCCGTCATCCTCCGGGTTCTGCCAGTCATACTCCAGGTACCCGCTTTTTTTCAGGACCATCTGATGGACAAAGGCCCGGTCCGTAAAGCTTTTACCCGCCACCCCGGGATTGGGATGTTCAATGGCGATCCCGGCGGAGCTGGCGCAGAAGATATACCCTGTTTTACCGATGGTCTGGGCAAAAAGGATTTTCCGGCACCGGGCTTTGGCCGCCGCTTCGGTGATCAGACCCGCCCGGAATTCGCCGTAAACAGAGGCCACCATATCCCGGTTTGTTTCCGCCACCGCCCTCAGATGGTTTTTAATGGAAGTTGCGGCCGCCGTTTCCACCATGCTGCGGATAGCCGCCGTGGCATTGGTCAATTCGCTCTCGATATGGGCATGGATGGTTTTCTCCACCTGGAAGATGATAATCCCCCCGCCGATCAGCAGCGCGATCAGAAAAGCGAAGGTATAACCGCCCAGAAGCTTGGACCGGATTTTAAGGTTGTTAAGGAATTGAAAAACACCGTTCATGACCTGTTCTATACGCCAGAGCGGTGCACCAGATCAATGGATTTTTAAACCGGCGGTTTTTGGCAACCGCTTTACCTGAAACTTAAAGAAACGGTGTCAAAAGGGAAAGGATTCTTTGCAGCGGTGCCACATCCCCTTCGTCAAACTGGGCCAGTTTTTCAGAATCAATGTCCAGAACCGCCACCACCTTCTCCCCTTTTTTCACGGGAAGAACGATCTCGCTTTTTGATCTGGCATCGCAGGCGATGTGGCCGGGGAAGGCCTCCACATCCTTTACCACCACGGGGGCGGCTGTTTCCACACCATGGAGGCAGACACCGGAATCCCGCAGGACCTGGCAGGCCAGGGAACCCTGGTAGGGGCCCACATGAAGTTCCCCGCTGTCCGAGGTGAAGTAGAAACCGGTCCAGAAATGATGGGGCATCTTATGATGGAGTACGGCCACGATGGTGGCCATGGCAGCGATGAGGCCGGGGGATTTATCCCGGATCAGGTCTTCCAGCTGGTGATAAATTCGATCGTATCTGGCCAGGCGCTTGGCATCTGTCATGGCGGAGCACTCCTATGGGTTTCGGTTTCAAGCCACACCTGTCCCGCATGACCGCGTCAGATCAAACGGGACAGGCCTGACTACTTTACATCTTCTGCTTTTTCAGGGCAATGGAAATACAGAATGCCGCCCCGCCCCAGGTGACCCCGAGGCCAAGAACCATCATGATGATTGCGGATGTTGTCATTGGACACCTCCTCTCTGTTTCAGGCTGTGGGCCTGGAAAATAAAGCTTAACACCACGATCCCGATCACCATCAGCCAGCCGAAGATGGCAAGGGAGAGAGCAGGATACCCGCCGTAGGGAGTGGAAAGATCACCGATCAGATTTTTGATGCTCATATACCCCAGAACAGCCGGGGTGATGAACTTGAGGCAGAACACCCAGAGGCCGCCCACACGAAAGTCCGAGGTTTTATTAATGTGTTCTTTGAAGACATCCAGTTTACAGACCCAGGTCAGGAAAATAATCTCCACCAGTCCGCCGGCCAGGACCCCGAAGTTGTTGATGAAGCGGTCCACGATATCCAACACCAGGAGGCCGGAATGGGAGGCGAAAATCGCACCGGATACAATACCCACCAGACAGTAAATGGTGACGGCTTTCTTCCGGCTGATGTCAAATTTTTCCATAAGCGATGCAATGGAAACTTCACAGATGGAAACCATGGAGGAAAGACCGGCAAAGATCAGGGCCAGGAAAAACAGGGTGCCGAACAGGGCAGGCCCGGGCAGGCTGTTGATGGCCTTGGGAATGGTGACAAAGGCCAGGCCGACACCGGAGCTGACCACCTTGTCCACACCGACGCCCTGCTGGGCCGCCATATTCCCCAGCACCGAAAAGACCAGGACGCCGCAGAGGATGGAGAACCCGCAGTTGGCAAAGGCGGTGATAAAGCCGTTGTTGGCCATGTCCGCATCCTCGGGCAGATAGGAGGAATAGGTCAGCATGATGGCAAAACCGATGCTCAGGGAAAAGAAAATCTGGCCGTAGGCCGCCACCCAGACCTTGACGTCCAGCAGCTTGGAAAAATCAGGGGCAAACATCCAGTTCAGGCCGCCGGCCGCCCCCTCCAGGAAAATGGCCCGCCCGGTGATGATCAGGACCAGGATAAACAGCACGGGCATGAAAATCTTGGAGGCGGCTTCAATGCCTTTTTTCACCCCTTTGAACAACACCACCCAGCAGATGAACCATGCCCCGGCCACCGCCGCCATGATGGGCCAGCGAAGACCCTTAAAATCCATGGGGCTGTCGGACAGCATCAGGTAGGATTTAAAAAAGTAGGTGCCGGTGTCGGTGCCCCACCCCTGGTTGAAGGCCAGAAAAAAGTAGGAAATGGACCAGCCCACCACGGCCACGTAATAGATGGAAATGGTAAAGGACACCAGTATCTGCCACCATCCCAGCCATTCCCAGCGGGGGGACAGCCGGGAAAATATCTTCGGTGCGGAACCTTTAAGTTTACTGCCGGCACCAAACTCCAGAATCATGAAGGGGATACCTGCGGTGAGCATGGCAAACAGATAGGGTATAAAAAAGGCACCGCCCCCGTTTTCATAGGCGACATAGGGGAACCGCCAGATATTGCCCAGGCCGATGGCCGACCCGATGGCGGCCAGGACAAAGCCCACCCGGCTTCCCCATTGTTCTCTTGTTTTCATTGGTATTATCTCCTCAAGTTTAACGTAAAACAACGGAGGAGAATTATGGGGAAAATAGTTGAATAGTCAACGATTTTTTAAATCTTTTTCCGATGGGATTATATCAGATGGGACAATACCGGTGCTTTAATTGGATTTCAGACTGTCGCCGATCATCTGCTTGAGTGCTGTGGCGGATTTTTTTGACGTTCCGGATTTTTTCTCTTTCACCGCATTTCTGACCAACTGCCGCAGGCGCTGGCGGTCGGTTTCCGGATAATCTGAAATAAAAGCCTCCACCGTATCCGGTCCGCCGTCGGTCATGCGTTCCGCCCAGCTTTTAATCTCGGCATCAATCCGTGACCCGGTGTTAAGGTCATCTGCGGTCATTGCCATTGTGGCCCGGATCTCATCCGGGTCCACATCCCGCATGAGAACGCCGATGTACTGCCGGTGGCGGCGGGCGGCCACATTGGCGGTGATGGTTTTAGAGTCCAGAAGGGCCTTTTCCAACTCTCCGGGCAGGTCCATGCGTTTCAGCCGGTGAACCGGCAGGGCCATGAGCTCTTCCCCGAGTTTCTGAAGCTTTTCAGCGGCTTTTTTTTTCTGGGTTTTGCTGATGTATTCGGTGTCGTTTTCCATATCCCGGCATTTAGCCAGGAACCGCCGGTTTTGTCAAGCCGACCCCGTCGGGTTTTCCTTCTTTCGCAACGGAGTACGGGGCATAGTCCTGGTAACAATTGACGATTCCGGCCATTGCGACCCCGTTGCTTTTTGCCGGATTTCAGATAGTATAATACCAATTTCAAAGACGGTATACAGGACCCTATTCTATCTAAAATGACAAGGAGGCGAGTATGTTCATCAACGGAGAATGGACAGGGGCGCAAGACGGCAGCAGCTTTCCGGTAACCAATCCCGCGGACGGCCATAAACTGGCACAGGTACCGAACGGCGGGAAAGCGGATGTGGAAAAAGCCATCTTAGCGGCAGCGAACGCCTTTGACTCCTGGTCAAAAACCACGGCCTACCAGCGGGCGCAATTCCTGCAAAAGGCCCATGGCCTCATGATGGATAACCTGGAACACCTGGCCCTTACCATGACCCGGGAACAGGGCAAACCCCTGAAGGCCGCCCGGAACGAGGTGAGGTATGCGGCGGATTTCATGGGCTGGTTTGCCGAGGAGGCCAAACGGATCTACGGCCGGACCATCCCCTCTGCCCGGCCGGACCAGCGGTTCATGGTGCTCCGGCAGCCCGTCGGTGTGGTGGGGGCCATCACCCCCTGGAACTATCCTGTTTCCATGATTACCCGGAAGCTGGCCCCGGCCCTGGCCGCCGGCTGCACCGCCGTGATCAAACCGGCCGAGGCCACCCCGCTGTGCGCCGTTGAGCTCTTCAAGATATTTGCGCTGGCCGGCCTGCCCGCAGGTGTGGCCAACCTGGTCACCGCCCTGGACCCCACCCCTGTGGGGGAGGCTTTTTGCACGGACCCGAGGGTGAAAAAGCTGACCTTTACCGGCTCCACCGCCGTGGGCAAGATGCTGGCATCAAAGGCGGCGCTCCAGATGAAACGGGTGTCCCTGGAACTGGGAGGCCACGCCCCCTTCATCGTCTGCCGGGATGCCGATCCTGTTATCGCCGCCAAAGGCCTTTCCCTGGTGAAATTCCTCAACACCGGCCAGGCCTGCATTTCCCCCAACCGGATCTATGTCCATGAATCCGGTAAAGAAGCCTTTCTTTGCGAACTGACGGCAAAGGTTGCGGCCATGAAGGCCGGCAGCGGGATCGAAAAGGGTGTCAGCATCGGCCCCCTGGTAAACGAGGCTGCCGTAAACAAGGTGGATAACCAGGTAAAAGATGCCCTTAAGAAAGGAGCCAAACTCATCACCGGCGGCAGACGCCTCACCGAAGACGGCCTGGACAGAGGCTGGTTCTACGCCCCCACCATTTTGGACCGGGTCACCGAAGATATGCTGATATACAGAGAAGAAACCTTCGGCCCCGTGGCCCCGGTCATCACCTATACGGATGAAGACCAGCTGTTGCACATGGCCAACGACACCACCTACGGGTTGGCCGCCTACGTCTACACACGGGATATCGCCCGGGCCATGAAAATGTTCGAAGGCCTGAACTTCGGCATCATCGGCATCAACGACATTAACCCCACCGCAGCCTCCGCCCCCTTCGGCGGCATGAAGGAAAGCGGAATGGGGCGGGAAGGGGCAATGGAAGGCCTGGACGAATACTTGGAAACCAAGCTGGGGGGATTTTCCCTGAGGTAACCCCTGAGCTAACCGGGAACATATGGAAAACACATCAGTTTTACGGGATTTTCTTGATTTTTTTCCGCCCTTGTTATAAGGATTTCTTTCAATTTATTAATAACAAATCGTTAGAATCCGAAAATTTTAACAGAGGATGCACCATGTTCAACAGGAAAACCAGCCTTTGGGCTGCCGTATCTGTACTGTCGATCATCGCCGGGCTGTGTGCCCCGATTTTCGTCTCCCTGGCCGGAACGTCATCGGCAACGGGATTTGCCGTCTTTTTTATTCTGTCCTTTGCCCTTGTGGGCGGAACCGCATTTGCCGTCCTGACGCTTGTCGGTCAACGGGTCGGGCAGATGAATCAACACGTGTCTGATCTGACCGCGGGCAAACTATCACTTGGCACTCCCATCCCATTGGATGATGATCCGGGCCTGGGAGAACTGTCCTCCCGGCTCAACAGGTATTTCCGCAGCCTGGACGACCAGATGAAAACTGTAAAGGGACACGCCAGCACGATCCAATGCGCCTCCTCAAATATGCTGGCCCTGTCCGCCCAGGTGCTTGAAAAATGCGACACCACCCAGAGCAATGTGGCGGCCCTGAACGGCGAAGGCACCCAGGTCAGCGACCACATGGTATCCGTGGCAGCAGCCACTGAACAGGCATCGGAAAATATCGACATGGTGGCTGCAGCTTCCGAGGAAATGCATACCACCATCAGCGAAATCGCCGCCGGTATGGACGCGGCACGGGAAGTCACCGGCCAGGCCGTTGACATTTCCGGCACAATGACCGCCTCCATGGACAAACTTGGGGAGGCCGCCGGTCAGATCTCCCAGATCACTGAAACCATTTCGGATATTTCAGAGCAGACCAACCTGCTGGCCCTGAATGCCACCATTGAGTCCGCCAGGGCCGGTGAGGCGGGCAAAGGTTTCGCCGTGGTGGCAGGGGAAATCAAAAGCCTGGCCGGACAAACCTCCGCCGCCACCCTGAAAATCAAGGAAATGATAGATGGCGTGGCCTCCCTGACCCAGGATTCCGCAGGCCACATCGGCCAGATCACCGGCATCATCGGTACCATGAGTGATACGGTCAATTCCATTGCCGCCTCACTGGAGCAGCAGTCCGCCGCCACCAAGGAGATCTCCGAAAATGCCCACCAGGCTGCCGAAGGCATGGGGGACATCAGCAGAAACGTCACGGATACCGCAGAAAGCACCAAACAGATGTCCGGCAGCATCCAGGGCATCCACACGGATTCGGATGAAATCGGCATGCGGATCTTCGAATCCCAGATCAACACCGACGAGGTAAACAACATCGCCGAGTTATTGAACGCCTCGGCCGGGGCTCTCCAGCGGGATGAACCCCTCTTTGATATCGGTAATGTAAAGCTGGCCCATATGGGCTGGCGGACCAACCTGGAAGCGGTGATGGCCGGCCACAAGCAGATGTCGCCGGAGGATGTAGCTTCCCACAGGGACTGCGCATTCGGGAAATGGTATTTCGGCGAAGGGCAGAAATTCAAGGAGATTCCGCTGTTCGTGGAAATGGGGGGTCACCATGAAGCGGTTCATGTCCAGGCCAAAAAGGTTATCCAGGCCCACAATGACGGAGATACCCGCGGGGCGGATACGGAAATGAAAAAATTCCTCGATGCAAAGAATAATATGTTTGAAAACCTGGACCGGTTGTACCTGGTCTGATGTCTAACCCTAAATGATAAAAGGCCGGGAACCGAAGGGGAGGTTCCCGGCCTTTTTTTTGCCCTTCTCATTCAACTCAACCGGGCACAGCGCAACACACTCAAAGAAGTCTAAAGCATTTCAATGGCACAGGCCATGGCAACCCCGCCACCGCCGCAGAGGGTGGCAAGCCCCAGGCTGTCGCCGCGTTTCTGCATGGCATAGAGCAGCGTTGTCATGATCCGGGCACCGGTGGAGCCCACGGGATGGCCCAGGCCGATGCCGGAACCGTTGATGTTGGTTATCTCGCGGTTCAGGCCAAGTTCCTTTTCACAGCCCAGGTATTGGGCGGCAAAGGCTTCGTTTACCTCCACAAGATCGAAGTCGGCGATGGAGAGACCGGATTTTTTCATCAGGTCCTGAACGGCAGGCACCGGTGAAATGCCCATGATGGTCGGGTGGCAAGCGCCCATACCGGAGGCCTTGATTCTGGCCAGGGGTTTGAGGCCCAGTTCATCGGCCTTTTCCCGGGACATGATGATCATGCCGGTGGAGCCGTCGTTGATGCCGGAGGAGTTGCCGGCAGTCACTTTTCCGGTTTTAGGAACAAAGGCCGCAGGCAGGGACTTCAGTTTTTCCATGGTCATACCTGGACGGAAATGCTCGTCCTTGTCAAAGATCAGGGGATCTTTTTTGCGCTGGGGCACTTCAATGGGGACGATTTCATCGGCAAAGCTGCCGTCGTTGGTGGCGCGTTCCGCATTGTTGTGGGAGCGCAGGGCCACTTCGTCCATCTCTTCTCTTTCAATTCCCAGGTGCTGGGCCACGAATTCCGCAGTGTGTCCCATGATGTAGGGCTTGCCCATAAAATAAGAAGCAGGGGCCTCCGCCGTATTCAGGGGTGTGGTCTCGTCAAAGGGAAGGATGTGGGAGCCGCAGTGCAGGGCATGGATCATGGCGTCCACGAACTGAGTGTCCTGGAGACGGCAGCCCCAGCGGGCTTTGGGTACGGTGTAGGGAACGCCGGACATGTGCTCGACACCGCCCGCCAGGATGACGTCGGCCATACCCGCCTTTATCATGGCAACGCCGGAGAGCACGGCTTCCATGCCGGAGATGCAGACGCGGTTGACGGTGGCGGCCGGAACGGTATCGGGGATACCGGCCATAAGCGCGGCCACACGGGTGGTGTTCAGGGTGTCGTGGTGCTCCACGCAGGTGCCGTAGCGGACATCATCGATGATGGCAGGATCAATACCCGCCCGCTTGACGGCTTCTTTCATGGTGACACTGGCGATATAGGCGCCGTTCAGGTCCTTCAGGGTGCCGCCGAAGGCACCGATGGCGGTGCGGCAGGCAGATACGATGACAACGTCTTTCATGGGTTTTCCTCTTATATAAATTTATTTTTTTCCATCCGGAATATATCCGGACATATTATCCGATATAAACATTCATGTTTTTACATTAATGGACCACACAAAAACCTGAAATCTTTCATTTTTTGCTATAGCAACGCTGTATAGTTCATGGGCGGCCCATGGCCGTTATTTGGATGCGAATGCCTCTTCTTCTATTTCCATGACGGCATTATCTGCAGCCATGACCGTATCCATTTTCCCCAGGGTGACAGGGAGGACGGCGGCCGTAAAATACCGGGCCGAGGCCAGGATACCGTTGTAGAAGGCCACATCCTTTTTCTTGGGTTTGCCGGCAAGCTTTTGAGCGGCGATAACCGCCCGCCAGACCAGCATCCAGGCCATGAGGACATCCCCTGTGACATCCAGGAATGGGTGGGCCTGGGCAAAGGCGCGCTCAACCCCGCCCTCTCCCAGGATGCCTCCCAGGGTTTTGGCGGTTTCCATAAGCTTGTTCAGGGCGGTTTCCAGGGTGGCGGCCATATCGGACAGGCCGTCGGTGTTTTTGGCCTCGGCCACGGTGTTGCTCACCTCGGCCAGGATATCGGTAAAGGCCTTGCCCTTGTTCAGGCCAAGTTTGCGTCCCAGCAAGTCCATGGCCTGGATACCGTTGGTGCCTTCGTAGATCTGGGTGATCTTGCAGTCCCGCAGCAACTGCTCCTGGGGATATTCCTTGGTAAAGCCGTACCCGCCGAAGACCTGGACGCCGTCGGAGCAAAGTTCAAAGGCTCGGTCCGTAATATACCCCTTGGCCACGGGGATGAGGACATCGATCAGCCCCTGGTATTTCATCCGGTCCGCTTCGGTTTCCGACACCTTTACCATGTCTTCCATCAGGCCCACGTAGTAGAGGATACTTCTCATACCCTCGGTATGGGCCTTCATGTTCAAAAGCATGCGACGGACGTCCGGATGCTGGATAATGGGAACCCCGGGCGAACCTTTGGCAGCGGTGAGTTTGGCACCCTGCACACGCTCCTTGGCGTAGTTCAGGGCATTGAGGTAGGAGGCAGAGGCACAGGCAAAGCCCTGCATCCCGACATGGAGGCGGGCCTCATTCATCATCACGAACATATGGCTCATGCCCTTGTTTTCCTGTCCCAGAAGAGTCCCGATGCATTTGCCTTTGCCGCCCAAGGCCATGGAGCAGGTGGGACTTCCGTGGATGCCCATCTTCTCTTCGATGCCGGTACAGACGATATCGTTGGGTTCCCCCAGGCTGCCGTCGTCGTTGACCCAGATCTTGGGCACCAGGAAAAGGGAGATGCCGGCGGTGCCGGCAGGGGCGCCTTCGATTCTCGCCAGCACAGGATGAATGATGTTTTCCACCAGGTCATTTTCCCCGGAGGAAATGAAAATCTTGTTGCCGGTGATGGTATAGGTGCCGTCGCCGTTGGGGACGGCCTTGGTGGTAAGCGCCCCCACATCGGAACCGGCTTCGGGTTCGGTCAGAAGCATGGAGCCGCCCCAGACACCGGTGTACATTTTTTTAAGATATAATTTTTTCTGCTCGTCCGTGCCGAACTCCTCCACCAGCTTGCCGGCGCCGTGGGCCAGGATGTTGTGGAGCATGAAAGGGTAATTGGCCCCATTGAAATAGTTGTTT
>CAJWHT010000044.1 GCA_913041495.1 uncultured Desulfobacteraceae bacterium | reverse complement strand
CAAAGCCGATGTCTTCAAAGGAGAGGTGTTTGAACTGGGCTTTGGCAGCCTCAATATCCAGGTCGCCACTGGCGACCCGGGTCAAAATACGGGTCAAGGTTTCCGGGTTCATATGGGTCCTGATGGGAGTGTTTTTATGGCCGAAGGGTCTGCTTCGGCAAGTGTCTCAATTTAGTTCTGCCGTCTGAGCCATGCCAGGCCTTTACCTGATTTTTCGCCCTTCTCAGGGTCGTCCTCCGGTTCAGACTTGGCTTCCGCTGCGGCCGCTTTTTTGGCAGGTGCCGCCGCAGCGGGTTTGCTGGTGCCGCCCCACTTGTAGTGGCCGAACTTGCAGTATCCTTGAACGTTGTTAAACCGGGCATCTATATTTTTCTGGATGGGAATAACGTTGCCTTCAATCCGCGGAATCAGGTGCTCAGCCAGGGGAACGGACCCACCGCCGGATAAAACGATGGAATCGATATCCCAGTCATTTTCCCAAAGCCGGTTCAGGTCTTCGGCAATGGCGGAGGCGGACGTCGTGTATACCCGCTTTTTCAGGTTGGCAATATTGTATTCCCTGCCCTTGATTTTTATCATACCCGATTCCACAAATTTGAATATCCGGTAAAGCTCGATATTAATGTTGCTTTCCTGACGCAGTTTGTTGGCGATCACGGAAAAGCATTTGGAAATCCCCGTATCCATGGTGGATGAGCCCCGTTCGATATACTGAAGATGATCGAAGATGGAGACGTCCGTGGTCTTAAATCCGATGTCCACCACACCGAGCTTGGAACCGGCCAGGGTGCGGTCCGAGATCTTGCCGTTGTCGTCGAAGATCAGGTTAAAGATGGAGCCAATGGGCTGCGGAATCACGTGTACCTTGTCGATGTTGATCCGGCGGCTATCGTCCTGTCCGTTCGGGTTGTGGAAGGTGATGTTGTGGGTGCCCCGGATCATATCCTTTAACCTTCGGGTATCCCGCTTAAGATACCCCACCGGAAGCCCGGTGACCACATTGATCGGGCCTGTGCTCGTCGTACAGAGACCTGCTGCGGTGATGGCAAGGATCTGGATAAAATCTTCTATCAGTTTTTCCTGGTCCAGGGTAAATTCGGGAATGTTGGATTGAAGCTCTGCATAACTGCCGATAAAATAGGCTTTATCGTTCAGGGTGATATGCAGGTTTGACGTGGCCGATGCATCTCCGAGGGAGGCCCGGAACTGGATATCGGCGGCATCACCGATCAGGGATTTGAATATCACAGAGTTTTTGCCGTTGTAAGCCTTGGTAAATCCGAAACCGACATCAATTCCCACTATTTCCATTCCGAAACCTCCTGAATTGTTTGGGCGCCTTTAAGACCACACAAGTTTGATGGGAAGATACCATCGGCAGCGCAGTTCCGTCAAGAAATAAGGCGGATTTCACCTATTTGGTCACCTCTAAATCATCCTGTTCAAGGGCGTCTTTGGCACTTGGCTGGTAGGCGGTAATTCTATCCTTGAGCCCGCTGGCCGACAGTGCAGGGATTTTGGCAGATGCAAATGACAATGCCGCTCAGGTTAAGGTTTCGCCTTGCGGGAATTGTCGAAATAGGGTAATAGAGGGCCGGATTTATTAGAAGAATGAGCCATGAAAAAAGATAGAGTATTTGCCCAAAAACAAACCACCCTTACCCCGTTCCGGTTCAACCGGCAAGTGGCTGAGGTGTTTGACGATATGCTGGTCCGTTCCGTGCCGTTCTACGGGGAGTCTTTAAAGCAGCAGGCCAGGATCACTCAACGCTATTACCAGAACGGCAGCCGGATTTATGACCTGGGGTGCTCCCACGGCAACCTTGGGATTTTGGTGAAGGATGTCTTCGAAAACCGTCCTTTCACCATGGTGGGTGTGGATAACTCCAAACCCATGATAGACAGGTATAAAAAACGCCTCATGGATTCGGAGTCTGACAGAGAAGGCCAGGATATCCAGCTGGTGTGCGGCGGGATGGAGGATCTGAAAATTGAAAAGGCCTCGGTGGTCCTCATCAACCTGACGCTCCAGTTTTTATCCCCTAAGATGCGGGACGGGCTTATCCGCTCCATTTTCCAAGGACTTAAACCGGGAGGTATCATGCTTCTCACAGAGAAAACGGTTCACCCGGACTCAGGATTGTGCGACCTGGAACTTGAATTCTACCGGCAGTTCAAAAGGGAGAACGGCTACTCCGAGCTTGAAATAAGCCAGAAACGCGATGCGTTGGAAAAAGTGCTTATTCCCGAACCTGTGGCAGTGCACGAAGAACGGATACGAGTTGCAGGGTTTTCCCTGTTCAACGTATGGCTCAAGTGGTTTAACTTCACCTCCATGCTCGCAATTAAATAACGGCCGACAACTAAATAATGGAACGATTTTTAGCACACCACCGGGAGTTTGGGTTCGATCAATACTATTCACAATTGTCCGCGGTGGTCCGCCACCGAAGACAATTTCTTGACAATGCCAAGGGCAATTTTTTACGGTTTAAAAAAGTTGTGGATGCTCTGCCGGATCTGATTCCTTCCGATATCGAGCTTGACGCGAAGGCGGTGCGCGCGGGCAGGGATTCAGATCTGACGGCGGGCAAAAAGCAGGCTTTGGCAGAAGGGTTGAAAAACCTTTGCCCCTGGCGGAAAGGGCCTTTCACCCTTTTTGATATAGCCATTGACACGGAATGGCAGTCCTGGATGAAATGGGATCGCCTGGTACCTCACCTGCCGCGTTTAGACAACCGTAAGATCCTCGATATCGGGTCTTCCAACGGGTATTACATGTTTCGACTGGCCCACCATAACCCGTTGTTTGTACTCGGCCTTGAACCCCAGAGTTCTTTCTATTTTCAGTATCTGGCGGTCCAGAAATATTTACGGCAGCAAAATGTGTTCTGCCTGCCCATCCCCTACCATGAACTGCCGGCAACGGACCGGTATTTTGACCTGGTGTTCTGCATGGGGATTCTCTATCACCGCAAATCCCCTGTGGAAATGCTGAAACAAATCCACGACAGCCTGAAAAAAGGCGGTGAAATTGTACTGGAGAACCTGGTTCTGGAAGGCAGAAAGAATCTGTGTCTGTTTCCGGTGGACCGCTACGCTAAAATGCGCAACGTCTTTTTCATCCCGGACCTGGCTGCCATGGAATCCTGGCTGGCCCGGGCGGGGTTCATAAACATCCGCTGTGTAGATGTAAGTCCCACCACCCTGGAAGAGCAGCGGAAAACGGATTGGATTCAAACCGAATCCCTGGCGGATTTTCTTGATCCGGATGATCCGTCAAAGACGGTTGAAGGCTATCCTGCGCCAGTGCGTGCGGTGTTTATGGCAGAGGCCCGGGGGTAGGCACGTTTTCTAAATCAACGTCACACCCCAATCGGTTGCGATTGATGGGCTAAAGCTTTACCGGATCCGTCTGGAAGGTCGTGGCCCAGGCTGCCCCGTTTTCCCTGAAAAAAGCGATCCCGTCCAGATACCCGACATCTCCGGCCCCTTCGTGGGGCAGGCCGAGTTTGAATTCTTTGATGGGAAAGATATTCCAGTCATGGGAGATACAAACGGATGCCGCAGGCCCATCCGATTCATCCAGTTCGTCCAGCCGCTCCAGCATGAAATCCGTCAGCACATCAGCCGTATGCTCAGGGTCTTCCATGACGCTGCCATCGATTTCACGGTCAAACCAGGACCGGATAAAAGCCGTCCCCCCCTTGGCCATCATCAGTTCCAGGGCTTTTCGGATGTCCTTTATATAGAAGGGGGCCAGGGTTTGGCTGGTCACAGTATGTGTCAGTTGCCTGTGATGGGTGCGGGTGAAGCCTTTGTCCACCAGGTAGGCGGTTTCTATGCATCTGCCGAAATGGCTGGCATAAAGCTTTGGTACAAGGACGGCAGGCATCTTGGCCCCCAAATCAAGGGCATAGGTTTTACCGGGTTCAGTCAGCCCCATAAAGGGTTCCATCATGGGATCCTTATGGTAATGGCGGTCCGAGTGTCTCAGGATGAGTGACATTTTAGTGACGCCACGGTCCAGGAGGCGGGTCATGGTATCCAGGGTCTCTTGTGATCTTAACTCGTATTTTCGTTCCATAATTTTATCCCAAATTATCCAAATGTTGCCAGGCGGTCAGGTGCCGGCAGGGTTAGGAATTTTCATTGAACAGGTTTCATATCCTATGCTATATGAGCTGTCAATTGATAGTCTCCATATTGACGCTGCAGTAAGATCATGCCGGACAGGCCACGGCCTGCATAAAACCTGCGGCTGCAGAGCAAACAAACCGCTACAGGGGGAATACATGTCAAAAGAAATCAGTATCATCGGTGTGCCCATGGATTTCGGGCAGATGCTTCGGGGAGTGGATATGGGGCCGGCAGCGCTTCGGTATACGGGGCTTGTCTCACGGCTTCGTGATCTGGGGCACAAGGTCATTGATGAGGGTGACGTTTTAATTCCCATCCGTGATGCGGACCGGGAGGTGGCCCACGACAAGTTTGTGGGGGAGATCACCCAGATTTGCCAGGCCGTTTACGATACCGGCAGCCGTGTGGCGGAGAGGGGCCGTTTTCCCCTATTTCTCGGAGGAGACCATTCCATTGCCGTGGGAACGGTGGCCTCGGTTGCGGAAAATGAGCCGGTGGGTCTCATCTGGGTAGACGCCCACGGTGATTTCAACACCCCGGACACATCTCCTTCGGGCAATATCCACGGTATGCCTCTGGCGGCACTAATCGGAGAGGGCCACGACGCACTGGTGAACGTCGGTAAGCCCGGAATGAAGGTGCACCCGGACAATGTGGTGATGATCGGGCAGCGGGACCTTGACCCTGCGGAAAAACGGCGGATAAAACGTTCGGGGATCACCATATTCACCATGAGAGACATTGATGAGCAGGGGATATCCACCATAGCCTCAAAAACCGTCATGAAGTTCGCCCATCTCAAACGGTTCCATCTGACCCTGGATATGGATGCCCTGGATCCGGTGGAAGCACCCGGTGTCGGTACTCCCGTACCCGGTGGTATCAGCTACAGGGAGGCCCATCTGCTGATGGAGATCCTCTCGGATTCCGGTAAACTCGGCTCCATGGATCTGGTGGAGGTCAATCCCATTTTGGACGTGGCAAATAAAACCGCCGAACTTGCGGTGGAACTGACCCTTTCCGCCCTGGGAAAAAGCATATTGTAAGGGACTGACCCGCCTTTGTCCCTCAACGATTATATTAAATCGCTGAAGTCTTATAAAGGATTCAGCGGAGACATCGTCTGCCACAGAACTCGGCAGGCAAGTCCTGGGGTGTATGCCCCGGAGAACTTGGGATTGGGGCTTTCCAACGATCTTACCCCCCTGCTCAAGGACATGGGCATAGACCGGCTGTACATCCACCAGGCCGAGGCGATCCGAAAGATCCGTCAGGGCATCCATACCGTTATTGCCACCCCGACGGCCTCCGGCAAAAGCATGATTTACAACCTGCCGGTCATCGATACCCTGTTGTCCGATCCTACGGCCCGGGCATTGTATCTGTTTCCCCTGAAAGCTTTGGCCCGAGACCAGATGGACACGGTGCAGCAGATGCTGGTGAGGGCAGGATCCATAACGCTTGGGACCCCGGCCTTAAAGGCCGGAGTATATGACGGTGACATCACGGCCTACCAAAAGTCAAAGATCAGGAAAAATCCCCCCCATGTGCTGCTGTCCAACCCGGAGATGCTCCACCTGGCCATGCTGGCCCACCACCATCTGTGGGAGGACTTCTTTGCCAACCTCAAATATGTGGTGGTAGACGAGGTCCACACCTACCGCGGGGTGATGGGATCGAACATGGCCTGGGTGTTTCGCCGCCTGCTGCGGGTCTGCCGGCATTACGGAGCTGCCCCTGTCTTTATTTTCTGTTCCGCCACCATAGCCAACCCCGCCCAGTTGTCCGCCAACCTCACCGGGCTTGACGTACAGGTGGTGGATGTCCAGGGAGCCCCTTCGGGCAAGAAGGAAGTTCTCATGATGCGGGGACTGGACGGTGCGGCCCAGACCGCCATCACCCTGATCCATGCGGCAGTCCACCGGAAACTGCGCACCATCGTCTATACCCAGTCCAGGAAGATCACCGAACTGATCGCCGTCTGGGCATCCCAAAAAGCCGCTTCCTTTGCAGATAAGATATCGGCCTACCGGGCCGGGTTTCTTCCCGAAGAACGACGTGAGATTGAAAAAAAGCTGGCGTCCGGGGAACTGCTCACCGTTGTCTCCACCTCCGCCCTGGAACTCGGCATTGATATCGGGAATCTGGACCTGTGTATCCTGGTGGGCTACCCGGGTACCATCATGTCCACCTGGCAACGGGCCGGCAGGGTCGGGCGGGACGGTAAGGACTCAGCCCTAGTGCTCATTGCCCACGAGGATGCCCTGGATCAGTATTTCATCAACCACCCGGATATTTTTTTTGACATGCCCCCGGAAAAAGCCCTCATCAACCCGGAAAACCCCACCGTGCTCCACCGTCACCTGGACTGTGCCGCTGCCGAACTGACCCTGCAATCCCACGAACCCTTTGTGTCTGAGCCCATCGTTGCCAAAGGCATCGGCCATATGGTGAACAAAGGACTATTGCTCCAGAGCAGGGATGGTTCGGTGTGGTATTCGGCCAGAAAGTCTCCGCACCGGGAAGTCAATCTCCGGGGCACCGGACGCACGGTTCCCATTTTCAAGGAGGAGACCCGGGAAAGCTTAGGAGACATTGACTGGCACAGGTCCTTTTTTGAAACCCACGAGGGGGCGGTGTATCTGCACCGGGGAAAAACATACGTCATTACCCACTTTGACCACGTCAAAGGCGTGGTCCGGGGCAAAGCGGAGATCGTCAATTACTACACCCGGGCAAGATCGTCCAAGCATACGGAAATCCTGGAAGTGAAGGAGACCTGCCTGGTGGGAAATACCCGGATCGGTTACGGCACGCTGCGCATCAGAGAGCAGGTCACGGGCTACGACCGCAAACTTGTCTCCACCGGAAAATCCATCGGCATTGTTCCCCTTGATCTGCCCGAAATGACCTATGAAACCCAAGGGCTGTGGATAGAGATTCCCGACCGGGTCAGAGAGGATGTGGAGATGCGGCAGATGCATTTTATGGGCGGCATCCACGCCATGGAGCATGCCGCCATCGGAATCATGCCGCTGTTGGTAATGACCGATCGCAACGATCTTGGCGGCATTTCAATCCCTTACCACCCCCAAACCGATAAAGCCACCGTCTTCGTATATGACGGTGCACCAGGGGGGCTGGGCCTTTCAAGGCAGGCATTTGACAATGCCCAGTTGCTGATGAAACGCACCCACGAAGCCATATCCGACTGTCCCTGTGATACGGGGTGCCCGGCCTGCGTCCATTCCCCGAAATGCGGTTCGGGTAACCGGCCCATAGATAAATTCGCCGCAGGCACCATTCTGCAGATGATTCTCAACGGCGGTGGTGACCCGCGTTGCCCTGTGGTACGCCAATCAGAGCGCCCGACTAAAGAGGCGATCCTGCCGCTCCCCGAAGATAAGGGCCCTGACGCGCAGGTCCCGCCGGAACGCTACGGGGTACTGGACATCGAAACCCGTCGTTCTGCAAAGGATGTGGGGGGCTGGCACCGTGCGGACCGGATGGGTGTCAGTTGTGCCGTTCTCTATGACTCACGGGATGACGAATACCATACCTATTACCAGGATGATATGGAAAAACTTGTGGCTCATCTTAAAACACTCGACCTGGTTATCGGTTTCAACATCCTGCGGTTTGATTACAAGGTGCTTTCCGGACTCCATTCCTACGATTTTCAAAAACTGCCCACCCTGGACATGCTCATGAAAATCCATGAACGCCTGGGATACCGCCTGGGTCTTGATCATCTGGCCAAAGAGACATTGGGAGCGGAAAAAAGCGCCGACGGCCTTCAGGCATTGGAATGGTGGGCCCAGGGCGAACTGGACAAGATCGTTAAATACTGCATTCAGGATGTGCGGGTGACCCGGGACCTTTACCGCTACGGCCGCGACAACCGTTATCTGGTATTCAAAAACAAATCCGGATTTCAGGTGAGGGTACCGGTAACCTGGGTATAACCTGTTATCCGGTTTTAGGATGTATTGAATTATCACCGGCTTATTTATTTGCTTCCCAATTTGAAAATTAACTTACACTTTTGTCAACCTATTTTGGATTCCTCCTTGCACCCGATCAAAAATATTGTTAAGACTTAATCCTTTTTCTGCGTTAGAAAACTGTTAGCTTTGCGGAAAAATCAATATTAACGGATAGATCCGGGAGAAAAGGATGCGGTATTGGTTAATTATCTCTGCGGTTGGACTGGCCCTAACCATGGACAATGCAGGGGCAAACGCCGGGGAAAATGCCTACGTGGGATCTGCAGCCTGTAAGGAATGCCATCAGGAGCAGTATGACAATTTCATGGCCCACTCAAAAAAGGCCAATTCTTTCAGCAGCATCAAAAAAATGGAAAAGAAACTGACCCCTGAGGAATACCAGGAGTGTTTTGAATGCCACACCACAGGTTACGGAAAACCCGGTGGCTTTATATCTGAAAAACAGACCCCCCAGGTTAAGGATGCGGGGTGTGAGGTCTGCCACGGCCCAGGTTCACTGCACATTGAATCCGGTGATCCGGAGGATATCAAGCTGGATATGGGGTTGGAAAATTGCAGGACCTGCCATAACCAGGAACGCGTGGAGGATTTTGATTTCAAACCACTGATGTACGGCGGGGCCCATTAATATGAAAAAACTAGTTAAGCTGATCAACAGCAGACTATGGATAAAGGTGCTGATTCCTGTGTCCATGGCAGTGATACTCGTTATGACCGCCTCGTTGTGGTATTCCATCGTCTCCCAGAAGACATTCGCGCACGAGCAACTGGCCTCTCAAAATAAAATCCTTGCGCTGGCCGTGGAAGGCGGCATGTTTGATGCGCTGGCCATCGGAGACAACGATACGGTGAGAAACCAGTTCCGGCAGCTTAATGAAAAAGTGCAGAACCTCAAGGTCTACGTATATGATTTTAACGGGGTGGTGTCTTTTTCAACAGACATTAATGCCGTGGGCAGGACCATGGACGCTTATACCAATGCGGAAGGGCTCTCGGATATCAATGAGATGCTGGCCTCGGGTAACGCATCCGGCACATCCTTAAAAATGGTCACAGGTGATGAAGGGTTCGTCATAAAAAATGAACCGATCCTCAATGAAAGAAAATGTTTTCACTGCCATGGCCGCAACCGTGAGGTGCTTGGGGGAATTTCCGTTCTTTCTTCCATGACCGCCATGCAAGAGAGTATCCGGACAGGAAGGAACACAAGCATTATGATTTCCGTGGCCGGATTGGCCGTGATTATCTTTCTGGTGTGGTTGATCTTTGTCCTGCTGGTCAACAAAAAGGTATCCCGGGTGATGACAGCCACCTCAAGAATGAGGCAGAAAGATTTTACCCACCAGACAATGGTGGGTCGCGGTGATGAAATCTCACATATCCTCAACCGTATCAATATGGTTACCGGCGAGCTGAGAACGACCATCCGGAGTATTGTTGAAAACTCCCATCTTCTGGAAGCCTCTTCCCATAAGATGAACGATATTGCCCACACTCTGGATGCATCCAGTACCGAGGCCTCCCAAAAGGCGTCCAACGTGTCCGCGGCTGCCGAAGAGATGAGTGCCAACAACACCAGCATTGCCACGGCCATGGATGATGCGGCCGAGTCCATGAATGCCCTTGCGGCCGCCGTGGATGAAATGAGTGCCACAGTCGGTGAAATTGCCAGAAACTCGTCAGAGTCGAAACATATCATTGAACGGGTGGTGGATAGTTTTACCGACATCCTGTCTGCCGTCGAAGAGTTGGGTGTCCGTGCCGAAGATGTGGATGAGGTGACCAACGAAATCCGTTCCATTTCTGAACAGGTCTCCTTGCTGGCCCTGAACGCTAAAATTGAAGCGGCCCGGGCCGGTGACGCAGGAAAAGGGTTTGCCGTGGTGGCCCAGGAAATCACGGAACTGGCCCAGGACACCAACCGGTCAACGGTGGATGCGGACGAGAAACTTGTGGGAATTAAAACCACGGTTCAGGAATTGATCGGCCAGGTATCCGCTCTTGCCGGGGATGTCAGAACCAGTGACGACGCCATCTCAGGCATCGCTGCCGCTGTGGAGGAACAGAACGTCACCACCTCTGAAATTGCCAAGAGCATAAATGAAGTCAGCGGGAAAATTTCCGAAGTGAATGCCAGCGTCACCCAGGGGGCACAGGTTGCCTCTGAGATTGCAAAGGATATCGTGGGGGTCGAGGCGATGTCAGCCAAGGTTCAGGAGGAAAGTCACACCCTGAACACAGGGGCCGAGGACCTTGCCAAAATGGCCGAATCCTTTGCCAAAATGATGAAAGCGTTCAAGGTCTGATGCGCTTTTGACAGCCCAGGGGTTTGCTATTCGTTCAATACCCGGTTTGCCAGCGCGTCAAGGACGGGGCCTGCCTTTTCCCGGATCATAAGATTACAGCGGCTGTCAAAAGGGGTCTGTGACAGGTTGATGATGGCCACGAACGCCCCGGCGCTTCTGGCATATTCGGGCATGGAGGCGGCCGGCTGCACCAGCAGGGTGGAGCCTGTGGCGATAAAAACATCACTTTGGGAAGACAACCTTGCCGCTTCCCGGGTCTCCCTTTCGGGCATGGCCTGGCCGAAGGACACCGTATCCGGCTTGAAGTACCCTCCGCAGTCACATTCCGGTGCCAAATCTCCGTTGCTGATCCGCTTCATGGCGTCATCCCAGGAGGTGAGGCTGCTGCAGGACATACAGCGGATGCGTCTGGAATTGCCGTGAAGTTCGATGACTTTTTCCTCGTCTATGCCCGATGCCTGATGAAGTCCGTCGATATTCTGGGTGATGACCGCTGTCAGCCGGCCGGCCCGGCTCAAACGGGCAAGGGCTTTATGGCCTTTATTAGGAGCGGCATGCCGTAATCCTTTTTCCATTTCCACCCGTTGCTTCCAGTATTCAATTCTGGCATCTTTGGAAGACATGAATTCGTCAAAATATACGGGCTGAAATTTATCCCACAACCCGCCCTGGCTGCGGTAGTCCGGGATCCCGGATTCGGTTGATATGCCGGCACCCGTAAAGGCAACCACCGTTTTGGCCCTTTTGATGTGTCGGGCAATCTTTTCCACAGCCGCCAGGGCATCCGGTGTCAGTGTTTCTTGTTTCCCCATGGCAGAAGCCTCCTGAACAATTTCCCGTAAAGGGTATGGATCTCCGGGATGCGGAACATCCGCCCGGCAAGACCTAACAGAGTCAGAAACAACAGCCCTAAAAGGGCGCAGATGGTTAGATCCGTCCACAACTTTCCAGGCAAAAGGATTCCGGAGACAACAGGATAAACCGCATACAGAATCATACCCAATCCCAGGCTTAACCCTACCATTTTAAAAAAGAAAAGGTAAACAGAAGTTTTTTGGGTGTTTTCGCTTTTGCGGCTCCAGGCTTCAAACAGGAAAAAACAGGTCAGGGCGGCGGACAGGGCCAATCCCAGTGCAAGCCCCTTAACGCCCATATAGGTCATGCCGGCATATATGATGGGAAGGCCTGCCAGAACGGCAACGGTTGAGAACAGGGCGGGCAGGATGGTATTCTGGGTGGCATAATACCCCCTGGATACAATGGTCTGGGCAGAAAATGCAAAGGTGCCCACCAGAAAAAAAGGAAGAATGCCTGCGGTCAGTGTTACGGCATCCTGATCAAAGGCCCCCCGTTTGAAAAGAATCGAAACCACTTCATAACGAACGACCATGAAGAACACGGAAAAAGGAATCACAAGAAAGACAAACTTCAGGGTCTGGTTCATGACCCGGTTTAGCTCAGTGAAATCCTTTTGTGCAGCAAGCCGTGCCAGATAGGGATAGGAGGCGGTACCAACGGCCTGCCCGAAAAAACCGACCAGAAACACCATGACCCTGAACGCGTAGTTCATGGCACTGATGCTTCCCTCATTCAAAAAGGAACCGAAAAACTTCATCAGCACTTCTGTGGAAAACGTCATGGTCAGGCCAAGCATCAGGGGCAGGGTCAAAAGAATATACTTAATGAAATCCGGATGGTGCAGGTTGAAAGTCAGGTGGTACCTGAGCCCGGCCTTTCGGGCACCGAACCACTGCAACAGGAAGGCTCCGCCGAATGCGCCGCCCAGAACCCCCCAGGCAAATCCTTCCATTCCCAGTAAGGGGTGCAGGAAAGTCCCGCCGGCGATTATGCCTAAATTGTAAATCAGCGGTGACAGGGCCGGGATGAAAAAGCGTTCACCTGCAAACTGAACCGCCATAAAAAGTCCCCCGCAAAAGAAAAAAAACTGGGCGGGAATAATGATCCGGGTCATGCGAACGGCCTGGGAAACCGTGACCGGATCCGTGAGGCCTGGGGCGAGCAGTCCGATCAGTTCCGGTGTAAAAATCATGGACAGTACAATGAACCCTAAAAGCGCCGTTCCGCAGCCGTTCATGACAATGGAAAAAACCCGGTACCCCTCGGCTTCGTTTTTATCTTTAATGTATGTTGCGAAAATCGGAATAAACGTAATGGATAAAAATCCCGAAGCCACCACGTGGTTGAGGATCTCCGGGATGACAAATGCCACCTGGTAGGCATCAACCCCGGCATTGTTTCCGCCGACCATGGCGATAGTGGATTCGCGGACCAGTCCGATAAGCCGGCTTGCAAACACGGACGCCATCATGATGAACGAGGCGAATCCAATCTTTTTTAAGGTAGATGAAGTAGTCATTGTCTTGGTTCCGCACCTGATTTAACACAAGCACGTGGCAAAATAAAGCGGGGCGGTGAAAAAGGTTTGACTATCGGCACGGCCGGTCGATATAGTATTGGGGTTGGCAAACAAACCAAAGATCACAGGAACGACACTTATGTTTTCAAAACTCGGGATTGTATCTCTTCTCTCTGCGTTTACCGTAGGAGTGCTCAGTATGATAGCCAGTTTTACCAATTCGGACAACATCTGGGCCGATATCACGCTTTCTTCCCTGTCCGAAGATGTGGCGCAAAGCGTTGTGAACGCTATTTCCTATGAAAGCGTCCGCAATTCCCTTGATGTTCTTTTCTACGAGGTTCACCTGTCCGCTGTGCTGGTGGGACTTGGAGTGCTTTTTTTCATCGTTGCCATTTTTGTAAAAGAACACTGATTCAACAAGCGGATGTCATGACTATAGGATCCGCGATGAGACGGTTTTAATTATTCATTTTTTTGGAAGGTTAGGTATGAAGACGGGATTATCTGAACAGATAGGCCCGGCAGGGAAGGGGCACAGACGCACCACATTATCCCGCCGGGATTTCTTGCGGCTGTCTGCCTTTGCGGCATTGCCCGTGGCAGGGCTTAGCGTTTTCAGCGGTTGTGCGGTGGACCCTGTAACCGGCCAGAAGCAGTTGATGTTGATGTCCAGGGAGCAGGAAGTGGCCATTGACCGCCAGCAATCACCGTTCCAGTTCTCATCGGATTACGGGGTGACCCAGGACCGTGCATTGAACGACTATGTGGCAGGCGTTGGAAAGGGGATGCAATCCGTGGTTCACCGACGGGATATGCCCTACAATTTTCAATGTGTGAATGCCACCTATATCAACGCCTACGCCTTTCCAGGCGGATCCATTGCCGTTACCCGCGGAATTTTGCTGGAACTTCAGAATGAGGCGGAACTGGCCGCACTTCTCGGCCATGAACTGGGCCATGTCAATGCCAGGCATACGGCGGAACAGCAGTCCAAAAGCGCCATATCAGGCCAAGTGGTCGGGGTGTTGGCAGCTATCGCAAACACCCAGGCACCCGGGCTGGGGGAACTCACCCAGCAATTGGGCGCCCTGAGTACCGGTCTTTTTCTTTCCAGCTACTCCAGGGCAAACGAACGGGAGGCAGACCGGCTGGGCCACCAGTATATGACCTCCTCGCGATACAATTCCCGTGGATTTGTGGGCTTGATGGACATGCTCAATAATCTGAACAAGGGGCATTCTTCAAGTGTGCAGATGCTCTTTTCCACCCATCCCATGAGTTCGGAACGCCTGGAAGCTGCCATACGAAGGGATGCCGGAGAATATGCCGCCACAAGGGACCTGCCGCTTCACAGAGACCGGTATATGGACAATATCGCCGCCCTCAGAAGCAAAAAGGAGGCTGTCAAGCTACTCCAGCAGGGTGAGCAGCACCTGGGCAAAGAGGAGTATGACAAGGCTGAATCGGCATTCCTGTCCGCCATCAGAAAATGGGATCAGGATTATACCGCCCATGTGCTCATGGCCAAATGCATGCTGATCCGGAAAAAAGCGGATCAGGCCGTTTCCTATGCGGATAAGGCAAAACAGCTTTATCCCGAAGAATCCCAGGGACATTATATCTCCGGCCTGGCCAACCTGTCGGCCAATAAGTTCAACCAGGCCAACCAGGATTTTCTCCGCTGTGATCAGATGCTGCCCGGAAACCCCCAGGTGACATTTTACAGGGGGTACGCCCTGGACAAGGACAAACAGAAAGCACCGGCCGCCACCCTTTACCGCAACTATCTGGAAGCGATCAATTATGCGTCCAACAAGTACAGCCAGTACGCCTATAAACGGTTGAAAGCGTGGGGGTATGCCAACTGATCCGGACCGAATAGCTACGGATCAACACCCAAAGGACCGGCAAGACATCCGGAAGGAGTGCCTTTCGCTGATAAACGCCACCCGGACCCTGACCCTTTCCACAGGCGGAACAAATCCTTGGGCCGCACCCGTATATTACCTGTACCGGGCTGCATGCTTTTTCTTTTTTTCCAGCCCTAGGTCACGGCATATCGTCAACGGGGCCGGCAAGACATGTGCGGCATCCCTGTTTGAAGATTCAAGGGATGTGACCCGGCTTCGGGGTATCCAGATGTCAGGACGAATTGAACCGTGTCCGGCGGATCCTGACACGATACGTGCGGCCGGCGCCTATGCCAGAAGATTCGGCATTCAGGCTGTTGGGGCCAATCCCATTGATTTTTTTAAAACACATTACCGCGCCAGGCCTTACCGGTTTGTTCCCGACGACATCTACTACATGGACAACCGGCGTGGATTCGCGCAGAGAGCCAAAATAGAGTTATGAAATTCTCATCGCTGAAAGAGACAGCAGCCTTTCTACAAAAAATAGGCGAACTTGCCGTCATAGACCATGAGGTGGACCCCCACCTTGAAATGGCGGAAATCACCCGCCAGGTTCACCGGGCTAAGGGACCGGCCCTGCTGTTTACCCGTGTGAAACACGCCGGCTTTCCTGCCCTGTCCAACCTGTTCGGCACCTGGGAACGGACCCGGAAAATATTCGAGCCCCAGTTGGCGCAGGTCAAAGCGCTGGTGGACCTTCGCTCCGATCCTTCACTTGCGCTTCGGTCACCGGCCAGGGGGCTCAATGCCGCTAAAGCCCTGATCCATGCCCTGCCCGTACGGACCCATGGTGCCCTATCACAGAAAACCACCATCGACAGGCTGCCCCTGATCCAGTGCTGGCCAAAGGACGGGGGGGCCTTTGTGCTGCTGCCCCAGGTCTTTTCCCGGGACCCTGAACGTCCCGCCATGCTGACATCGAACCTGGGCATGTACCGGGTGCAGCTCACCGGAAACGCCTATGCACCCAATCGGGAAATCGGCCTTCATTACCAGATCCACCGGGGGATTTCGGCCCATCACAAAAAAGCCATGGCAATGGACCGTCCTTTGAAGGTGTCCATATTTATCGGCGGCCCGCCGGCCCATACCCTGGCGGCAGTGATGCCGCTTCCTGAAAATGTGCCTGAAATCGCCTTTGCCGGTGCCCTTGCCGGCCGAAATTTCAGATACCGGGAAGAAAACGGATTCATTCTGTCAGGAGATGCAGATTTCTGTATTACAGGCCTGCTCATGCCCCACGCCACGAAGCCAGAGGGCCCGTTTGGTGACCACCTGGGATATTATTCCCTGACCCATGACTTTCCCTATCTCAAGGTAGAGGCCGTGTATCACCGTCCCGGTGCCATATTTCCTTTTACGGTGGTGGGACGTCCCCCCCAGGAGGATTCTAACTTTGGCCGCCTCATCCACGAAATTACCCGCACAGCCATTACGGACACCCTTCCCGGCGTCACCGGGGTAAATGCCGTGGATGACGCAGGCGTTCATCCGCTGTTACTGGCAAAGGCCCATGAGAGATACGTCCCTTATGAATCACGGCAGCCCAGGGAAATTTTAACCCATGCCAGTGCCATTCTCGGCACGGGGCAACTTTCCCTGGCCAAGTACCTGTGCATCTGTGCGCATGAAGACGATCCCGGCCTTGATCTGAACTGTGAGCAGGATTTTTTCAAGCACCTGCTGGAGCGGATTGATTTTTCAAGGGACATTCATTTTATCACCCGTACCACCATGGATACGCTGGATTATTCCGGCCGGGGGCTGAACCTAGGATCCAAGGTGGTCTTTGCAGCGGCCGGTCCCAGGATCAGAACGCTTGAATCCTTTCTGCCGGAAGGCTTTTCCCTGCCGGAAGGATTCAAGGCGCCGGTGATGGCCGCCCCGGGCATGGCCGTGGTCAAAGGCCCCGGGTTTCAGGAGTATGAGTCCGAAGGCCGGGTGATGGGTCGGCTGACAAGCCACCTGGAAAAGGTGGAAGGCCTGGAGGGGATACCACTGATTGTGGTAGCGGATGATCCTGCCTTTGCCGCCAAAAGCTTTGCCAACTTTCTATGGGTAACCTTTTTGAGATCAAACCCGTCCCATGACATTTACGGCGTTAATGAGCGTATCGTTCATAAGCACTGGGGATGCAGCGGCTCTCTCATCATAGACGCCAGGATAAAACCTTTTCACGCAAGCCCGCTAGAACCTGACCCTGAGATTGAAAGACGGGTCAGGGAAATGGGCAGGGCAGGGGGACCGCTGGCCGGACTGATTTAATTGCGCCGATGGTCTCGTTCGCGCCACCAAAAATTCAAGTCGGAGGAGAATATGGACAAAAAAGTTTTACTTAAACGTCTCGGCATCGGTATCGCCGCAGCGGTGGTTTTGTACACCCTGTCCGGCTTTTTGGTTGTTCCCATGACTGCCAAGTGGTTCATAAATTCCCGTTTGGAAAAGATTATCGGAAGACCTATTCAGGTGGACAATGTCCATTTTAACCCGTGGACCCTGGCAGGGGGGATAGAGCAACTGGCTGTCGCATCTCACCATACGTCCGATAAAAATGGGGACAGCGGACAAGCCACCGCCCTTTTGTCTGTTAAGGCCCTTCAAGTGGATTTGTCCGGCCGTTCGATCTTTGCCCTTTGTCCGATCATAACACAGGTGGTGGTGGACACCCCCCGGCTGGCCCTTGAACTCAATGCGGACAACACCCTAAATGTATCAGATATTATTCAACGCTTTTCCGGCGAAACCGCATCGGAACCAGCTTCGGCAAAGAATAATAACAGTGGTTTGCCCTTCAGGCTTTCCAACGTTACGCTTTCCGGTGGGCAGGTTACCTTTAACGACCGAATCAGAGGGAGCGAACACCGCATTGATAATCTATCCTTAACCCTGCCCCTGGTTTCAGGCCTGGCCAAAGAACGCCATATCCCTGCTGCCGGAAGCCTTGGATTCACACTCAACGGTGGGGCCATTGCCATCGAAATGAACGGTCTGCCCTTTGCAGAGAAACCTTCGGCACATCTTGAACTGAAAATGAATGCCTTGGCACTGGCTGCATACCTTCCTTATGTGTCTCTGCCGGAAGGCTTTGTTGTTCAGTCTCCGGGCAATCTTGACGCCGCCCTTGTCATTGATTATGAGGATCGTGAATCCAAGCCCAGGATCGGGGTAAACGGCCCTGTGACGCTGAATGATTTCTCACTGGGCATCCGCCCCCAAGGCACATCAGAAATCCTGCCGCTGGCAGCAATGCCAAAACTGAGCATCCAAACGGCTGTAGATGATTATCTTTCCGGTGGAATCAAGATCAACAGCATCCTTGCGGACAGCCCTGAAGTTCACCTGGAAAGAACAAGCGAAGGCGAATTACAATCCTTGCTTCTGCTGGGCAAAACCGATGGGTCCAGCGAAACCGCTGATAAACAGTCCCCTATTAGTACGGCAATATCTCCTTTTCCCATCGACATCGGTATGGCTGAGATTAAAAACGCCACTGTCAATTTCCGTGATAAGTCTGTGTCTCCGGAGTTCAACACCAAGGTCAAGAACGCAGGTCTTATTGTCCGGAATCTGAAAGCCGGCAAGACACTGACACTGACCTATGCCTTGACCGCAGTCAGCGAAACGGTCAAACAGCTTTCCGTAAAGGGAGAGGCCAGTGTCGGCGTCTCTGACAGCGGCCCTGCCATAGATCTTAAAGGCAACCTTTTAGCCGAAGGCATCCTGCCGTCAAATTGCAACCCCTATTATACCCCCTATATCGGAGACGCACTGGATATCGGTTCTGTGGGGATCGGTGCGGATTATCAGTTTGGTCTATCAGGCGGTACGCCCGGCGGGGAGTTGAGTCAGGGGCATCTTAGCGTGTCGGACATCCGTTTGGCAGATCAAAAAGGAGACGGCCCGGCGGTTCATTTGGGCAATTTGAATCTCTCGGATATCCGCCTTGGCTTGGAAGATCAAACGCTTGTAATCGGATCTGTCTCGTCTGCCCAAGGACGCATCCGGGCCGTAAGGGACCGGAAAGGTATGATCAATATTGCACAGACCATCCAGAACCTTCCGGTTATGAAAACCTCCGGCACGTATAAGACAGAAAAGGACAAGAAAGATTCGGAACCCACCAAAGAAAAAAGACCTGCCTGGGACCTGAAAATCAACCGGGTGGCAGTGGACGATTACGCCATCAGTTTCTCAGATAAGATGCACAGGGAACCTGTCAATATCAACGTGTCGGACATAAAGATACGCGCCAGGCCTTTCGGGACCGACCAAGCGAATCACAAAGGGGATTTCACGGCGCAGATGACCCTTAAAAGCGGGGGCAAAGTGATGTTGGACGGCACAACGGATATCCCGGGTGCTAAAGCAAACATAGCCGTCCGGTTTAATAAGGTCAATTTCACCACCCTTCAGCCGTATTTCAGCGATTACCTCAACCTGACCATCGGCAGCGGTCACATCCAGGCAAAAGGGGATGTCGCCCTGGGCTGGGCGGATTTGGAAAATCCGGTGGTTTCCTTCCAAGGAGAGGCCGGTGTCAACGACTTTACCTCTAAAAGCAAAGTCTCGGGAAATGATTTTTTCAGGTGCAAAACATTTTATCTCGGAGGAATGGATGTCTCGGTAAACCCGGTAAAGGTTCATGTCCGGGAGGTTTCTCTGACCGATTTTTACAAACGAGCGGTTTTGTCAAAAGAAGGCCGTTTGAATATCAGTGAAATCATCGTTAAAAAAGATGTCGATACCGGGGAGGCGAACAGGACGGCGCAAGCCAAAACCGATCCCTTTCCAGATGTGGCCATTGACACCATTACCATCCAGGGCGGACACGTGAATTTCACGGACTATCTGACCCAACCTAATTTTACAGCCAATATGACAGATATCACCGGAAGTGTGACCGGTCTTTCCTCCAGGGGAACAAAACCTGCGACAGTCCGGCTAAAGGGGTTACACGGGTCACATTCCCCCCTTGATATTTCCGGCACCATTGATCCACTTAAGCAGACGCCCGGGGTGGATCTTGGGGTATCGTTCAAAAATATCGAACTGCCGCAGTTTAACGCCTATGCGGGTAAATACCTGGGGTATGAAATAGAAAAGGGCAAGTTAATGCTGGATCTTAAGTACAATATCCAGGGTACCGTGCTCAACTCGTCTAATCGTATCTTTTTTGACCAATTTACTCTGGGCAAACGGGTGGAAAGTGATGATGCCACAAGCCTGCCGGTTGAGCTTGCGGTTTCCCTTCTGAAGAATTCAAAAGGGGAAATCGACCTGGATGTGCCTGTCAAAGGGGATCTCAGTGACCCGGAATTCAGCTACGGCCGTGTGGTTTTCAAAACCGTGTCGAACCTGATGCTGAGCATTGTTAAAGCACCGTTTAAAATTCTGGGCAGCCTTATGGGATTTGGAGGGGAAGAACTCGGTTTTGTGGCATTCACCCCCGGCGACCACACCCTGGATGATGATACCAGGAAAAAATTGGACCAGTTGGCCACCCTGCTGGTGGAAAAACCAAAAATTTCCCTTGAAATTCTCGGACGGTTTGACAGGGATCGGGATGAGGCGCAATTGCGTGCCCAACGCTACAATACCCTGCTTGCCGGATATCTTACGGATACGGTATCGCCTGAGGCCCTTAAGATGAACGCCGTTACCCCGGAACAAAAGGCTGCTGCCCTTGATGCGGCATACGCGGCGGCAGATTTCCCCAAACCCAAAGATGCCTCAGGAAAAGAAATGCCTATCGGCACCGATGAAAAGGAAAAATTGCTCATCACGGCCATATCTGTCACTCAGTCGGATCTGGAAGCCCTGGCTATGCAAAGAAGTGAACGCATACAGTCGTATCTCATGGCCTCCGGCAAGATTGATCCGGGCCGCATCTTCATCCATAAACCGGGACCTTCTGAAAAAAAGGATGCAGACACCCATCATGTAAAAACCTTGTTCAAGCTCAAGTAGGCGTCGCCGGCTATCGGACTGCCTGAGATCTTTCATCTTGATTTCCGGCGGGAATCTGGTAAGTTTCAGGTCTTTGCCAATTGATTTGACAACTCAAGAGACCTGAAATGCTGAAACGACTTAAATTTATTATTTATACCAGAGCCTTTATTTTTTTTGCCTACTACCTGATCCGGATCTATTCGAAAACATTCCGCTTCAATGTGGAAAATGAGCAGAATTTCCGGCATCTTCTGGCCAAAGGAAAGACGGTGATCATCTGTACCTGGCATCAGCAGTTTTTTTCGGCCATCCGTCATTTTAAAACCTATGCCAACCTGAACCCCGGGCTGATGATCAGCCAGAGCCGTGACGGGGACCTGATTTCCGGTGTTGCAAACAGAACCGGGTGGCATACCCCCAGGGGCTCGTCCTCCAGAGGGGGAAGACCGGCCATGGATGCCATGATCGATCATATCCGGGAACACCGTTTCGGTGCCCATATTCTGGACGGCCCAAGAGGGCCCATCGGCAAGATAAAGCCCGGTATCATTAAGATGGCCCTGGATACCAACGCTGTTATCGTTCCCTTCTACACAGAGGCGGACGATGCATGGTTTTTTAACTCTTGGGACCGGTTTATGCTGCCCAGGCCATTTTCAAAGGTCACCCTGCGCTTTGATTCTCCCTTTTATCCGGACAGGGAAACTCTTTCTTTTGAGGATCAGCGGCAAAAACTTGAGGAAAAGATGACCCCCGGCCTGCACCTGTAGAAAATCAGGACCCACCTGGGCGGATGATTCCCGGTAAAAGAAGATTGACTTCCGGTGTGCTTTCTGAAACAAAATAGAAGACGTTGCGCCTGTTTTTGAAATGAATCTCACCAAGACACCGGAGGAGCCAAACCCATGGATAATTCCCCTGAGAAAGCCGTGTTTTTTCATTTTCGATTTAAATTCCTCGCCGTCACCACCATTGCCTTTCTTTTGTACATCATACTAACCGGTGCATCCGAATTGGATCAATTTGCATCCAGCCCCCAGTTCAAGCTGATGGGCCCGTTTTTCCTCTTGGCCGGGATATCATTTCTGATATTCAGACGGGTGCCCATCAAGTGCCCCCATTGCTTTCGGCTGGTTTCCACCAAAAAAGACTGGACCTGCTGCGAGTGCGGCAAGGCCCAGGGAAAAGTTCGCTATCTTGTAGACAAATGCCTGCACTGCAAACAGGTGCAGGGCGTCAGCACCTGTGACCATTGCAATAAATCCTTCAGGCTGTGATCGTCACACTTCAACAGGGCAGGGGGATACGGTCTTGATTTTTATGGTCTGGGCGGAATTTCAGGAGCCGGTGTCTGACTGGGAAGATAGATGACCACGGTGGTCCCCTCGCTGGCGGTGCTCGATACCTTGATATCACCACCGCAGCTTAGAATTGTACTTTTGGCAAAGGATAAGCCGAGCCCCTTATGGCCGTTATGCCATCCGGTGTAGTAGGGGGTAAATATCTTTTCCATGGCCTCCTGGGTAATCCCCACACCGATATCACTGACTGTGATGGAAATCCATGGATCTTCGTACCGGCTGGATATGGAGATGATGCCCTGGGTGGCAACGGCCTTGAGTGCATTGTCCACAACGGCCTGAATCGCCTGGCAGATACTTTGTTTTGGCAGGGTGACTTCAGGGATCTCCTGCAAATCCAACTGCACATTAATACGCCGGTCTTGGTACGTGAGTCTGCCTGAGATATCCTTCACCAGTGAATTGAGATCGACGGATTTATGGGGCTCATCATTGATGGCAACAAAGAGTTTGATAT
This sequence comes from uncultured Desulfobacteraceae bacterium, assembly GCA_913041495.1. GTDB lineage: Bacteria > Desulfobacterota > Desulfobacteria > Desulfobacterales > Desulfobacteraceae > Desulfobacter. Next base: position 9,680 of record CAJWHT010000044.1, on the reverse strand, counting down.
CGTTGATGGCATCGGCGATTTTCTGAATGCCTTCGATGGAATCCTGGATTATTTGGGGGTATTTTTCGAGGATGGCATCCAGGTCTATCTCAGATTTGTAGGCCTCTATTTCACGGGTCTGGGCCCGTGCCGCCGCTTCAAGTTCCTGCCGGGTTCCCTTATGTGACGTGATGATCGCTTCAAGGGTGTTGTATTTTTCAAGCAGAAAGGTGATTTGCTGACGATACCGGGTCATCTTTGAAAGATTGCTTCTGATCATCTCATTGGAGGAAGTCAGGGAATCCAGAGAGGCTGCGGACAGGTCGGAAACAATGGCGGCTTTCTGGGTGACCATCAGTTGCTTTTCCGTGGCCTCAAGCGTGCTCAGAGCGTCTTTGAGCCGCTGGGTTTTGCTTTCAATCATCCGCTCAAGGCTTCTGTTGTACTTGGTGAGGTTGGATTCGGCAACAATTCTTCGGGCGATTTCTTCGTTCAGCCGTATATTTTTTGCCTTGATTTCCTTGTTTTTTTCCTCTAGTTCCACCAGGTGAATGTAAGAACGAAGCGCCGTGGTAATGGTGGTGAAAAGCTTTTGGTTGGTCAGTTCTGTTTTTTCTTTGTAATCATTGATATCATAGTTGAGAATGACATCTTTTTCCGGGGCTTTGCCGGGCTGCCCCGTTCTCAGTACGATGCGTATTTTGGTGTTATTGATTTCCTCCCGGATAAATTTGGCCACGTCCAGTCCGGCATCTTTGGTTTCCATCACCACGTCCAACAGGCAACAGGCAATATCTGGCGTCTGCCTTAACACCTCTTTTGCCTCGGCACCTGAAAATGCGGAGATGAACTCAAGACCGTAATCCTGGTATTGATAATCGTTGAGAACCAGTTTTGTCATCACATGGATTTCATTTTCATCATCCACAATCAACAGTTTGAAGCTTTTATGGGGAGCAAGCGGCCTGTCCTGTGGGGCTTCCGCGGCAAATGACAGCATCTCGCTTTTTGCATACTGTTTTTTGGGATTGTTCATACTGTCTCCGATTTTGGCGAATTGTTCCGGTTACGATGCAGGTTATTTCATGGTATTAAATTTACCTGGGGTTGTCAATGTGCTAATTGGCGCGGTTATTCGCAGACTATCAGCCCTTTGGGATCAAAGTGCCAATTCTCTGAGCGAATTCAGATTGATTTCGTCCATGTCAGCCCCATCTGCTTCTTTCGGGGTTTCCAGAATAACGGGTAGGAATTTAAGGCGGTTATCGGTCATAAGTGCCCCAAAACCGCTGCGGCCGATCAGGCCTGCGCCGATATGGGTGTGGCGGTCTTTCCGGCTTCCCAGAGATGGAATGGAATCATTGGCATGAATCAACTTGAGCCGCTGCATGCCGATATGCCGGTGAAAGGCATCCAAAGTCCCGTTCAGGGCAGCGGTGGTGCGCAGATCATATCCTGCGGCAAACACATGGCTGGTGTCCAGGCAGACCCCAACCGCTTCGGGACGGTCAAGACTTCGGATCAACTGGCCGATTTCTTCAAACCGGCTGCCCAGGCAGGTGCCGGCGCCTGCGGTGGTTTCGATGAGAAGTTCGGGAAACCAGCCGTCGTCCAAGGATAACACGGCATTAAGACTTGACCGGGCCGTCTCAAGTCCGGCTTCGGTGCCCCGGCCAAGATGGGCCCCGGGATGAAGAACAACGCCTTTTAAGCCCAAGGTACCGGAGCGTGCCATCTCCGCCCTGAGAACGGATACGGATTTTTTAAGTTTTTCAGGTTCCGTTGACGCGATATTGATCAGATAGGTGCAATGGGAGAAGATCCGGGTGATACCGGTTTTCTTTCTGGCATTATCAAAACGGGTCACCTGTTCCCGGGTCAGTTCCGGATCTTTCCAGGTGCGCGCGTTTTTGGTGAAAATCTGTGCCGCATCACAATTGAGTTCCTGAGCCCTGTATAAGGCATTCTCAAGTCCGCCGGCAACCGAGAAGTGGGCACCGAAAAAGTGGGTCCGGTTCATATCAGGCAACTCCGGTAAATTCTATATTCAGCTTCTGTTGGAGTTTTTCAATCAATCTGAAGGTTTCTTTGAGCATCATCTGGTCGAGGCTGGATAGATTGCCGGGATAAATATAGTTATCCGGGGTTGCTTCTTCGTCAATGACGGCAGTGATCTGCCGGCGGAATCTGAGCCCCATCAAAAAATTATAGGCCTGAACAATATCGGTATACTCCCTGGAGGTCAGGGCATGGCGGGTATATAGACGAAATAAACGGGTAAGGGTATTGGTCTGGGGGATACCGTTCTGAAGGGCATATATCCGTGAAAAATCAACAATGGGCAACATGGAAAGCTTAATATCCAGAGCGTCCTTGTACTCTCCTTTGGTTTCCACCATGAATTTTCCGAAAAGCCCCAGCGGCGGTTTAAAATAGATGGCGTTTTCCGTCATGTTCCGCAGAAATCCAGACCAGCCGCCGATGGCGGCTAATAGGAATGATTTGAGTTCTTCTGCCAGGGAAATCTGCCCCCAGGTGGGTCGGAAATCAAAGAATATGCTGGAATGAAGAAGGTCTTCAGGGGATGCGGCCCGGATCCAGCGTTTGAAATAGGATTTCCACACGCCCAGGGGCTGGCACCAATCAGGATTCTGAGCCATGTTGTTTCCGTCACAAAAGCGATAACCGGCGCGGTCGAGCATAGAGCAGATGCGTTTAGAAAGGGTATCAAAAAAGGCCTTTGCCGCTTTGGCCTCGCCTTCATCTTCCATATCCTCGAATACAATGGCGTTATCCTGGTCCGATATCAGGGTTTGCTCCCCGCGTCCTTCAGAGCCCATGGTCAGAAAGACGAATCTGCACGGAGGCGGTCCGGACCGTTCCAGTGCAAATGTGATGACCCTGTCTATGATTGCATCTGAAAATGTGGTGATCAAGCGGGTGATATAATCGGCATTTGCACCGTTTCCAATGGGATCTAAGAGCATTTGTTCAAGCCGGGCGTGGATGTTATCCAGATCTTTCATCCCCTTTGCGGCGCGCACGGATTTAATCAGCAGAAAGGTGGATCTGCTCTGGGCATCAATCAGATCTTTTTCACTGATGATACCCGAGATATCTCCTGCGTTGCCGGTGACTGCAAGATGGCGTTTGTCTTTGCTAACCATGGTCAGAAAGGCTTCAAACACCTGGGCATCGGAAGAAATGGTAATGAGGGGGGCGGAAAAGATATCCGATACCGGTGTGGACAAGGGCAGGTTTTTTGCCACAACCCGGCTGCGCAGGTCCGAATCCGACACGATGCCTTTAATTTGTTTTGATTTGGATTTAACCAAAATAGCATTGGCCTTTTGCCGGGTCATCTTCCGGGCGGCCTCGCGGATGGTGGCGTCTTCGGCACAGGTGGCAATATTGGCCCTGAAAATAGCAGAGACAGGCTGGTTAAAAAAGGGCAGGTTGAGGGATCTGTCAAGTTTCCTGCGGGCAAGAACATCGGCAAATGTTTTGTCCTTCATGGCTCTGCCCAGCCGCAGGGCAAAATAATCAAAAAAGTCAGGGTTGCACCGGCAAAGATCAGTAAACAGATCCTTGTCCAGTACCAGGCAACGGCATTCCTCCAAAGCCACCAGGGTATGGATGGCCATGTGATCGTTAAATAGTACTGACAAGCCGCCGAAAATATCGTTGGTGGATAAGGTTCCGCTCAAAAGGGTTGCGGTCCCACGGGTAAACCTGTAGGACAGCCGGCCCCAGACGATAATATAAATTTGGGTCACCCGGCTGATTTCCTGGGTGTATATGACATGTCCTTTGGCAATGGTGATGAATGCCAGGTTGTCCACCAGCCGGCGTTCTTCATCCGACGTGAGTGCGGCAAAGGGAAGACCTGGGTTGCGGGGGATTTCAGGATGCACTGGCGGTCCTTTTGTCACCGGAAGGTGCCAGGCGCCGGACATCTAATTCTGGAAATTTTATGCGATCCAGCCCAAAGAGCCGTGCAATCAAAAATCCGGGAAATACCATTGTGCGGGTGTTAAAATACCGCGCTTCCTTGTTGTACCGTTTCCCCATGATAAATACCGCGGTTTCAAGTTCATAAGATCTTTTTTTAAAGGCGGCGGTCCCTTGATTTGACGGCGAATCTTTATTCTCTTCACCTGTGCCCATCTGGTCTGCCGCCAGGGCAATGGACTGATTCACCTGGATCTGGGCCAACTCAAAATCGTTGACCAGATTCGGCTCAAGCGGTTCTTTTGAGGTCTCTATGGCGTCCAATATGCGTTTAATTTTCCCTGTTGCCTCATTGAGACGGGTCATGGTGTCCAATGGAAGTGCGTCCATCTGAGCCCCAGGCAAATCCTCAATGAGGCCCAATTGCTCACGGCATTGGGTAACAAGCTGATTTTTTGCCGTGTAAATCCGGTTTTGCGATCGCAGCAGGCTGCTGTAACCGCCGAAAATAACGCTGAAAATGACAATGCCGAAAACCAGAGAACAGATACCTGCAAACGTGACCCAGGGGCTTTTCATGGATGATTCCTCCTGAATTTATTACAATGCGTGTTATTCACCTCTATCATTGACCCGGTATGGGATCAATAGCCGGTCAGTATTTTAATCTTGCATAGTAGGTTTTCTTTGAAGCCCTCAGGGCATCTTTAAGCGTCAGTATCCCGTTGCTGTTGAGTATGGGTAGAAGTTTCAGGAAAATTTCAGCCGTGGTGATAGCGTCACCCAAGGCCGTGTGGCGTCCAAGGATATTGACCCCGAGCCTGCGGGCAATGTTTTCCAGGTCATGCTGCTGGTGAACCGGGTGAAGTACGGCTGAGAGCAACAGGGTGTCCAGGGCGGGGTTGTCAAACCGGATACCGGTGAGGGGTTCTTTGACTTTGATCATTTTCATATCAAAGGCCAGGTTATGGCCTAAAAGAACCGTATTTGAGGCAAAGGTCTTAAAGGCCGGCAGCACCGCCTTGATAGTGGGCTTTTCCCTGACCATCTCATAGCTGATGCCGTGGATCTTATAGGCGGCGATGGGAATGTCCCGTTCCGGATTGATCAGTTCTTCAAAGGAATCCTGGTAGGCAATCCGTTGATTGACAATCCGAACGGCGCCGATGGAGATGATTTCATCTGTTTCCGTATTTAATCCCGTTGTCTCCGTATCAAACACGGTATAGGTCAGTTTTTTTAAAGGGGTGTCCAGAACATTCTCAACAGAGTCCGTGACGTTGAACAGGTTAAAGTCATAGTATTCGGGTCTGGAATTGGAAATAACCGGTGCACCGGACTTTCTGGCAGATCCGGACGGTTTTCCGGCAAGGAAGGTAAGACCGATCCCTGTACACTTTTCTTTGTCACGGGTGAGGGGCGTAAGGCGGGCGTTGTTGAACTTTAATATGTAACCGAGACTGGGAAGTCCGTTCAACCGCTCTTTTATCATGGCCTCTATCAATGACATGGTGCAAAAAGTGCCGTCCCAGGAGATGTGGAACCCGATCTGTTTTTCATTGTCGGATACACTTAGATCAAATTCTTGCATCCGGGTCCCGGATGCCAAAGTTTTAAACACAGATAAAAATACCTGGGTGATGGAATAGGTGTCGGCCAGAATCCGCAAGCGGTTGGGCGGGCGAAAGATATTTACCCTGACATCCAGTTGAAAGGCGGCTTTTTTTTGAATCATGGGCAAGAACGTGTCCAAAGGAAGCGTGGTCAGGGGAAGACTTGAAAAGGTTATGTTTTTGATGACTTGCGCCATTTGGTCAAATGAGGCCACCATCACCTCTGGTGAAATGGGCTCAGGGGCATGGATAAGCTGCCTGAACGCTTTCAAACTATTGTCAACGGTCTGGTATTTTTCAATGCGTTCCGACACATCCTTTAAAGCCAGGATGAATCCGGTCATCCGGCGCTCATTGTCCAGAACCGGAATGGCTTCGGCACTGATGAGCCGACCTGCGGCAATGGGGGTGATAAAAAATGAACCGATTGAGGTGTCTGGGGTGTTCATCTGTTCGATGATTTCATCCATGGCATGGGTAATCAATGCCTTGTCCACCAGGTGAAAGACGGACCGTCCAAGTCCCAGAAAAAACTCTGAAGACCCTGAGGCGGGTTCCGGGGTAAAAAGGCTTTTGGCCAGAGAGTTAAACAGGATAATCCGTCCGTTTTTATTACAGACCACGATACCCTGGGGCAATTCTCCCATGATCGCAGCCAGAAGGTTTCTTTCCTTTTCTGTTTCTTTTCTGGCCGTCAGGATCTGCTGGGTGATGGTTTTGTTGAGGTTTTCAAACATGTCGGCAAAATCATTGATGACTCTGGCCATTTCACGGATATCCCGGCTGCCGCGGACGCGGATACGGTGGGAAGGATTAGAGTCGTAAATCATGCCGGCTTCAGCGGCCATGCGTTTGAGGGGAAGGATGTAGCGATTGTAGGTAATGTCAAAGACCACCCACAGGGAGCCTAGGATCAAAAAGGCGAGGCCCAGAAGGGTGTATAGATTTTCCTGAAAGATCTGATACAGCACACGGCTTTGACCTGCGCCAAGATTCCGCCATATCAAAAACACCAAAAATCCAGTGAAGATGAGAATTCCGGTCAGACTCAGGCCTACAAATTTCCAGAATCGGTTGGTTTGGGTCATGTAAAGGCACAAAAGAAGAATTCCGGGCACAGGCCCGGAATTCTTCTTCTCTCATAAGGTTATGTCAAGTGATTGCTTTATCCCCACCATCCCCAGCCAAAAGAGGCCACGAAAAGGACGCAGAATATAAGGGTTGCAATAAGATATTTATCTTCAAGTGCCATAATATCATCTCCTTAATTGTTAACAGGACCGGTTAATCGGCTTCCTTGGTAACATCCATGGTTTCCGTATCCGCACGGCGGATCTGTTCTTCGGAGGTGGTGGACATCTCCGCTTTAAAGCACAGCGCCCACATCATCACGATGCCTAGGATCCACCAGATAATCTGCCATGACCAGATGGCCGGAAAACCGCAGAATGAAATGGCAGAGTTGCCGATAAGAACGCCAGGTCCTAGTGCCAGCAGGTACCACAGCGGAACGATGATCTTCATCCGTGCGCGCCATCTTTTACCGTTTTCGCTGGGACCGTCTACGGAATCCAGCCATTCACGGACCTCTTTCTGGCGGGCCTGGGTTTCTTCACTGTCCTTCATACCAAGACCGCGGCAGAGATATGCTACGGCAAGGCCGGTGAAAATACCCCATCCTGCCGTATGGATGGACAGGGGATACTTCCAGATGTAATAGGTAACAAAGCAGGCAGCAATGGCGGCCAGAAGACCTAACACAACGCCGACGCTCGGATACCTGAATCCCCAGTGAACCCCAAGCAGGCACAGGTACATAATGGTACCGAAAGCCGTGGCAAAACCGCCGATCATAACGATGGCGTCAGATGAGGTGAGAGACACCACAACCGCGGCTACCGCCAGGATGGTGGCAAAGATCCGGTTGGTCCAGATCTGTTCGGAGTGGGAACCGCCCTGTTTTCTGACATACCGCCACCAGACGTCCCTCTGGATGATGGTACCGCCGGTACCAATATAAGGTGCCGCCGTGGAGTGGATGGCTGCAATGGCGCCTAAGAATACCAGACCCAGGACCGGACCCGGGAGGAATTTGGTCATCAGCATGGGAACCACATCGCCGTCAACCTTGGGTGCCAGTTCTCCGGCCATCATCAAAATTCTTGCACCAATGCCCTGGAAGGCGGTGAAAAAGAAAAGGGCCAGACCGACAATAAAGGTGGACATGAACACCTGCTGCCAGGCCAGGGGCTTGGGAGAGGCGATACCGAAGTTCCACAGGGTAAAGGCCGGTGAGGACTGGATACCCATGAGGGCAAACATGTAGGTCAGGATCATGACCGCTGTCCAGCCGCCCGTACCCAGACCAAAGTGGATCAGTCCCGGTACCTGCATGTATTTGTCTTCAAGGCCGTTCATTGAGGCAACAAAACCGGACCAGCCGCCGAACAGCGGCGAGGTAATCGTGAAGAAGCCTAAGAGGATAATACCGCCCACCAGCAGACAGAACTGGAGAACGCCGACCCAGGTACTGGCCTTAAGACCGCCGGTGACAACGTAGAACCAGACGATGAAGGCCATGAAAATGAGGCCTGCTGTCTGGGGAACCCCTGCTACCCAGTAGAACAGCTTGGCTGCTGCGATGAGCTGAAGGCCCGAGTAGAAGATGGAGTAGAGGAAAGCCGCGATGACTGTCAGCCACCGGACCGCCTCATTGTTGTAGTAGTAGGCAAACATATCGCCGGGGGTAATAAACCCGTAGCGTTTGCCAAGGAGCCAGTTTCGTTTTGCAAAAAAGGCGCCGGTGATGGGAATGGTTAATACGTAAAAAGAGGCATAGGCGTATACCAGCCCTGCCTTCCAGATCAAGCCGGGATGCCCGATAAAGGTCCAGCCGGAAAAGGATGCGGCGGTTGCCGCCATCAAGAACGCAATAAAAGGAATGGAGCGACCGGCAATGGCGTAGCCGGAAGCTTTCTTCTCAGTAAAAAAGCCCCTCAGGCCCCACCAAAAGCAGTAAATAATGTATAATCCTAAAAGGATATATACCCACATTTTTGGATCCATACTATGTTTCCTCCTGTTTCACCTTTTAATTGGGTTGATCGGATTTACAGTTTGATTATCGAGCGGATAATCAGGACATATGTAACCACCCCCTTTCCTTATGGTTTACGCTTATGAACCGCTTACGCTTTTTTTCCATACCCGATCTTGCCTAACGAATCTTCGATTTCATCCAGGATGGTATAGTCGTCAATGGTTGCAGGTACCTTATATTCCTTTTTATCTGCAATGGACCGCATGGTCCCTCTCAATATCTTGCCTGATCTGGTCTTTGGCAGCCGTTTGACCACTGTGGCGGTTTTAAATGCTGCCACAGGCCCTATTTTTTCACGGACCAGCTGCACCACTTCCTTGACCACTTCATCTTCATCTCTGTCCACACCGGCGTTCAAGACCACCATCCCCAAGGGCACCTGCCCTTTGAGCTGGTCCTCAACACCCATGACTGCGCATTCGGCCACATCCGGGTGTCCTGCAATGGCTTCTTCCATGGCGCCGGTGGACAACCTGTGGCCGGCCACGTTTATAATGTCATCGGTTCTGGCCATGACGAAGATATATCCGTCTTCATCTATGTAACCGGCATCTGAGGTTTCATAGTAGCCGGGGAATTCGGAAAGATAGGCATCCTTGTACCGGGCATCGTTCTGCCAGAGCGTGGGCAGGGTGCCCGGAGGCAGCGGCAGCTTGGCCACAATGGCACCGATGTCACCCGGTGCCACAGGGTGTCCGGCACTGTCCAGGACATCCATCTTCCATCCGGGAGCGGCTTTGGTGGGAGACCCCGGTTTGACCGGGAACTGCTCAATACCGACACAATTGGCAGCGATTGCCCATCCGGTCTCCGTCTGCCACCAATGGTCGATCACCGGTACCTTAAGGCTGTTTTCCGCCCATGCCAGGGTATCGGGATCTGTCCGTTCGCCTGCCAGGAAAAGATAGTTAAAATCAGAAAGATCAAAATCCCGCATCATCTGGGCTGACGGGTCTTCGCGCTTGATCGCCCGGAAAGCTGTGGGCGCCGTAAACAGGGTCTTGACCTTGTGCTCGGATATGATCCGCCAGAATACC
>CAJWHT010000043.1 GCA_913041495.1 uncultured Desulfobacteraceae bacterium | reverse complement strand
AACCAGATCGGCCTTAAGAGCCAGGTTGTCACCCAGCAGGGTGTTGGTGGCGGAAACGGTCAGGCCGTCGCCCTGGGGAGTAACTTCAGTGACGGCGCCCTTGGTCAGGAAGATGCCGTCTTCCTGCTGCATGCTCTTGTAGAAAAGCTCCTGCAGGCCCGGGGTTCTCATGTGCTGGTAAACCACGTAGGCTTTGCCGTCTGCATAATCTTCTGTGACATAGCTGGCCTGCTTCAGGGCAACCTGGGAAGTGACGGAACCTGCATATTCAAAGTCGCTGTCGTCCTCATCTTTGCCCGGAGACTGGATGAAAACCACATTCTTGGCTTCTTTGCCGTCGGAGGGACGAACGATCTTGCCTTTGGCGGCGATCATTTCGAACTCGTCGTTGGTGATAACATCGGGGTTGTCCAGTGCCAGGTGTTCGTAGGCGTCGCCTTTGAGTTTGTCAGGACGCCAGCCGGCGGCCAGAACCACAGCACCGTAGAGCTCTCCTTCGGGGTCGAGCTTCAGGATGTCTTTTCTACCTTCGTTGTACTCAAGGTATTTGGCATGAAGGGTTTCCGCATCGTATTCCTTGCCGTTCTCGTCAACCATCATCTCTTCAGGAAGGGGAAAGGGTACGTCAAAGGGAATCTTTTCACCGGGTGTTTTGAAGGTCACAGTGAACTCACCGGGCTGGCCGGCGATACGGGCCACTTCACAGTTGGTGCGAACGTCGATGCTGGGGCAGGCTTCCACTTCCTGGAGCAGGGCGTCAACCACAGGCGCCTGAGTGGTTTCAAAGGGTTCTGCCGTGGGCATCTGGCTTCTCATCTTGGCAGCGTAACCGCCCAGAGCAGCCTGTTTTTCAACGATGGTAACATCGTAGCCGGCCTTGGCTGCGTCAACCGCAGCAGACATGCCGGTAACACCGCCGCCCATCACCAGGATCTTCTTGGAGAAGGATTCTGTTTTGTAGGGCTCGGGCAGTTTGACCTTTTCCAGGCGGATCATACCCATCTTGATATAGTCTTCCGCTTTCATCTGGATCTGGTCAAAATGTTCTTCATCATCCTTCTGATCTTCAGTGAGCGCAGGATATGTTTCTCTGGAGTGGGGCCATACAACGCCCTCTCTTAAGTTGGCACGCTCTACGATGCAGCCAGGGAATGTGAATGTGTCAAAGTTAACGCGTCTGGAACAGGCGCCGATAACCATGGCATTTACCTTGCCATCGTCAATGTCCTTCTGGATGAGGTCTACACCTTCCTTGGAGCACAGGAACGGATGGGTGGTGCAATTGATGCCCTCTTCCTCGGGAACATCCACCAGATCTTCCATGTCCAGGGTATCTCCGATGCCACAGCCTGTGCAGATATATACGCCGAATTTTTTATCCATGGTTACTTACCTCCTGAGGGTCTGAATAGCTTTAAGGGCCATGCCGGTTGCGTTCTGGTTCGAGGTGACAACGTCGGCAGGTTTGTTGGCACACCCTGCTGCGAACAGGCCGCCTTTGGAAAAGTCGTTTACAATGAAACCTTCGTCGTTGTAGGTCAGGTCTGCATTGGGTTTGTCAATGGCCGCCGTGGGCTGCATGCCGGTGGCAAGTACCAGCATGTCAACGGTCTGTCTGACCTTTTCGCCGGAGATGGTGTCTTCGGCCACAAGCTGGATGTTGCCGGTGCCGGACTCTTCTGAAACTTCGGCGACTTTGCCTTTAACAAAAAAGACGTTCTCATCTTCTTTGAGTTTGGCGTAGAAGTTTTCGTATTTTCTGCCCGGGGTTCTCAGATCAATATAGTAAATGTAGATCTTTGCATCCGGATACTGTGCTCTGATGTAAGTGGCATGCTTGAGAGATGCCATACAGCAGATGTAAGAGCAATAGGACAGGTGATTTTCATCTCTGGAGCCTGCGCACTGGGCAAAGGCGATGGTTTTGGGAGCCTCATCATCTGAAGGACGGATGATTTTGCCTTCTGTGGGACCGTTGCCGGAGGCCATTCTTTCCAGCATCATGTTGGTAACGATGTTCTGGTAACGGCCGAATCCCAAGTTGTCAATACGGGTGGCGTCGTAGGGCTGCCATCCGGTGTTGAATACAACGGCACCGACTTTCAGATCAAATGTTTTTTCTTCCATGTCGAAGTCAACGGCATCGTACTTACAGGCTTCTTTCACCTTGTCACGGTCGTCAGTGCTCATGGCAGGATCCATGACGTAACGCTGGGGGAAGGCCATGTTGTGGGGCAGATAGGCTGCTTTGCGTCTATCCATGCCGAAGTTGAAGTCGTTGGAAACTTCAGTTTCACAGACGTTGGCACATTCACCGCAGGCCGTGCAGTTTTCGTTTACGTATCTGGGAGCGGTCTTCACGGTGACTGTGTAGTCGCCGGGAGTGCCGGCTACGCTCTGTACCTCAGACAGGGTAAACACTTTAATGTTCTTGTTATCTTTGAGACGCTTGTAGTTGATCTCAAGGCCGCAAGTGGGCGGGCAAAGTTTGGGGAAGTAGTGTTTCAACTGGGATACTCTTCCGCCAAGGGATGCTTCCTTTTCTACCAGGAAGACCTCATACCCCACTTCGGCAGCTTCCAGGGCAGTTGTCAGGCCACTGATTCCACCACCAACCACCATGATGCTTCCGCTTATAGGGGCCAAATTTTCTGTTGTCATGCTGTCCCTCCGTGCAATTGAGTTATATCATTAAGGGTTTGTTTATGTTTAATGCCGCAACGCTCAGATTGGAACCCGCAAAAACACAAAAATTTGGGGTTCCGGCAGCCGGCATCCTCTCTCCTTATTTGAAAGCGCACATTCTGTTATCCATCGGTGTCTTGGGGAAGGATGCGCCCTTGCAAAAAAGGAGACAGGGCCTCAAGGCCTGCCGTGTCCGGCATAATCTGAAAAAACCCCCAGGCACCGGACAACCGGCACCTGGAGGTCAATATCAAACACTACCGTTTAAATCGGTCGTCTAACACTTAGTCAGAGATGATTTTCACGTAGGGTTCTTTCTTCAGGGACCACTCGTTGGTCTTCTTGTCGTAAGAAGAGTTAACAAAGCAGAACCATTCTTCGTCATTCTGGCCCATGAAGTCGCCTCTGTAGTAGAAACCAGGGAAGCGGGATTCTTCACGGAACTGGATGTGACGGGTATGAGCCTGAACAGTGTAGAGACGATGGTTGATTTCCCAAGCTCTCATCAGTTCATGCAGGTCGCCGGCAGCGATTTTCTCAAGGTCTTCACGGAACATTTCGAACAGGCCCATGAGAACTTCGAGGGATTTGCCGTTGGTCATGTAGAATGTACCAGTACCCGCACCATACTCGTTGGTCATCTTCATCAGACGCATTGCCATACCAGCAGGTTTGCAGTAGTTGGGGTTAACGTCCTGAGCAGTGGTGTATTCGCAGTTGTCCAGGTAGTTGTAAACCGGAGCGTATACGAAATCAACCAGTTCCTGGTCAGTTTCAGCAAAACCAGTAACCTTGTCGCCTTCGGCTTTCAGGTACTGCAGCATGGACTTGGCAATGATACGGCCTTCGGCGTGAGAACCGGAGGAGAACTTATGACCGGAGCAGCCAACGCCGTCACCGGCAGTGAACAGACCGCGAACGGTGGTCATTCTGTTGTAGCCCCATTTGTAAGAATCGGGTACCCAGTCTTCTTCGGGACCGGAGCACCAGATACCGCAGCAACCTGAGTGGGAACCCAGCAGGTACGGTTCGGTGGGCATAATTTCAGAGTCTTTCTTTTCGGGCTCGGTGTTGGTTGCACACCACAGACCAGCCTGACCAACGGACATGTCAAGGAAGTCTTCCCAAGCTTCAGACTCAAGGTGCTTCAGCTCTTTTTTGCTCATGGTTTCGCCAAGGGTCTGGAGAGCCTTGGAGGTTTCCATAATGATGGGACCGCGGCCTTCTTTGTACTCTTTCATCATCAGGTGGTTACGCAGACAAGTCGGAGTTACGGCAGCAGTTCCGTAGGGAGCGTACTTTTCAAGTTCTTCTTTAGCAGCGTCAGAACCGGCATAGTTTTCACCAAGGCCGTTAACGGTTTTGGCTTTGAACAGCAGGAACCAAGCACCTACAGGGCCGTAACCATCTTTAAAACGGGCGGGGGTGAAACGGTTTTCCATCATGGACAGCTCAGCACCGGCTCTCAGAGCCATGGTGTAAGTGGAACCAGCGTTCCATACGGGATACCATGCACGACCTTTACCTTCAGCAACGGAACGGGGCTGGTAGATGTTAACCGCGCCACCGCAAGCTACCATCATAACCTTGGCGTTGATGATGTAAACTTTGTTTTCACGTACGGAGAAACCGACAGCGCCGGCAACTCTTGAAGGATCTTCTTTGTCGTTCAGGATTTCAACGATGAAAACTCTTTCAAGGATGTTTTCGTCGCCAAGGGCTTTCTTACCGGCTTCGGCAACGATTCTCTTGTAGGATTCACCGTTGATCATGATCTGCCATTTACCAGTACGAACGGGAGTAGCGCCGCCCTTCAGGGTACCGGCTTTCTGGCCTTTTTTACCGTCGAGGTTTTTTCCGTCTTCGGTTTTTTTCCAGATGGGAAGTCCCCATTCTTCGAACAGATGTACGGAATCGTCAACGTGACGGCCCAGGTCGAAGATAAGGTCTTCACGAACAATACCCATCAGGTCGTTACGTACCATGCGTACGTAATCTTCGGGTTTGTTTTCACCGATGTAGGTGTTGATTGCGGACAGGCCCTGAGCAACAGCGCCGGACCGTTCGAGGGCAGCTTTGTCAACGAGCAGGATCTTGGTGTCGTCGTCGGCCCATTTTTTGATCTCAAATGCGGTACCGCAAGCAGCCATACCACCGCCGATGATCAGTACATCAACGTCTCTTTTTTCTACTTCTGGCTCTCTAACGACTTTGAGTTCGCCAACAGGTTTGTTAGGTAATGCCATTATATACCTCCAAAATATTTAGTATGTTCAGAAAATTAATTGGATGCAGGTGACCCTATGCCAGCTCGGTGGGAGCTACCAGTTCATAGCCGTCTGCTTCTTCAGTGGAGAGCAGGCCGGAAGACAGGTCTTTACCCTTCAGATCATCATAAGAGTTGGCTTCGCCTTCGGGAGTGGTTCTGATGGGGAACTTGAAGCGTTTTACAACGCCGTTTCTGAACTTACAGGTCCACATGATGTCTTCAGTACCCATCATCGGCTGTACAGAAGCGCCCATGGGTACGAAGTCAGAGTAACCTCTTACTTCAATCGCCTGGGAGGGGCAAATCTTAACGCAAGAGTAGCATTCCCAGCACTGATCCGGTTCCTGGTTGTATGCTTTCATTTCGTTGGCGTCCAGAACCATCAGGTCATTGGGGCAGATGTACATGCATGCTGTTTTATCCCCGCCTTTGCAGCCGTCACATTTTTCAGTGATAACAAAAGATGGCATTTAAAATACCTCCATAAATAAAGTTAATCAAATTGCACAAATACCGTTGTGCTGCGTTTCTATCAACATATTTGGTCAGCCGAAGCTTTCCGGCTGACCTGTTAATCCGTATTAAAAGCGCAGTGTCTTTTACCTTCCGATCTTTGGCCCGACCTTTTGGCAAAATTCAAGCTTCTGCGCCAAATAAATGTTATGGGAATAGCACCCTCCAAAGCCTGTTGTCAAGAAAATTTAAAAAAAAGGATTTAACAATTTATTCAATTTTTTTGATGACTTTTTAGTCGGACAATATGTATTGAAGAACGATAGTTCAGCTACCACATATAGTGAGGTCGACGCAAGGAAAATCATCTGGAAAAAGTGTCGGGTTCTGTGTTAATTTAGCCCTTCCACTATAAAAGTTTTATGGTTTGGACTGAATTTATAAAATATTAGCATACAATAAGGAATAGAGGCGCCCAAATGAGTGACGGAAATAACGATGAAATGATCCCGGTGGATCTGGATGACCCCATGGGATTCAACTGCGGTCCCGGCAACCCCTGTTTTAACGAGTGCTGCAGGGATTTGAACCAGGCCCTGACTCCCTACGATATCCTGAGGATGAAAAATGCCCTGGCCATGCCGTCCTCCACGTTTCTCAGAGAGTATACCTCCCTGCACTACGGTCCTGAGTCCGGTCTGCCCGTCATCACCTTTAAACCCAACCCGGCCACAGGCCATGCCTGCCCGCTGGTGTCTGAAGCGGGTTGTACCGTTTACAATGACCGGCCGGCCTCCTGCAGGCTCTATCCACTGGCCCGGGCCATTGCCATGGACAGGGCAACCGGTAATATCCGTGAGTTCTATGCCATGATACAAGAAGATCATTGCAAGGGGCACGATCCAAAACACGATCTTACGGTACGCAAATGGCTGGAAGGCCAGGACGTGGCCGAACACAACCGCCAGAATGACAAACTTATGCAGCTCATCAGCCTGAAAAATCAGATCCGCCCCGGTAAACTGGAAGGCGCAGAGTCGGACCAGTTTTATATGGCCCTATATGACCTGGATACCTTCCGGCAGGAAATTTTAGAAAATGGCCTGCTGGAGGGTCTGAATATTCCGGATACCCTCATGAAAACGCTGAAAACCGATGATTTCGCTCTCCTGGATTTCGGGATTGCCTGGGTAAAATACCGGCTGTTCGGCAAGGATCTTAAGGTGGATATCTAAAGATGGATGTTCAGGGAAAAGTCGCCCTGGTGCTGGGGGCGGTAAAGGGAATCGGCAAGGGCATCGGGTTGGATCTGGCACGACAGGGGGCACGTCTGGTGCTGACTCGCCACGACTGGGACGATTCTTTTGAACAGATGGAAACGGATTTTGCCGCCACAGGGGCGGACCATGATATCTTGAATGCAGACCTGCGTTCCGTAAAGGATGTCCAGCTGGTCGCCGATTTCATCCGGGATACGTACGGTCGTCTGGACATCCTGATCAACAATATCGAAAGGGGCGGGTGGCCCACGGTTCACGGTGCCTATGTGGAAGACCAGTGGGACCTTGAAATCGAAACCACGCTCAAGGCCAAACGCTGGGTGTTTGACAGCGTATATCCGATGTTGCAGGCGGCAGACGAAGCCGTGGTCATAAATTTGTCCTCCATTGCCGGTATTGTGGGGCGCACCGGTCCTGCGGCCCTGGTGTTCAACGACGGGTATGCCGCCGCCAACCGGGCTGTCGCCACCCTCACCGAAACCTGGGCCCGAATGGGTGCCCCGCATATCCGGGTCAACGAACTGATGCTCGGTATTTTTGAGACCCGTCATGCACAGGGCACAAGGGGATGGCGTGAGGTGCTCACGGATGAAGAAAAAGATTCACTGATTGACCATACCCTGGCCGGCCGCATCGGCACCATTGAGGATGTCGTGAAGGCCGTCAACTTTATGATTAAGGATGCCCCCTATATGACCGGTACCGTTCTCCGCCTGGACGGGGGGTTTACCCTGGCAGGCGAAACTGTGCCCCCCATGCCTAAAGGCATTGTATGATCTTTTAAAGCCTCCCGGACGCCGGGTCCGGGAGGTGCCCGCCTTTTCTTTTCTCAATATGAGTCCAATAAAATACCGACCTGAATTCATTAAATTGAATAACCTGATCAATTTTTTTGAACGATATCTTGGCCTCAGCCGCTTTCCGTGATATGTTCCAGGCTGTCCACAATCCGGACAATAAACATTAGGATAAGGAGAACGTTTCTGTGACACTGAGGCAGTTAGAATTATTCCTGGCACTGGTAAAAACCCCCCATCTCAGCCAGGTGGCCAAAGATTACGGCCTGACCCAGTCCGCCGTGTCCATGGCTATAAAGGCCCTGGAAGACCGGTTGGGAAAGCAGTTGTTCGACCGTATCCATAAACGGCTGGTGGTCAACGAGAACGGCCGGTATTTCTACCGGATGGTGGAGCCCCTGGTGGTGGGGCTCAAAGAGAGTGAAACCATGTTTCGTGACCTGGACCTTGTGGGGGACATCCGGGTGGGAGCGTCTTCCTCGATTGCCAACTATATTCTTCCCCAGATCATGTATGAGTTTGTGGAGCAGTACGAGGGGGTGAACCTTGAGAAGATCACCGGCAACACCATCGAGATCGGGAAGATGATCGAGAACGGCGAGGTGGACATCGGGTTTGTGGAGGCTGACTACAACAGCCCTGAGATCGAACGGGAGGTGCTGGGCAAAGACGAACTCTACGTGGTCACCGGGGACAAAAACCTGGTCAGGGCCGAAGAGTACAACATGGATGACCTGCTGTCCAAACGCTGGATATTCCGTGAAGAGGGCTCTGGCACCCGGGATGTATTTCTCTCCTATATGAAAAAGTTCAGAAAGCGGTTTAAGCCGTTTCTTGAGGTGGGGCACACCGAAGCGGTAAAGTCCGTGCTCAGGAACAAAGGGGCGCTCAGCTGCCTGTCCCAGATCTCAGTGATGAACGAACTCAATGCCGGACAGCTTTACCGGCTTAAAATCAAGGACTTCAAGTTTTCCCGCTCCTTTTATACCATCTGGCATAAAAACAAATACTTCAGTTCGGTGCTCCAGGAGTTTATCTACTACACCAAGGAACGGTACAAGGCCGTGTACGAAAGCCAGGCCAACACCGATTAGAAAACATTAACCGTATATGAACAAAGGAATCAGGCGCCCGGCATATGCTGGCCGGGCGTTTTTATTGCTTTTCTTGCCACTGTCTGCAATAGGGCTGAAGCCTGCAGTCTTCTGCCACCCGGGCAATCCTGTCTTCCACCAGGCGAAGGTTCAGGCATTCTCCCCGGACCATGACGATGCCGGCCGGTTTCTCACTGCCATGGTTTAGGAAATGGACGGTCAGAAGCTTGTTGAATATTATATCGGAGGCTTTGCGTTTGGCTTCGGCCCCTTCCGGGGTCGAAAGGACCGGCAGGGAAAGTCCGTAGAGTGAGAACGGGTACAATCCTTTTTTGGTCCACAGCACCATTTCACCGGCAGATACCACTTCAATGATAACGCCTTCCCGGACCGTTTGGGTTCCGGGCAACGGCCTGCCTTTTTCTTCGGCCATGCCTTCAAAGGGCCCGCAGAGGGTGAGTGCCGCAAGCAGTACCAAATGAGTGAACCATCGCTTCAGTTTCATCTTTATCTTCCCAATATTTTTGGTTCGGATTCGCAGCCTAATACAGTACCAGAGCCGCAGTTGAAATCAACTCTAAACTGAGGGCGAATCAGGAGAAAAAGGAAAGTACTTGTGCGGATATCTAATATAATGGTATTTAAATTCTAAGATCCTGTAAGGAAAAGATTCAAAATTCCCGGCTGACGATTACATGCGGATACGAACTTTGGCACCATTGGCGCCGGGCAGCGGGTTCATTCAAATCAACAACCAGGTGAAACCAAATGACGGTGAATTCAAAGAGACGGCATTATCCAATGTCTGCAATAGTCGGCATTGTTTTTTTGATCGTAACCTCCGTAGGCGCGTATGCCGGTTCCGGCGTGATAAGAATCAACTACTATAATAAGTTCAGTCCATTGAGTGTTAAGCAGGACGGCCGGATGCAGGGGATTCTGGTTGATGCGCTGGATGCTGTTATCGGACAGCGCATGGACAGGCCGCTGGAACACCGTGGGTATCCGTGGCAGCGGGCCCAGGCGCAGGTTCGCAGCGGTGAAGCCGACGCTTTTTGCACAAACCCCACTGACGCGCGAAAGGCCTTTGCCTATTTTACGAAAAAGCCCTTTGTAACAAGTTATGTCGTTATTCTCACCAGCCATACCAACCCCCGCAAGGACAGCATCGACCGGGTGGAAGTGATTGAGGACCTCAGGCCCTTCCGGCAGGTGGACCACCGGGGAAACGGGTGGGCCAAGAAGTGGTTCAAGGATCTTGACGTGCATTGGGTCAACAGCCTTGAACAGGCTGTCAAGCTGCTGGATGCCCACCGGTACGATATTTTTGTGGGCAACGGCCTGGTGGTCAGGGCCATTGTTAATAAACTGGGCCTCAAGGATCGAATCGCGGTGCGGGAAGTGCCTGATATCGCCACTCCGGGAAAGTTTCACTTCGGACTGAGAAAAACATACCCCGATGCACAAAACGTCATTGATGCGGTTGATGCAGCGCTGGCCGATGCCAAGGCAGACGGCGATATCGAGCGTATTGTATCGCGTTATCTGGAATAGCCGGACAGTGGAAGAAAGATGAGAATTTCCGGAAAGTCACCCTTAAGGCAAATGGTTTCGATCAAAGAGTCCATTGCCACCAAGCTGCTCAAAACAGGTATCTCGCTGTACATTTTGGTCATGGTTGTCCTGACTGCCTGTCATATGGGTTATGAGTACCACCATGTTAAAAAGCGAGTGGTCCAGGACCTTGCCTCCCTTGAAAAAACAGTGGGCACCGGGCTTTCCAAACTTATCTGGGAGATGGATAAAGAATCCCTGTCCGCCATGGCCCAGGGTATTTACAACACCCCTTTTGTGATGGGCCTGTGGATTGATATCGACCGGTTGAACGATATCAAGATGGGTGCTGTGGTTGAAGATGTGAACACGGTGACCTTTTATGATGACAGCGGCAGTCCTTCTGAACCACCGGGCCATATATCCGGTCTTTTTAGTCACCGTTTCCCCCTGGTACATGAGGAAGACGGAGAATCATATGAACTGGCACAGATTGTGTTGTTTTCAAGCCGGCAGATCATACTGGACAGAGTTAAGGTCGGGTTCTCCTTTATTATCGTCAATGCCCTGTTGATGACGGTTTTTTTATGCGTTGTTTTTTATATTACCATCCAGCGGCTTCTGGCCCGTCCCCTGACGCTGCTGACCCGGGCGGCGTCATCCATAGAGATGGACAGGCTCGAAGAGGTTCGGGTGGATATCCAAACCTCGGGAAAAACGGAACTCAAGGTCTTAGAGCATGCCTTCAATCAGATGATCGAAAAGCTTCGCCAGAACAAGGTTACACTTCAGAACAGGGCGGCAGACCTTGAAACGGAACTATCCGAGCGGCGGAAAGTCGAAGCGGAACTCCAGCAATACCAGTCCAACCTGGAACAACTCGTTGAAGCGCGAACCATGGAATTGAACGCCACGCTGGAGGATCTTAAAGAATCCGAGCAACGCCAGAGCAATATAATCGAATCCCTGCCGGACCCGACGTTTGTCATCAACACCCGGGGCAGGGTGGTGGCCTGGAACCGGGCCATGGAAAACCTCACAGGCGTTCTGCGCGATGAGATAGCGGGAAAAGGGGATTATTCCTATGCGGTTCCTTTTCACAATGAGCGGCGCCCGATGCTGATAGACCTGGTCAGAAACTGGGATGACACCCTGAGCCTTCCATATGACATGGTGAAGTGGGAGGGAAACCGTTTGAAGATGGAGGGCTTTTTCCCTCATATCGGAACCAACGGGACGTTTCTTTCCGGTACGGCCAGGGTGTTGTACGATGCCAACGGAAATGAAACCGGTGCCATCGAATGCATCCGGGATATATCGGAACGCAAAACCACGGAAGCGGAACTGCAGAAAAAGCTCAAGGAACTGGAACGATTTCACCAGCTTACCATTGACCGTGAACACAGGATGATCCGGCTCAAGGAAGAAATCAACCAGCTCCTGGAACGGCTGGGAGAAGCGAAGAAATATAAGATTGTCAGCTAAATAAGGGCATTTGCGATACCATGTTGTATAAGGTGTATAAATATCTGGTGCTGTTGTTTATGATATCGGGGCTTTGTGCCCCGGTTACAGGTGTTCTGGCCAAAGATCAGGAGCCAAACTCCCTGACGATTGCAATCGCCGATGCGTATCCGCCCTTTTCAGTGCGCTCTCCCACAGGTGAACCTGCCGGCCTCTTCGTTGACATGTGGCGGTTGTGGAGCCGGCAGACCGGCGTACCCGTCACCTTTGTGGCCCATGACTGGAAAGGATCCCTTGAGGCGGTGAAGACCGGTCATGCGGACGTACACTCAGGCCTTATTGCCAATGAACAGCGGGCCCGGTGGTTTGCATTTTCACAACCCATCCACAACATCAACACGTCTCTTTTTTTCAGAACGGATCATGACTCGGAAAGATCGCTTAAGGATCTGGCCGGCCAAAAGGTGGGGGCCATAAGCGATTCCTACCAGTATGAATACCTTGCCGCCCGGGAAGAGGGGATTCAGGTAAAAGGTTTTCCCGACGGCCGGAAGCTGGTATTGGCGTTGCTCAATGGGGAGGTTGACGCCATTTTGAGTGAAAACGTCAATGTCGAGACGGTCCTGGCAGCCTTCGGTGTCCGCGGCCTGCTGTCAAAAAGTACCGTGGCCGTTTTTTCCAGCCCTGTGGTCGCTGCTGTACGCAAGGATAGAAAAGACCTCCTAACGCTGATTAATGACGGTTTTGATAAACTCCCGGTGGGCCGGATGGCAAAGCGTGAAGCCCGCTGGCTGCCATCGCCTGCGGATCGCTATTATGAACGGTTGCTGCAGGCCAAACAGTTTACCGCTGATGAAGAGGCCTGGATCAGGACGCATCCGGCAGTGACAGTGGCCGTTACCGATTACATGAGTCCGGTTGATATTGTGGATAAAAGCGGGCGATTTGACGGATTGAACGCCCAGATACTCGCCTTGTTGTCCGAACGCACCGGGCTGCAATTTGTGCCGGTGTTCAAATCCAGATGGAAAGATGTGGTCGGGTCAGCCATATCAGGTGAAACCGACATGGCCATGAGTCTGTCCCGGACCCCGGAACGTATGAAATCGCTCCGTTTTACAGAACCCTATGCCTTTGTCCCGCAATTGGTGCTGGTGCGGCAGGATAATACGGGAATCTCCAGATGGGGCGACCTGAAAGGCAAACGGGTGGCGGTTACCAGGGAAAGCGCCATTGTACTGGATGTGAAAACAGTCATTGGAAAGAACGGGACGCTGATCCTTACCGAGGGATTCCACCAAGCCCTGGACCAGGTGAACACCGGAAGGGCAGATGCTGCCGTGGCAGGTTTGATACGGTACCGGCGCATACAGGGCCATTCTTTGGTCAGCAACCTCAAAGTCGCCGCCCGAAAGGTTTCGGAAGCCGGGGCGTTCAGGATGGGAATCCATAACTCCAATCCCATGTTGGCAGATATTCTGGAAAAAGGGTTGAAACGCATCCGTCACCAGGAACTTATGGCGTTGCGGGCCAGATGGCTGGAAACCAAGCCTGTTGAGGTAACAGGGCTAACCCCTGAAGAGCGAAGCTGGATCTCAAGGCGGTCAAGGCCGGTGGTGGTGGGAGCGGAAACGGACTGGCCCCCCTTTGACTTTGTCAAAGACGGCCGCCCCACCGGATTTTCAAACGAGCTGATCCGCCTTGCCGCGGCAAAGGTGGGACTGCCCCTGACGTTTGTGTCCGGATTTACCTGGGCACAGCTTCTGGAAAAATTCACAGCCGGTGACATTGATGTGCTGCCGGCCATTTACAAGACACCGGCCAGGGAAAAGCAGATGGCCCTGACCGGGCACTATGCGGCAAACCCTTCGGTCATGGTCGTGCATGAAAATCGTTCGGGTATCCGTTCCCTTCAGGATTTGGATGGTAAGAGGCTGGCGGTGGTGGCCGGATTTTCCATCAACGATCTGATCAAAGACCTTTATCCGGTCATTGAACCGGTTGAATTCCCCAGTGTCCTTGAGGCGCTCAAAGCCGTATCCCTGAATAAAGCCGATGCCTTTGTGGGAAGTCTCGGGGTTATTTCCCATCTGCTCAAGGAAAATCTGATTCCGGGCATACGGATCGTGGATGAAGTTTCCCTTGAAAATCCCGAGGCCAACCGGCTGCACATTGCTGTCATGAAAGAACAGCGCTTGCTTCGTGACATCCTCCAAAAGGGGCTGGATGCCTTGACCGAAGGGGAAATCAACGAGCTGCGCACAAACTGGCTGGGGCTGGGGATGTTAACGGACAAAGGGAACCGGGTGGTGCTCACCCCTGCTGAACGCGCGTGGGTTGATGCAAATCCGGTCGTCCGCGTGGCCGGCACCCCGGACTGGCCCCCTTTTGAGTTTGTGGACAGCGACGGCAGTTACCGCGGTATTTCCGCCGATATTCTCCGCCTGGCAGCCCGGCGTAGCGGGACTTACGGCCCGCATCGAAGTAAAGCCCTGGAGTGAAAACGGGCCCAGGCTGAAGTCAGGGGAACTGGACCTTAGCCCGGCCTTGAGAAAAACGCCGGAGAGAACGGCCTACCTGGTTTTCACATCGGCCTATATTTCATCCCAGGATGCCATCTGGGTGAAGAAGGGCAGGAATGACATCACATCCCTGAAAGATTTTTCAGGGAAGACCATTGCCGTGGAATCGGGATATTATCAGCAGGAATACCTTAAGGCCAACCATCCGGACGCCCGCCTCCTGCTGGTTCCCAATACCCTGGAAGCGCTCAAGGCCGTCAGTACGGCAAAGGCTGACGCCTATATGGGGACCCTGGCCGTGGGCAACTATCTGACCGACCAGCATTTTTTGACTGACCTGAAGATTGTGGGGTATTTCGAGGATCACCGGTTTGAATTGGCCATGGGAATCAATGCCGAAAAAAAGATGCTTAAGGCGGTGATGCAAAAAGGCCTGGACTCCCTGTCACAAAAAGAACTCAATGATATCAAGGAAACCTACCTGGGATCGGAAGCCCCAAGAAATCTATACCTGACAGAAGAGGAGAGACGTTGGCTTGTGGCGCACCGGGACATTCGGCTCGGTGTGGATCCTGCCTGGCTTCCGTTTGAGGGGATCAGCAAAGAGGGGCAGTACAGCGGTATGGTGTCCGAGTATGTGGCCTGGCTCAACGGTAAACTGGCCCTGTCCATGGCCCCGGTCCCGGGGCTGACCTGGCAGGCGGTGATTGAAAATGCCAAACAGGGCCGGATCGATATCCTGCCGGCTGTGGTCCCCACACCGTCACGAAAGGAATTTCTTGATTTCACCCACCCCTATCTGCGGATTCCCATCGTCCTGGTGACAAAAGAGGATATGCCCTTTGTGGCAGGGCTTGAAGGACTGGCCGGAAAACGGGTCGCCGTCATCGAATCCTCTCCCATGGAAGAGATGCTTTTAACTGAGCATCCGGAGATCCGGCTGGTAAAAACCTCTACCCTTGAAGCTTCCCTTCAGGCGGTGATGGACGGGGATGCAGATGCCACCATCGGCAATAATGCCTCTGTGACTTACGCTGCCCGGGCGGGCCGGATCAAAGGGCTGAAGGTGGCGGCAACCCTGCCACGTACCCTTGATCTCAGCTTTGGCGTACGCAAGGACTGGCCCATGATGGTCTCCGTGTTGAACAAGGCCCTTGCCGCCGTCAGCGAAGCGGACCGCCGCAGCTTTGAAGACCGCTGGGTGAACATCCGTGTGGAATCGCGGGTGGATTGGCGGACGGTGTGGGGGGTGGGGCTTTCCATCTTTGGGGTCTCCCTGGTTGTGCTCGGTGTCTTTTTTTATGCCAACCGGAAACTCTCCCGTGAGGTACGGGACCGCACCCTGGCAGAACAGAAAACCCGGGCCATGAGCCAGGCGGTCAGCGATGCCCTGGTCATGGTTGACAGCCGGGGAAAGATCCGGTTCTGGAATCATGCGGCTGAAGAACTTTTCGGCTTTTCTGCACAGGAAGCCCATGGTCTTGAATTCCATGAGATCGCCATACCCGAAGAGAACCGGGAGGCGGCAAGAGCGGGGTTGGGGGAATTTGCACGAACCGGCAGGAGCAAGGCCTTTGATTCCACCATTGAGACCACTGCGGTCAACAGGCAGGGGCTGTCCTTTCCCGTGGAAGTGAATCTGTCCCCCTTTCAGATGGAGAACCGGTGGTTTATCGTAGGGACGGTGCGGGACATCACCGAACGGGTCAGGTCGGAAGCCGCTGTCAGGGAAAGCGAACAACGGGTTCAGACGATTTTGAACGCCATCAGTACCGGCCTTTTTCTGGTCAACAAGGAGACCGGGATCATTGCCGATGCCAATCCGGTGGCTGCCGCGATGATCGGCCTGGACAGGGACGAGATCATCGGCCGCAGGTACCGGGAGTTTGCCGCAGAGGGGCAAGATACGGCGGACGGGACCGCCACCGGCGCGGGAGACAATACGGAGGGACTCCTGATCGCTGACGGAGACAGGCAGATTCCCATACTCAGGACCGTGGTCACCATGATGCTTGACGGTGTCCCCCATCTTCTGGACAGTTTTATCGATGTGACCGAACGCAAGCTGATGGAAGAAAAGATCCGGCAGGAGCAGGAAACCCTGAAGCTTATCCTGGACAAAAGCCCCATTGCCATAGGTGTTTCCACGGACAATGTCATCAGGTTTGCCAATCCCAGGTACCTGAAGATGCTTGATGTCAGCATCGGTGAGCCGGTTACAAACGTTTACCTCAATCCCGAGGACAGGGCCCCGCTGATAGAGGCCCTGAAACGCGACGGCATGGTTTCCAACAGGGAAATTCAGCTGCGCGGCGAGGGGGGAGTCCCCATTGACGTCCTGGTGACCTATATGCCGATGACCTACGACGGCCGGCCCAGTATTCTGGGATGGCTGGTGGATATCAGTTCACTGAAGGCCATGCAGGCGGAACTCCAGGACCAGGTAACGGAACTGAACCGGTCCCGGGTGGCCACTTTGAATATCATGGAAGACCTGGCCGAGGCACGGCGTGAGGCTGAATCCGCAACCCGGGCAAAGAGTGATTTCCTTGCTAATATGAGCCATGAGATCCGCACCCCCATGAACGCCATCATCGGTATGGCCCACCTGGCATTAAAAACGGACCTCACCGCCCGGCAGTACGATTACGTGAAAAAGATTGATTCTTCGGCCAATTCCCTTTTGGGGATCATCAACGATATCCTTGATTTTTCAAAGATCGAAGCGGGAAAACTGGATATCGAGGAAATCGATTTCAACCTTTCGGAAACCCTGGCCCACGTGGCAGACCTGGTGACGGTCAAAGCCCGGGAGAAGGGTGGTTTGGAAGTGCTTTTCCGCCTTGATCCCAAGATTCCGCCCTTCCTTGTGGGAGATCCCCTGCGTCTGGGCCAGGTGATGATCAATCTTGGGAACAATGCGGTGAAATTCACGGAAAAAGGTGAAATTGTCCTGACCACTGCCCTGGTGGAGCAAACCCCGGAGCGGGTAACCGTCCGGTTTTCCGTCCGGGACACCGGTATCGGCCTTACCGAGGAACAGCGGTCCAAGCTCTTTTCTGCCTTTTCCCAGGCCGACACCTCCACCAGCCGGAAATACGGCGGCACCGGACTGGGGCTGACCATCAGCAAGCGTCTGGTGAATATGATGCACGGCGACATCTGGGTGGAGAGCGAACCCGGCAAGGGAAGTGAATTCATTTTTACCTCAACCTTCGGTATCGGGCAACAGACAGCCGTTTCCGACCGGGAGCTTTCGGACGACCTCAAAGATCTCAAAGTCCTGGTGGTGGATGATAATGCGACGGCCCGCCAGATCCTGGTTGAAATGCTGCAGACCTTTGACTTTTCGGTGGAGGAAGCATCCTCCGGCCGGGCATGCCTGGAGCGGATTAACCGTCCCGAAGATGATGACCGTCCCTACGATATGGTGTTCATGGACTGGCAGATGCCTGATATGGACGGCATCGAGGCGGGGGAAAAGATCCTGGCAGAATCAAATACGCCGCCTCCGAAAATCATATTGGTCACCGCCTTTGCCCAGGAGGAAGCCAGGGCGGCTGTGAACCGCGCAGGTCTTGACGGTCTGCTGATCAAGCCCATTTCGCCCTCCGGCCTGCTCAACGCCGTCATGCTGGCCTACGGAAAGGCCGAGGCCCGCACCCTGGTCTCTGACAAGGGATTTGAGGCGGAAATGGCCAAACCCATCCGGGGCGCCCGCATTCTGCTGGTGGAGGACAACGAGATCAACCAGCAGGTGGCAAAGGAGATTTTAGAGGATGCCGGCCTTGTGGTGACCATTGCCGAAAACGGCAAAATCGGTGTTGACGCTGTCCGGGAAACTGAGTTTGATGCCGTTCTCATGGATGTGCAGATGCCTGTGATGGACGGTTATGAAGCCACCTTGACCATTCGTAAGGAGCCCCGGTTTGACAGCCTTCCCATCATTGCCATGTCCGCCAGCGCCATGACCCAGGATAAGGAAATGGCTGAACAGGTCGGTATGAATGATCACGTGGCCAAGCCGGTCAACGTCAAGGCCTTGTTTTCCGTGCTGCTCAAATGGATACCCCACCGGCAGCGGCCCCTGCCGGAATCCGCAGGTGCGGAAACCGGTCCGCAAAGCAGTACGGACAGAGGACCTGTAAAGGCCGCCCCCGAGGTCGAAATCCCGGATCTTCCCGGAATAGATGTGGACGCAGGCCTGGCCAGGACAGCCGGCAAAAAAACGTTGTACATGAATATGCTGGGCAAGTTCGTCACAAGTTTTTCAGACGCGGTAAATGAAATTGACACCGCCCTTGCCGGTGAGAACCCTTCCGAAGCCCAGCGCATCGCCCACACCGTAAAAGGCGTGTCCGGCACAATCGGCGCCACTGACCTCCAGACCGTTGCCGCCAGTCTGGAATCGGCCATCAAGAATGGGGAACAGGACCGGTATCAGGAACTTCTCACCGCTTTTGAAAAAACGCTGGCCCAGGTTCTGGCCGT
Source organism: uncultured Desulfobacteraceae bacterium (assembly GCA_913041495.1). Classification (GTDB taxonomy): domain Bacteria; phylum Desulfobacterota; class Desulfobacteria; order Desulfobacterales; family Desulfobacteraceae; genus Desulfobacter. The sequence continues at coordinate 13,875 of CAJWHT010000043.1, read as the reverse complement.
CCTCAAACCCATATCCGAAACGGCAGAGGAAAGAAAAGCACCTGCAGAAGAGGCGAACCAGGGGGATCTTGGATCTTTACCGGCCAGGCTTTCGGAGCTTCTTCCCCATGTCAGAAAACGCAAACCCAAACGGTGCAAACCACTTATCGAACGGATCCTGCAGGTCCGCTGGCCAGATGATATCCAGGCCGAGATATCAAAGATCAGCCGGCTCATCGCAAAATACAAATTCAAAGATGCGCTGCCCGCCCTTGAAGCGTTGATCGAGCGGGTCAGCTAATTTACGAGAAACACCCGGCTGCTATCATAGATAGTCCGTGAAAACAATAATGCCCGGAAAAAGTTCCCTCCTTTTCCGAGCATTATTGTTTTCTGGGTTAATCCTGATACTTGAAGGATAATCTCAGGTTGGTGCGGAACTGGGCAGGTTTGCCGTCTTCGATTTTGATGTCCAGCTTCTGAACTTCGGCGATTCTCAGATCGCGCAGGGATTGTCCGGCGCGTTCAATGGCGTTGGTGGCTGCTTCTTCCCAGGAATTCGGGCTGGAACCGACCAAATCGATGATTTTGTAGATGCTTTCACTCATGATAACCTCCCTTTTAAATAAAAAATGATTGAATGACGGGAACGTGGGGTGGGCGCACAAACTTCGGAGAGTAATGTGAAAAAGAATACTCCGATTATATAGGATTTCAGAGGGTTGTCAAGATCAGGGCGTGCCGCAAATAAGGTGGGAAAATGGTCTGATTCCCAGGTGGGATGGGCAAAGATCCGGTACCCGGCCTCCTATCCGTTTTCCAAATTGAATTGCTGTAATTTTATGAATTTTATTCATTGCTTTTGTCGTGGATAAATGCTTTAACTTAAAAATCATTTTCAACCTTAGGGTTACAAGGAGGGCACATCGTATGAACGGACGAATCAAACGTGCGGTTTTCGTTTTCTTATCAATGCTTTTGCTTGCGGGAAATGCATGGGGAGGGTGGTTCTCATTTGAGCCGAATATTCATGTTCTGGACGGTACCCCTGTTGCCAGGGAGCTAGAGGATTTAGAAAAGGCAATGGACTTCAAGGAAAAAGGGGATACCGCCCAGGTGGAGCAATTGATTCGGGATACGAGAGTACTGATTGTTGAGAGCGAAAAGTATGAAACCAAGGTTGAATATATCAAGTATAAAGAGCATGGCAATAACGTCTTTGTCCTGGTGGAGGATGAAAGCGGGAGCAAAATGTGGGCAAATATGATCGGCTTGGCCTGCCAGGGCAATGACGGCCAAGAACGGCCTGTCAGCAAAGCGGATCTGGACAAAGGGAAATTAATGCCGCTGGCAAACTGAACCCTGGGCCTAAGCGGGGGCCAGGACGAAAAATATCGCAATCCTTTTGTGTGTATATCCCGGCGATCACAACGATTGCCGGGATTTTTTTGCTTGCAGGGCATTGCGGGCAAAAATGAGGTGGGCCGAACAGCTGCCTGAGCCGTTTGATATACTGGGTTTCCATGGTTCGGCTGCTTGGCCGGGTGATCTTTATATGAAAGAACCTTGCACGCTATCATATTCTTTCATGTTTTGTTGTGGGCACGGCCAATGACGATCATGGGCGGCCCATGGCCGTTATTGTATTTATCTTGATTTCATTTATTCTTTGATGCATAGTTAGCGTATTCCAGGTGCGATATCAAATTCCCAACTCGCCGTTTAAAGACCTGGATGTCCACGCGTTGTAATGATCGGAGGATAAATGAAGGATTTTTCCGGCACGATAAACGAAGTCCACAGCTAAATGGATGATTCATTAAAGGAAACCGTATGATCAGTTCCTCAATGTATCAGCAATATTTTTCCGCCCTGAGAAACGGCAACCGGGAAACCTGCACCCGGATCGTGCAGGATCTGTTGGACCGGAAGATTGATTTGAAAATGCTGTACGTCAACCTTTTTCAGAAAAGCCTGTATCAGGTCGGCGAATTATGGGAGACCAACCAGATCACCGTTGCCAGGGAGCACATGGTCACAGCATTGACCGAAAGCCTTTTGAATCTTGTCTACCCGGTACTTTTCAGTGCCCCCCACAAAGAAAAATCGGCTATTGTTTCATGTGCGGCCAACGAATATCATCAGATCGGCAGTAAAATAGTGGCTGATTTCTTTGAACTCAACGGCTGGGACTGCCATTTTCTGGGGGCCAACACCCCTTTGGCAGATCTGTTAAAATTCATAGATGAGGTTAATCCCGACCTGCTGGGATTATCCCTGAGCGTGTACTTTAATATGCCGGCATTGAGAAAAACAATTGAAGCGGTGACATCGGACTTCCCGCACCTCGATCTTTTGGTGGGGGGGCAAGCTTTTAACCGGGGAGGGAAAAACATCGTCAACAACTATCCCAACACACGTTATATTGCTTCATTAGACGAGTTGGAATCACTGATCGCATAAATATCAGGGGCGCCGTTATCTCAATGGACACAAAAGGATTACAGCAGATCTATTTGTATCTGAAAGAAAGTGCCCCTATTCTTTTTTTCCGTCTGGATCTTCAAGAAAATATAAAAGAGTGCAATCAATTCGCTATATCGGTCTGCGGTAAGGCTGTCCGCTCGTTGCGGTTCACAGAGGTCCTGGTTGATTTTCAGAACATCTTTGACATCAGAAGATGCCTTGAAGCCCCTGATACATCACATCTGCTGACGATTCAGACCGCAGCGGGTGAGCCTTCCAGTTTTTACTTTGTCTTTTCTCAACAGGGCGATCAGATCCTTGTATTCGGGCATAAAGATGTGGGTGAAATGGAATTGATGCGCAAACAGGTATCAGACCTGAATCAGGATCTTAATAACACGGCCAGAACAGTTCAAAAAACCAATGCAAAATTGCAGGAGGCGCTGGCGCATATCAAAACGCTCCAGGGAATCATCCCGATCTGCTCCCACTGCCATAAAATAAGAAATGATCATCAGATATGGGACCGGATAGATGTCTATCTGGAAGAAAATACTGATGCTCGGCTGTCGCACGGCATCTGCCCGGAATGCTGGAAAGAACATTATCCGGATTACTTTGACGAGGACGATGTCTAATCTTCTGCTGGGTCGTCAACTGTTGGGGCTGGTCAATATCAAAATAATGTGCTGTTAACGTGGGAAATTCCATATGCAGGTTTACGAGGTAGGACTGATAAGTGACAGTTTCTTTAAGCTCTCGCAGAAAGATAGCCTAAAAATGGCCTCCCAAATTATTGACAGGTACAAAAATTCCAATCTTCAGATGACGCAGGCCACCCCATGATCCGAACAACAGAAATATCAGGATAGAGGCACCGGTTCGTTCCAAGGGAATCAATTTTTGTTCACGGGGCCGGCGGAAACTTGGAAATTGTGCAATGACGTGGGTTGGTTTTTTCAAATTATTTTTATATGCGTTTCGATCGCCGGAGGGTGCGGTGGCGCGGCGGCATTCGTAAAAAACGAAACCTTCAAAGATGGCTTTGAATTTGATGAACCTTTCCATGGCAGGACGGGCGGTCCGCCTTTCGGGAGATAATAAAATTTACCGCTTTACCGAGGCTCTACCCAAGGAACAGAATCGTTTTTATTCTCACCGGCATATTAATTGCTGTCCTCCTTTTCGGGTTGGTAAAAATAAACAGGTTCAAAGGTTTATGGAAAGCACCCGTTAATCTAACGCAGAAGTAAGCAAAAAAGGAGGGAGTAAGATGACACGTTTTTATGGCGCTTTGGTATCAATACTCTTGGCTGCTTTAGTGGTATTGGGTTGCGGTTCTGATGGAAGCAGCAAGGCTGAATCGATTATAAAAGATCAGGCTGATGCGACTGAAAATTATGTGAACGGCATATCCAGTGCCGAAAGTTCCCAAGAGGTTGTTGCGGCCATTGACCGCTATACCGAAGATATGAAAAAGCTGATCCCTGAACTAAAAGAATTTCAAATGAAATATCCGGAGTATAAACATGGCAATATTCCAAAAGGCATGGAAAGCGATATCAAAAGGCTTGAGGATATTTCAGCACAAATCCCCGAAGCGATGATGAAAATCGCTTCATATATGATGGATGGCGACGTGCAGTCAGCCATGCAGAGAATGGGGGAGGAAATGAGCAAGTTGGAATAATACCAACACCGCATCCTCAAAAAGGCACTTCGCTTTTACAGGGCAAATCAATTATCTATGGTTCATTCTAAGCCCTGCTTTTTCTCATTATCACAAATAGATTGTTTCCAATCACAGGGAAGGTGCGTATGAAAATTCGCTTTATTTGCATAACACTGTCCGTAATCTTTTTTTCTGCGACCGTAAATGCCGGGGTCAATATCTCGAATGCCCCACAGGTAAAAAAAATCACTCCTCAGATAAACAGAATCGTTACATCAAAAAAGAATATGCCCATCACCATCGAAATAGGTGATATAGAGATCGTAACAACGCTTGCCGACACCCATTTCTGGCAATTAGGCATCACAAACACCAGCAGTCATAGTGCTGAAGAGTTTAAGGTGTTTGTTGATGTGGAAGGGTTCCGGGAAGAAGACAGGGTTTCTACCGTTGGCACTGTCGAACGATTGGAGCCTGGCAGGACACATTTCGCCCGTGCCAAGCTGCCACAATTTGAAGGGATGCATCAGTTTCGTATCAGGACAGGTGGGGCGCCAAAGGTCGTGCAGATTCCCCGTCCTTTTCGTAGGGATGCCAATGGCAATCCTGCGGGGGCGTTGAAGATCAACCGAATCTGGGCGAGGATGCTTGGGGGGAAAATTCGATGGTATATGAAAACCGAGCCGAACGTTTATGGGCCTATCCTTCCGAATAAAGTCAAACTGATGGTAACATTCCGTGAACGCAAAAAGGAATACTGCCACCAAGAGGCATTTAAGAAGATTGGCTATATGGATCATCAGCAGTTGATTTCATACATCTCACCTGAAACCCACAATATGGTTACGAATAAGGCAGTTATAAAACCGGGGGAAAGCATGACTTTTTCCGGGGAACTGAATCAATCAACAGCAAAACCCCATTTGCCGGATAAGGTTGATAGATTGACTGTCGAGATGCTTTCTGGTGATAAAGAATCTGTCCTGTTGCCCGGGTCGTTTTTCGCTCCCTACAAGGAATGCACGGACGAGTAACCTGTGACCCAAAGGGGGCTGGTTAAATATAGCCAAGATTGATGAATATGTAATATTTTGACTATACATCCATCTTTAATTCAGCCCCCACATGTATCGTCCATCTTTCGGCAGAAAAAATATTCGTAACCCGTGTTTCGGCCTGAGGTCAGCTTGAACTTGATTTTTGTCACCGAGTGGTGATATGTTGTGTGGCATGGCAAAAAACGAAGTTAAAATCCGTGATAAGATGATTACCAGCCGGCGCCTGATTGCAGCGGTGGGAAGCCTTTTGGCCCGGGAAGGGTTCAAGGGGGTCGGGGTGAATGCCGTGGCCCGGGAGGCCGGGGTGGACAAAAAGCTGATCTACCGGTACTTCGGCGGTCTTCCCGGATTGATCGGTGCTTTTGGAAAGGAAGGCGATTTCTGGCCGTCGTTGCTGGAGCTGGCCGGGGGGGATCTTCAGGCCTTCGGGCGGATGCCCCTGGAGGATCGGCTGTCTGCCTTTTCCCGGAATTTTATTGCAGCCTTGCGGCGGCGGCCCTTGACTGTCGCCATTATGGCCTGGGAAGTGGTGGAAGCCAATGAGCTGACCCGGGAGCTTGAAGCGGTCCGGGAGGAACGGATCATGGATTTTTTCCGGATGTTTTTTGTGTCAGAGCTTCCGGATGAGGATCGGCAGGCCGGGATTATGATTGTTGGGGCCGGGGTGAATTATCTTCTGATCCGATCCGGGCATATTGATATTTACGGGGGGATCGGGTTGGTAACAGATGACGACTGGGATCGGATTGCGGCGGGTATTGACAGGCTCATAGAGGGGCTGATCGGGTAATATATTTTTTTATCGAAAAAGTCACCATTTGGTGACAAAGGGGTGAGGCGTATGAATCGAAGGGAATTTATCCGGCAGGGGGCGGCGGTTTCTCTGCTGATGGGAACTGGGTTGGGGAACCTTGGATGCTCGCGGAATTTGAGGGATGAGATCGCCGGGCCGGACATTGGAGCGGCGGGTAAGGGGACGGCACTGGCTCCCTGGGGATGGGAGATTCTTTATTATGCCTCCCTTGCGCCCAGCGGACACAACAGCCAGCCCTGGTTTGTGCGGATTGAATCGGAAGATGTCTGGGTGGTGGGGTCGGATCCGCGCCGGTGGCTGCCGGAAGTGGATCCGGATAACCGGGAGGCCCTGCTTTCCATGGGGGCATTTCTGGAGAATTTGGTGCAGGCGGCATCGGCAAACGGCTTTGAGGCTGAGGTGGAGGTGCTGGCAAAGAAGCGTCATGATCAGGATGTGGCGCGGGTTCGGTTGAGCCAGGGAAAGGCCAAGGAGATACCCCTTTCGCGGATTACCACCCGGCGGACCCTTAAAACCGGGTTGCTGTCCCGGGAACTCTTAGCCGCGGACATCCGGCGGATGGAAGCGCTTACCGGCGGCGGGCTGTATTATTTTCCAAACGCATCGGAGCACGGGCAGTGGATGGCGGAGGCGGCACTGGAAAATTTCAGGATCCAGTTTGAAAATGAGGCGGCCATGTCGGAAGCGGCGGCCTGGACCCGGCTGTCGGACAGGGATGCAGTCAAATTCAGGGACGGTTTAACCCCGGATGGTATGGAAATCCATGGCCTGGCCGGCTGGTGGGTACGGCATTTTATGGATGTGGATGAGGTCCGCGGAAAAACCTGGCGGAGCAAAGCGATTGATAAAGTGGCCGGGCAGGTCCGGGAAGGTGCCGGATGGCTGGTGATTACAAGTCCGGGAAAGGACGTGGCCGATCTTATTGAGGCCGGCAGGCGGTTTCAGCGCATGGCGCTGATGGCAAGGGAGATGAATATTGCCCTTCACCCCATGACCCAGACCCTGGAAGAACCCCATGGCAAAGGTCAGATCCGTGAGAATCACGAGCCTGGTATGATCCCCCAGTTCATGCTGCGGGCAGGATATGTGGACGACTACCCTGATCCGGTGTCACTCCGGCGGCCGGTGTCCTGGTTTTTAATTTGATGCAGTCAATCGTCCGGCAGCCGGGGCTGCCGGACGATTTTGAGGTCTACTTGATGATTTTCAGTGGCTTGGGCTGGTTCCGCCACTCTTTTTCCGCCGCCTGGATGGCGGTGATGGCAACGGTGTTGATGATATCGGCCACCAGGCATCCGCGGCTCAGGTCGTTCACCGGTTTGTTTAGGCCCTGGAGCATGGGGCCTACGGCCATGGCGCCGGAGGACCGCTGTACCGCCTTATAGGTGTTGTTGCCGGTGTTGAGGTCCGGGAAGATCAGCACGGTGGCCCGGCCGGCCACCGGGGAGTCCGGAAGTTTTGTCCTGGCCACGTTGGGTTCCACGGCCGCGTCATACTGGATGGGGCCTTCAATGAGGATGTCCGGCCGTTTGGATTTTACGATTTGTGTGGCTTCCCGGACTTTATCCACATCCTTTCCTTTGCCTGAGGTGCCGGTGGAGTAAGAGAGCATGGCCACCCTGGGTTCAATGCCGAACATGGTGACGGAATCGGCGGAGGTGATGGCGATTGCCGCCAGTTCCTCGGCGTTGGGGTCCGGGTTGATGGCGCAGTCGCCGTAGGCCAGGACCTTTTCCGCAAGACACATGAAAAAGATGCTGGAAACCGGGGTGGATTTGTGCTTGGCCTTGATGATCTCAAAGGAGGGTTTGATGGTGGCGGCCGTACTGTGGGCGGAGCCGGAGACCATCCCGTCCACATGGCCCAGGTGAACCATCATGGTGCCGTAGTAGTTGACGTCGCAGATCCGGTCCCTGGCGTTTTCCAGGGTCATGCCCTTGTGTTTTCTTAAGTCGTAGTATTCCTTGGCATAGGCTTCCAGATTCGGGGAGCGCATGGGATCGATGATTTCCAACTCACCCATGCGCAGGCCCAGTTTGGAGATCTTGTTCTGGATGGTTTTGGCGTTGCCCAGCAGGGTGATGTCCACGATTTCCCGTCTAAGAAGGGTTTCCACAGCGCGCAGTATCCGGTCTTCCGTGCCTTCGGGCAGGACGATGCGTTTTTTAAAGGTCCGGGCCTTGCAGAGCAGGTCGTATTCGAACATCTTGGGGGTGACGATGGTGGAGTCGGTGGTGATCACCTTGTTGCCCAGCTTGTCGATGTCGATGTGCTGCTCGAACAACGCCAGGGCCCGGGTGATCTTCCTCTCGTCGTAGGGGGAGATGTCTGCCCTGAGTTTTTCCACTTTCACGGCGGTCTGGAAGGTGTCGTCGGCGACACTCAGCAGGGGCACCATGCCGGAAAATCCCTGGATCAGATCCCAGATGGGTTTCTCGGGCTCAAGGCCGCCGGTAAGGATGATGCCGGAGATGTTCTCAATGGAGGCGGAAGAAAGGGTGGCCATGCAGGCCACGATGACGTCGGCCCTGTCCCCGGGGGTGATCACCAGGGTGCCGTGTTCAATGCGGGATAAGAGGTTCCTCAACTGCATGGCGGCCACGGTGAACTGCCGGGCATGGCGGTAGAGCTGTTTGTGGCCGCAGAGTACCTTGGCATCCAGGGCGTCCGCCACCTCGCTCAGGGTGGGTTTGGACAATACTTCTTCTTCGGGCACGGCGTAGATCAGTTGGTTTGTAAACCGGCCAGTGGCATGGAAATGCTCTAAAATCGCCTCTTTCTCGGAAGGGGCCACCCGGTTGATGATGGTGCCGATGACGTTGCATCCCTTGCTTTCCAGTGACTCCAGCGTCAGGCTGGTGAGCATGGAGACCTCTTCCATGGGCTTTTCATGGGCATCCGCCACCAGGAGTACCGGGCAGGAAAGGTTTTTGATGATGGTGGCATTAATGTCAAATTCCACCCCGGCTGTGGATGACACAAAATCCGTACCCTCACAGAGGATGAATTCACATTCCTGCTGGGCTTCGTTGTATTTTTCGATGATGCGGTCCAGCACCTCCCCCTTTTTTCCCATGGAGAGCAGGCTGTCGGCCTCGGCCTGTGTGATGCCGTACATCCTTTCATAGGGGCGGTCAAGGTTGAACTGGCTTGACATGAGTTCGATATCCAGATCCCACTCTTCCCGGGGATCATGCCGGATGATGGGTCTGAAAAATCCCACGCAGTCCATTCTTCTGAGCAGGGTTTCCATCACCCCCAGGGCGATGGCGGATTTTCCGGAACCGGCTTCGGTGGCGGTAATGTATAAACCGTTTGACATTGGTTTTCCTCCTAATATACGAATAGAGGCTCGCTGGTCCTAAGCTTTATATGCTTTTTTTCAGGCCTGCAGTACCCGGCGCTTGCGTCTTTGGTGTGCCGGCCAAAAATGATGGTTGTCCGTTAAAAATTAATGGCTTGCGCCATGCAAAACCGGTGGAGTCTATAGGAAAAAGCGATCATTGGCAATGTATTTTCAATAAAATTTTAGTTAGAATGCGGGTAAAACCGGCTGTCTATACATAATAATGGTTTGAATAGCGGTGTCAACGACCGGCCGGATTGAACGAAATCGGATCGGGCCCAAAGGGGGATATGGCGGGAAACGACAACAAAAACATGGTGATCAAGGCCTTGGCTGCGGAAAACCTGCGGCTGAAGCGTGAAAACCGTGCCTGCCTGGAACAGAGCCGGCTTTTTGAAAGCTTTTTAGAGATGGTGGGGGCGGTTTCCGAGGAGAACCTGCTGCGCCACACCATGAAAAGAACCCTGGAAATCACTGCCCAGCTCTCCGGTGCGGAGACCGGCAGTCTTTTTTTGCTGGATGAGTCCGGCCGGGTGGCTGACAGTCTGCTGACCCGGGGGGATGTTTCTGAGGATGAACGGTCAACACTTGTGGGAACAGTGCTGGACCAGGGCCTTGCCGGATGGGTCCGGCAGCACAAAACCGTGGGGCTGGTGGCGGATACCAAAACCGATGACCGGTGGATTTCCCTGCCGGATCAGCCCTACACCGTGGGATCCGCCCTGGCCGTGCCCATCGTTAAAAACCGGGCGCTTTTCGGTATCCTGACCCTGATGCACCCCACCCCTGGGTTTTTTAGCCCGGAGGCGGTTGAAACGGTTTGCATGACTGCGGATCACATGGCCCTGGCCATCGAAGGGGCAAGGGTTTACATCCGGATGGAGCGGTTGAACCGCCAGCGCAGGGAGGCCATGACGCGGGACCTGGACCTGGCCCGCCAGGTCCAGGAAAGCTTTCTGCCTGCCCGGATGCCCATGATCGATGGGTATTCTTTTGCCGCCGTCAACCAACCGGCCCTTACCGTGGGCGGCGACTTCTACTCCTTTTACACCCTGCCGGGAAAAAAGCTGGGGATTGCCCTGGGGGACGTTTCCGGGAAGGGCATTGCGGCCTCGCTTTTCATGGCGCGGCTTTCCAGTGAGCTTCAACATTATGCCCCGGTGTTTATTGAGCCTGGTCGCCTGATGTCCAAGATCAACCGGGTGCTTTGCAAACGGTCGCAACAGGGAATGTTCGTTACCCTCATTTATCTGGTGGTGGATCTGAAATCCGGTATCGTCCTGTTTGCAAATGCCGGCCATATTCCGCCCCTGCTCCTGGATGGCAGCGGTGTGACGCCAATGACAGACAATGGTTTCAAGGGGCCGCCCTTGGGGATAATGCCAGATGCGGCGTACGGCCAGGAAAGTTTTGTTCTGGAGGAAAACGCCAATGCCCTGCTGCTCACCGACGGGGTGCTTGAGGCCAGAAATCCGCAAGGGGGTATTTACGGTTTGGCGCGTTTCTGTGACGATCTGGAAAGGCTGGACATCCGGTCGAAGGGTGTCCGGTCTGAGCCGGACCGGCTGATAGACGGGATTTTAGATGCGGTTGACAGGTTCTCCCAAGGGCAGGGGGTGGGAGATGACCTGACGCTGGCGGTTATCCATAGAATAAGGGAAAACAGGATAGAGAATAAAGAATAACGCCTTTTGTGTTATTCATCCAGCAGCATATGCGCAATGGTCGCCCTGATCTTTTCCTGCTTGCCTGTGGCTGTTCTGAACGCCATTTCAATACCTGCCATTTGCCTGTAAAACGGTGTCCGGTTAAAAGGGATGCTGGTGTTTTCGTCAAATCCGCCGGCGTCGCACCCCGGGCCTTTCATAATCTGTCCGTCCGGCCTGTGAAGTTCGTGGGGCAAACCGTGCATCCGGCAGATCATCGGGCGGTAGGTGTACAGGCCGCAGCGGCCGTCAACCAGCAGCGGGCAGGGGATTTTTTTTGACCCGGTGTCCGGTGACGGGGTGCCTGTGCCGCCGAATGTTTTTTCCAGGTATTTCCTGGCTTTTGCCATCACCTGGGCCTGGGTCTGTGGGCTTAAGGTTTTAAATCCGTGCCAGAGATAGGCTTTCTCCACCTGGGTGTGGTGGTAGAACAAGGAGAGGCAGCAGTTGTCTTCACAGCCGTTGCACTGGAATCCGTTGTCTGCTGCAACCTGGTCCCAGGTTTTGTCCATGGTGGAGAACAGGTCGGCCAACTGGTTGAATATATCTTGGGGGGTGTCTTGGGGCATCATGGCAGTTCCCTAATGGATTCGGGGGTTAAACCAGCGGGTTGGGAAAGAAGAGTTCGCTGTAAAGCTTCAGGGCGTAGCGGTCGGTCATACTGGCAATAACGTCGCAAACGGATCTTTTCAGTGTGTTCTGGGTGGAGTCCCAGGGGGCCATCTCCATTTTTTCCAGTTCTTTTTGCATGTCATCCGGGTGCTCCATGAAGTGGTTATAGAGACCTGCAATGACCTTTTTGGCTTTGATGAATTCGCTGTGTACCGCCGGGGACCGGTATACTTTTTCAAACAGGAATTTTCTCAGGATGGTCATGGCCTGAAAGGTATCCTCTCCCATACTCAGTACGAACTTGCCGTTCTGGGGGCCGCTGTTGTATACCAGTTGTTCCATCATTGTTGATGCCCGTTCGGAGTGTGTTCTTCCAAGCTTCTTAAGACAGATGTCCGGCACGTCGTTCCGGGTGATGACCTTGCCCCTCAGGGCATCGTCCAGGTCGTGGTTGAGGTAGGCGATAATATCTGCCACCCGGACAATCCTGCCTTCAATTGTAAAGGCGGTTTCGCCGGGGGTGGCCGGGATGATGTTGCCAAACCCTTTGGAGTGTTTGAGAATCCCGTCCCTTACCTCCCGGGTCAGGTTCAGCCCCTGGCCCCTGTTCTCCAGGATATCCACGACCCTCAGGCTTTGGTCGGAATGGGCAAAGTGGGCGGAGTGGGCTTCGATCAGGGCGGTTTCCCCGCCGTGGCCGAAGGGGGTGTGGCCCAGGTCGTGCCCCAGGGCAATGGCTTCGGCCAGGTCTTCGTTCAGCCGCATGGCCCGGGTAATGTTTCTGGCGGTTTCCGACACTTCCAGGGTGTGGGTCAGGCGGGTGCGGTAATGGTCCCCCAGGGGGGATAAAAAAACTTGGGTTTTATACTTGAGGCGTCTGAAAGCATTGGAGTATACGATCCGGTCCCGGTCCAGTTGGAAGGGGGTCCGGATGCCACAGGGATTGATTTCCGGCTGCCTGCGGCGTGCCCCTGCGCTGGGGGTGCCGTAGTCAGAGAGGAAGTTCTGTTCCCTTTGCTGGAATTTTTCCCTGATATTCAGGGTGTCTTCCTGGCGGTCATCTGTTTTTTCTAATGCTTTCATAAAATCGGTATTGATTAATTATTAGGATTCAATAAAATACAGGATTTAGTGAAAAATGCAAGTGTTGCTCAAATCGATGCCTTGGGGTCGGGGTACCGCAGGATGAATATGAAGGGAGCTGTTTTGGAGTACGAGGTGTTTATGGAAAAAGCCCTGGAGCAAGCCGGAATCGCATTTGATACCGGCCAGTTTCCGGTGGGGTGTGTGATCGTGCAGGACGGAGAGGTTATCGCGTCCGGGGCCAGAACCGGGACATCCGGCGAACTGCCTTTTTTTAGCGAGATAGACCATGCGGAGATCCGGGCGCTCAAGGCCCTGCAGCACTACAAGGGGGAGTTCAAGCCCTGCGATGCCGTTCTGTTTTCAACCATGGAGCCATGTCTGATGTGTTTTTCCGCCATCCTGCTGTCGGGTATCAAAACCATTGTTTTTGCCTATGAAGATGCCATGGGCGGCGGGACCAACTGTGATCTTACCTCGTTGCCCGTCCTTTACCGTGAGGCCGGAGTAAAGGTGGTTCCCCACGTGCTTCGTGAAAAAAGCCTTGATCTTTTTTATGATTTTTTTAATAAAGAGGCTAACTTATACTGGAAGGACAGTTTCTTGGAGACCTATACCCTTGCCCAGCGTGAAGATGGAAGGGAAAATTAAATATTTCTTGCATTTATTGGGTCAGGTCGTTATAATTCCAAGGTTATGCTTGTTATATTGACATGATTTTTTTTAATTTTTTTACATTTGTGCCTAAGGCAGGAGGTGAAAGATATCTAAGCAAAGAGGACGGCAGGATCAGACACGAGTGAATAAGGGAATCAGGGCCAGTGAAGTTCGGGTGATTGGTTCTGACGGCGGACAGGTTGGAATTTTGCCCATCGCAGAGGCATTGCGGATTGCCGGAAACGAAGAACTGGATTTGGTCGAGGTGTCTCCCGATGCCAATCCCCCTGTCTGCAAGATAATGGATCATGGAAAGTATAAGTACGAGCTGACCAAAAAGAAGCAAGAGGCCAAGAGGAAACAAAAGAGTTCCCAGATCAAGGAGATCAAGGTCCGTCCCAAGACAGACGACCATGATCTGGCAACCAAGGTCAGACACGTTGAGAAGTTCATCAACAACAACGATAAGGTTGCTAATGCTA
>CAJWHT010000042.1 GCA_913041495.1 uncultured Desulfobacteraceae bacterium | reverse complement strand
GTAAGACAGGTAATAAACCATAAGTTGATGCCGGGCGCGGGAGTAACGCCATAAATGGCTGCCGTTTCGGCTGACCGCGCCCCCATCAGCAAAATTAAAGGGTTTTTGCCAAATAACAACAAGGAGAAGTAACCATGAGCGAAAAATTTGATGCAATCATTATCGGGGCCGGCGTTATCGGTGCCCCCATTGCCTACGAGCTGTCCAAAATGGGCTACAAAACCCTGACAGTGGACAAACTCCCGGATGCCGGTGAAGGTTCCACTGCAGGTTCCTGTGCCATTGTTCGTGCCCATTACTCCACCGAAGACGGTGTGGCCATGGCCTACGAAGGGTTCAAATACTGGCTGGACTGGGAAAATTACCTGGACAACGTAGAGGACGAAAAAGGCCTTGCCAAGTACATGAACACAGGGTCCCTGCTGATCAAGTCCAAGGGCCACAAATGGCAGAACGTTCAGAAACACTACGATGCCGTTGGTGTGAAGTACGAAGAGTGGGATAACGATAAGATCAAAGAAATGGTTCCCGTTGCTGATCTCCACGAACACTGGCCCGTGCGCCGTCCCGAAGATCCCAAATTCTACGACGAGCCCACTGCAATGCTGGAAGGCGGAATTTTCTGCCCCGAAGGCGGCTATGTAAATGATCCCGCGCTTTCCGCCCACAACATCATGAGAGCAGCCGAAGCCAAAGGCGCCACTTTCAAGTTCAACGCCGAAGTGACTGACGTCAGAAGCGAAAACGGCAAAGTGTGCGGCGTAACCCTGGCCGACGGCACCCAGTACGACGCCCCCATCGTTGTTAACGTAGGCGGTCCCCACTCTTTCAAAGTCAACCAGATGGCCGAAGGCGTTTGGGAAGGCTGCAACATCAAAACCAAATCCCTGCGCCACGAAGTTATGTACTGCCCCTCTCCGGACGAGTATGACTACCTGAACGACGGCTACCACATGTCCGACGGCGACATCGGCTGCTACGTCAGACCCGAAACCGGCAACCTGTTCCTCATCGGTTCCGAAGACCCGGACTGCGATCCCCAGGAATGGGTAGATCCGGATGATTTCTACGCAGGCCGCGGCGGCCACGGCCGTGACAACGTCCTCACCGAAGAACAGTGGAAAGCCCAGTGCTACCGTCTGGCCAAACGTATCCCCTCCCTGCGGGTGCCCAACCAGCCCAAGGGTGTTGTGGATCTGTACGACTGCTCCGACGACTGGATCCCCATCTATGACAAATCCGACCTGCCCGGCTTCTACATGGCTATCGGTACCTCCGGTAACCAGTACAAGAACGCCCCGGTTGTCGGCCGCATGATGGCTGAACTGATCGACCAGTGCGAAAAAGGTCTGGATCACGACAAAGAACCGTTCCAGTTCACCTACAAGTACACCGGCCGGAAAATGGACGTGGGTTTCTTCTCCCGTAAGAGAGAAATCAACTACAACTCCAGTTTCTCTGTAAACGGCTAATGTAAGACTTCTACACGGCAGGCCCGTGGCCTGCTTTGGGAGTGTGTGATATGTGAAAAGGGGCAGCGGCTGAATTTTTTTGGCCCTGCCCCTTCGCATATTGGGAAGAGTGGAAAAAATTTTCGGTTTGATGTAAATTCACCGAGGTGAAAACGTAAACCCGTAAACTATTGGTGTGAGATATTATGCAAATCTATGTCTGTGTAAAACATGTGCCTGACTCGGCGGCCAACATTCATATTTTAGGCAAGGATCAGATCGACGAGAATGTCGCCTTCCTGCTCAACCCCTATGACGAACATGCCGTATCAGAAGCCGCATCCTTGAAGAAGGCCAATGCGGGCAGCGAGATTATCGCTGTGACCGTGGGCAAAGCCGATGCGGATAAAACCCTGAGATCCGCCATGGCCATGGGTGCCGATAGGGGACTCCTGGTGGAGACCGATGCGGCCTGCGACAGTATGACAACGGCCCGGGCCCTTGTGGCGGCCATCAAACGGGACGGAACGCCGGATATCATTCTTACCGGTAAGGAATCCATTGATGCCGAAGGCATGCAGACCCTGTTCCGGGTGGGTGCCATGATGGACATGCCCGTTGTGACCAATGCGGCCGGACTCACGGTGGACGGGGCTAACGCCACGGTGGTCTGTGAACTTTCCGGCGGCAATACACGGACGTTTGAAACAAATCTGCCCTGTGTTATCGGGGCGGGCCGGGGGCTGAATACCCCAGCTTATCCCACCTTTCCGGATGTGGTGAAAGCCCGGAAAAAACCGGTGGAGACCATTTCTCTGGACAGCCTCGGCATTGATGCCCCAAAGGGCTCTGCAAAGATCGTCGGGCTTGCCCCCCTGGTCCAGAACCGGACCCCCAAAGAGATCACAGGGACCCCGGCAGAGCAGGCCGCACAGATCGTCAACATTCTGAAAAACGAGGCAAAGGTGATATCATGAACCAGAGAATGAATAAGATCGGCATTATCATCGAGACGGAAAACGGATCTGTCAAGGAAACCAATTTCGGGATGATCACCCTTGCCAACCGGGGCAATGCGCAGTTGTATGCCCTGATGGGGGAAAATGCGGCCTCTGCCGGTGCCAGCCTTGCCGAGTATGGCATCACCACTGTGGTGGACCTGGGGCTGCCGGAAGAGGCAACCGTTCGTCTGAACCCGGATGTCCGGGCCAAGGCCGTGGTGGCGGCAGTCAATGAGTTGGGACTGGACGGGGTTTTCGGACTGTCCTCGGCCGAAGGCAAAGATTTGATCCCCAGGGTGGCGGCCTATCTGGATGCCCCGCTTGTCATGGACT
Source organism: uncultured Desulfobacteraceae bacterium (assembly GCA_913041495.1). Classification (GTDB taxonomy): domain Bacteria; phylum Desulfobacterota; class Desulfobacteria; order Desulfobacterales; family Desulfobacteraceae; genus Desulfobacter. The sequence goes on along the minus strand of CAJWHT010000042.1, from coordinate 29,890 downwards.
GCCTGGATGTGGATCCGGAGAATAAGACCGGCAGGACATCCCAGTACTCCGGCAAGGTGGTGGCCGATATTCAACTGACAGGGGACATCGCTGTTTTCGGTATCCGGCCCAATGCGGTGAAAGCTGAAGCGGCCCAGGCGGAGGCCACCATGGTTTCCCTTGCAGCCGGGGCGGATACGTCCTCCGCGCTTTCCCTGGTATCCTGGGACGAGAGCAGCGCAGACGATTCCCAGGTCAGCCTGGCGGAGGCCGATATCATTGTGGCCGGCGGCAGGGGAATGAAAAACGGGGATAACTTCTCCCTGCTCTTTGACTGCGCAGACAAGATGAAGGCGGCCGTGGGCGCCTCCAGGGTGGCCGTGGATGAAGGCTGGGTTCCCTACGCCCACCAGGTGGGACAGACCGGTGAAAAGGTCAGCCCCTCCGTTTATATCGCCTGCGGTATCTCCGGCTCCATCCAGCATTTTGCCGGCATGAAAACCGCCAAGATGATCATTGCGGTGAATACGGATGAAAACGCCGCCATGGTTGCCAACAGTGATTATTACGTGCTGGGGGATCTGTTCGAGATCCTGCCGGAGATCATCAAGCAGATCTAACCCGGATCCTGTCAGTTTCTATCTGCCGGGCGTTTCTTCGGGTGTGCCGGAGAAACGCCCCGGTATTTTATTCTTAAATTTCTTTTCTAACCCCAACTATTCTGTGGTATGGTTCTGTAACGCATAGATGGACCATGCCGTCCTGCCGGCACAGCGTCACTCCCGGAACCGGTCCCGGATTCAAACTGGAAAGAATGTAAGAAAATACCCGTGATAGAAATCAGACTCATACCGGCCCTGCTGTTTTGTTCAGGCACCCTCAGCCTTTACCTGGCGTGGTATACCCTGGACAAACGGCGGTCCACCCTCACCCATATTTTTGCCCTGTTTGCGGGCAGTGTGGCCATTTATGCCTACGGCTACGCATTTGAGCTGCTGAGTCAAAACCTTGAAGAAATGCTATTCTGGTCAAAGGTCCAGTATCTGGGGATTTCCTATGTCCCCGGGCTGATGCTGGCCATCGCCGTCTGTTACACGGGGCGGCGGGAGTACTTCAGCCGGCGGCAGACCCTGCTGATCTTTGCCATTCCCCTGATTGTGATGGTGGCCCGGCTGACCAATCCCTGGCACCACCTGTTTTATCGCTCCGCCACCCGGACGGCGTCAGATGCGGGCGCATTGCTGCTCATTGAACCCGGGCCCTTTTATCTGCTGCACGCCTTTTTCAGCAACCTTGCCTTTGTCTTGTCCCTATTTCTTCTGATCCGGTTCTACCGGCATACCGCCATTCCCTATAAACGCCAGACCCTGGTCATATTGGCCGGCTGCGGCATTCAATGGATGGGGTATATGGTTTACCTGACAGGATTTGGACCGCCGGGCCTGGATTTGAACCCCCTGATGCTGGCGGTTACCGTTCCCATGTATGCCCTTGGAATTCTAAGGTTTTCCATGTTCAGCCTTGTGCCTGTGGCCCGGGAAAAGGTGTTTGAGGAGATGCGTGACGGGGTGGTTGTGGTGGACCCTGATTTCAGGCTTGTGGATTTCAACCGGCGAAGTGCCCAGCTTTTTGCGGAAATCAGGACCACAAGTATCGGTATTTCCTTAAAGATTCTGTTCCGGCCATATCCGGATCTGCTGAACCTGTTTAAGCGTGACCGTGTACCGTTGGCAGGGGAGGTGGAACTGACCCTGAAAGGCCAGTCCCGGCGCAATTATTTCCAGGTGGCCCTCAAACCCCTTTTCGAAAACAGCGGCAGGGAGATCGGGAGTATCATCACCTTTACCGACATTACCACCCAGAGAAATTTTATGGAAAAGCTGGCGCGAATGGCTACGGTGGATGAGCTGACCGGGATCTACAACCGCCGGCACCTGTTGGAACTGGGAGAGATAGAGATCCAGCGATTCAAGCGCAGCGGCCTGCCCCTGGCCATCCTGATGCTGGATGTGGACCGGTTTAAAAAGATTAACGACACCTGGGGCCACCAATCCGGCGACCGGGTGCTGAAGGCCTTTGCCGTGCGTGTCCGCGGCAATATCCGGGCAACGGATATCTTCGGCCGGTTCGGGGGGGAGGAATTTATGATTATCATGCCGGACACCCCGGAAGCTGTGGCCGTGGATACGGCAGAACGCCTGTGCCGCCTGGTTCAGAACCTGTCAGTATCCATGGATGACACCGACATCCGGTTCACGGTGAGCATCGGTGTGGCCGGCACCTGGAACGGGTGCGGCCCGGACTTAAACGCCATTGCCCATAAGGCGGACAAGGCTCTATATGAAGCAAAACAGAACGGCCGGAACCAGGTGGTGAAGTCCCTGTCTTGATTCGGCCTGTGCTTATTGGCTTCTCAATGCCTTGGGAATAGGGCACACCGGGATGGGGTCCATCTTGTGGCGGTTGGCCCGGTTGAACTTCCGGTAGATGGCCAGTACCTCTTTTTTGCGCTCCTCAAGGCCTGATTCCCCGGGGCAGCCCTTCGCCTCAAACCCCATGGCCCATTCCAGTTCCCCATAGGTGGCCCCGATCTGGCTTTCATCCGTCCTATTGTCCTCCCACAGGCCGTCCGTGGGCGGGGCGCTGAGAATGGCTTCCCCGACGCCTAAGGTTTTGCCCAAGGCATAAACTTCTGTTTTCATCAGGTCGGCAATGGGGGAAAGATCCACCCCACCGTCCCCGTATTTGGTGTAGAAGCCCACCCCGAAATCCTCTACCTTGTTGCCGGTGCCGGCCACCAGCATCCGGTGGTGGGAGGCAAAGGCGTACAGGGTCATCATGCGCAGCCGGGACCGGGTATTGGCCATGGTCAAGTCATCCTGGATGTCTGTGGGGAAACCGGCTTCAACGGCCTTGAATACCGGGGTCAGTTCCACTTCGACACCTGTGACGTTATCATAGGTTTTTTCCAGCCAGGCGATGTGGGCCGCCGATCTGGACACCTGGTCGCTGGCCTGGTAGATGGGCATGTTCAGGGCCAGAACAGGGCTGCCGGTTCTGGCGCAGAGGGTGGAGGTTACGGCGGAGTCGATGCCGCCGGATACCCCCACGGTAAATCCTTTCATGCCGGAACGGTCAAGGTAGTCTTTCAGCCAGGAGATGATATGGTCTGCCACGTTTGCTGTTTTCATGGGGTAATCCTTATGATGGTCGTTTAGGATGTTTGGTCTTCAAGCTCATGTCCGGGACGGATCCGCCGGTCTTCCGCCCGTGCGTGCTGCCGGGTGTATTCGTAAAGTATGATGGAGGCGGCCACACTGACGTTCAGGCTCTGGGACCTGCCGTACTGGGGAATGGTGAGGCGTTTGACTTCGGGAAAGAGGTCCGGCTCAAAGCTGATGCCGTATTCTTCGTGGCCGAATACAAAGGCGCTTTTTTCCGGAAGTTCCGTATCCATGATGGCATCCCCCCGGGCAGGCTCCATGATAAAGGGGGTGTATCCCCGTTCCAGGAGCTGGGCATAGCAGGTCATGAACCGCTGGTGGAAATGGGCGGGTACCCATTTAAATGCCCCCATCCCGGGAGCCGGATCGAAAAATTCTGTTCCGATGAGATGAACTTCATGGCAGCCGAAGGTTTCCGCGCTCCTGAATATCTTGCCGATGTTAAATGTGGGTTTCAGCCCGTCCAGTACCACGATGCACTTGTGGATGCCGGGTTCGGCCAGCCTGTTTTTGTTGCGTTCCCGCCGGAACCGCTTCTGGGCCAGATCCCTCTCTGACTTGAGTGCCATCCTGATTTTATAGGAACTCATTTTCGCCTCTTATAAAACATCTTGGTTATACGGCGGCCCGGGGCTGATAGCGCCTTTGGGGCACAGCAGCAGATATACACGTTTAAAGAGCAAATTGCAAAACACTGCTGCGGGGATTGGGAATATGATTTTTTAAGGAAGGAATCGGCTTCAGGATGTCTGATCATTTTGGGGACGGTGTTGCCACCGGCCCCTTGCGGTGCCGGAGACAACACCGATAAGCTAAATCAGGTTCTTTTTAAGGGCCACCGCCAGGCCGACTGCTACGCAGACAAAGGTCAGACCCATGCCGGCGGCCACAAATATCGCAGGTGAAACATCCATCCTAAAATCTCCTTAATTGTTTTTTTTATGCGCCACGCGCAAAACGTTCCGAAAATACATGATTTTTAGAAGGACGTCAAAGAGAAAAACTTTTTACTCCGCAAGTGATTGAATTTTAATGGTTTTATTTGCATCTTGGCGTGGCGGGTTAGCCGGGAAGCTTTATGTTGTGGGTCCGGATATACCAGTGCCAGAGCAGAAAAGAAAAGAGGGACCGATGGGGGGAAAAGACCCGGGCTTTTTTTTCCAGGGTGGGGTGGTCATCGTCGGGCCGGGCAAAACCTGCGCCCTTCATGGCGTTGCGAAGGGCCAGATCCCCCACCGGGAAGATATCCGCCCGGTGCAGGCCCATGAGCAGGTAGATATCCGCGGTCCAGGGGCCGATACCGGTGATGGCGGTCAATTGTTTTTTTACCTCCGGATCGGGCAGGGCCTCAAGGGCATTCAGATCCAGACGGCCTTCACGGATTTCCTCTGAAAGTATCCGGATGTACCTGGCCTTCTGGCGGGTAATGCCGAAGGACCTGAGGCCCTCATCCGTCAGTTTCCCTACGGCACCCGGGGATAATTCGGGCAGGGCTGTTTTCAGCTTGCGGTAAACGCTGAATGCAGAAGAGAGGGACACCTGCTGCTCTAAAATGATCCTTACCAGCCCTTCAAACCCCGCAGGACGCTCCCAGAAGGGGGGATAGCCGGTCTCATCAAGAATCCTCCGGATGCCGGCATGGCCGTGGGCCAATTCATCCAGACGTGCCCTGTAATCCTGGGATGAAAATGTATCTATGGTCATCAAGTTCTCCTTTGGCACAGGGCCGGCGTTAAGTATACCGTTGTAACTGACTTTTGGGTCATTGGCCAGTGTCCCTTCCTTTTCTTTACCGTTGCAACCCGGCATCAATACGACTAAAATACCGGGGAAAGTGAACCGCAAGAAAGGAAAGATAAAATGAACGTAATCATGGATTTATGTGTGGTGCCCCTGGGTGTGGGGGTCTCCCTTTCCAAATATGTGGCGGCCTGCCACGAGGTGATAACGGCTTCGGGGCTGACATCCGAGTTGCATTCCAACGGCACCAATATCGAGGGGGAGTATGATGCGGTGATGGCCGTGGTAAAACAATGCCACGAACGTGTCCACGAGATGGGAGCCCCCCGTATTCAGACCATTATCAAGATGGGGACGAGAACGGATAAGGCACAGACCATGTCGGACAAAGTGGCAAGTGTAAAAGATAAATTGTAGCCCGGTTGTAGCCGGGAATATCCGTGCTGGTCTATGCTGAATTGTCCATCAGGGTCTGTAGAATCTCATCGATTTTTTCCTGGGCCCCCTCGGCATCCAGGGTGCAGCCGCCGGCGCCCCGGTGACCCCCGCCGCCGTATTTGGCAAGCATACGGCCGACATTCACCTTGCAGTCCGGGGTGAAGATGCTGTGGCCCACGGAGATGAGCACCTGTTTCTTTTCTTTTGAAGCGTAGCGGATCTTAACGCTGGCCATGGTGTCCGGGAACAGGGAATAGGTCAGGAAGCGGTTGCCTGAAGGCACCTTGTCCAGGGATCTGAAGTCCGTGATTGAGATCCGTTGTTTCACCGTGGTGTGGTCCAGGAGATACTGGCCGAAGGCCTGGTTCTCACGGATGACGGCTTCGGCGCGCTCCGCCACCTCGGGGTCGGCCATGACTTTTTCAATGCGATAGCGCCGGAGCATTTCCACCAGCCGGTTCCAATAGGCAATATCCTCGAAATCCTTGTTTTTTATGGTCATGGACAACAGGATATAGGGGTAGTCTTCGGGGCGTTTGACCTGGTCCCTGTTCAGATCGGCGGAGTCAATCATATCCGTATTCAGGATCAGTTCGTCGTATCGGTTATCCAGTTTCCCTTTGGATTTGTAATACTCATAAATCACCCCGGCTGCGGACGGGGCGATATGGAAGGCGCCGGGCAGGGGTTTTTCCGGTGTATTGGAGACATGGTGGTCGAACCAGAGGCCAGCGTCGGGGTGGGGGGGCAGGTTGGCAATGATATCTCCGGGCTGAATATCGGCGATGCCTGCCTGAATCTGATTGGGTTCCGCCCAGTAAATGTCCAGGTCGGGGGCTTCGGCTTCAAGAAGGAGGACGGCACAGACGATGCCGTCAAAATCCGGTCGGGTAACTATTCTCATTGGTCTTCCTTTTCCCAAGAGATGGGATGCAATGCTAAAATAATACCGCATCCCTCGCGGGGGGGGGCGGTGGCTCAACTATAGTTATTGATAAGGCATACCCTTTGGTTTTTCAAGGCTCATTGCCCGGAATACCTCTGGCAGGTTACCGCTTGACCGGATTTCATCATCAAGACCATCCGGTGCTTCCGACAAGCGTCAGTCCATCCGTTGAATGACCCGGCTCAGCAGGCGGTTCATTTTTTTTGAAGACCGGTTCGCCGTATCCACCACCGCCTCAAGGGTGGTGGGCGCGGGGGCATCCGGATCATTGATATTGGTGATCATGGACAGCCCCAGAATCCGCATGCCCGCCTGGACACCTGTGATGGCTTCCATCACCGTGGAAAAACCCACCGCATCCGCACCGATGACTTTCAGAAATCGGGTTTCCGCCGGGGTTTCAAGGCTGGGACCCTGAAGTCCTGCATATACCCCCTGGTGCAGGGGAATGCCAAGTTCCCGGGCCGATGTTAGGGCCAGTTCCCGCAGTTTCGGATCATAGACTTGTGTCATATCGGGAAACCTAAGGCCCCACTCCGGTTCTTCGGGACCTGCCAGGGGATTTTTGCAGGTCAGGTTGATGTGGTCTGATATCATCATAATCTCACCCGGAGAAAAGGTCAGATTGATGCCGCCGGCAGCGTTGGACAAAATGAGCACAGAAATCCCAAGTTCCTGGAGGATTCGCACGGGGAAGGCCACCATGTCCGGGCCATAGCCTTCGTAGAGGTGGAAACGTCCCTTAAAGACGAGTAGCTCTTTGTCCCCCACCTTGCCCCGGACCAGGCTGCCGGTGTGGCTGGCAACGGTGGCTTTTGGAAAATGGGGAATGTCTGCGTAATCCATTCGGTCGGTTTCCTCCAGATCCGACAGGGTGTCGGATAATCCCGTGCCTGTGAGAAAACCGATTGCCGGGCTGCAATCCCCGAATCTTGCGCGGATGAAACCTGCACTTTCAATGACCTGCTGCCGCAGTGATGACATGATCGTCTCCTGAGTTTATCTGGGGTCTACAGGAGTCCTACCAGGTTTTGCCGGGAATGGAAAGGCGTTACCTGTTCAGGAACGCCGCGATTTCCGCCACGGCTTCCAGTGCGGCATCCACATGGCTGTCATTGTTAAAGGGGCCGAACCCCATCCGGACCGTGCCGTAGGTGGCAGTGCCCAGTTGTTCGTGGACCATGGGGGCGCATTGCAGCCCGGTGCGGCAGGCAATATTGTAATCTCCGTCCAGCAGGGTGCCCACATTGAGGGCCTCCTGCCCCAGGATGTTGAAGCTGAGCACCCCGATGTGGCCGGCAAGATCGTCTGCACAGTAGCAGACCACGTCATCTATGGCGGACAGGCCGTCCCGGAGTTTCCGGGTCAGGGCCATTTCATGGGCGTGGATGTTTTCCATCCCCTGACTTTCAAGCCACTGAACTCCGGCAAAGAGGCCGGCGATGCCCACCGTGTTCATGGTGCCGTACTCCAGGCGGTAGGGGTATTCCTCCAGGTGATGGCGCTGGGCGGATTTTACCCCTGTGCCGCCGGCTCGGGTATGCCGGATCTCGATATTGTCCCCCACGTAAAGGCCGCCGATGCCGGTGGGACCCAGCAGGGATTTGTGCCCTGTGAAAGCGAGAATATCGATGTTCATCTCCTGGATGTCGATGGCCACCTTTCCGGCGGTCTGTGAGGCATCCACCAGGAAAGGGACATTTTTTTCCCTGCATATCTGACCGATTTGCTTTACCGGCTGGACCGTCCCGATCACGTTGGAACCGTGGTTCACCACCACCAGGGTGGTATTGGGTTTAACCGCGGACCGGAAATCTTCGGGGGAGACAAACCCTTTTTCGTCAAAGGGAAGATAGTCCACCTCAACCCCGTGGTATTGGGTCAGGTGGTGCAGCGGCCGGAGCACTGCGTTGTGTTCCAGGGCTGTGGCAATGACATGGTCGCCGGGATTCACGATCCCGTTGATGGCAAGGTTCAGGGCATCCGTGGAATTGGCGGAGAAGACCAGGCGGTTGTGATCCTGGCCGTTGAAAAAACGGGTCATTGCCTTACGGGTATCTTCAACAATATTGCCGGTTTCTATGGACAGGTCATATCCGGACCTGCCGGGGCTGACCCCGTTATTGCGGTAAAAATCGTTCATGAATCCGTAAACCGATTCCGGTTTGGGAAATGAGGTGGCGCCGTTGTCCAGATAGATTAGACTGTCCATGGATGCTCCTAAATCTATTTTTTATTCATAAGGAATTTAAAATGAATTTACGATAAATTTATTTTAAATTAATGTCAAGCCTTCTGAGAATTTGTAAAGAGATTTCCCAAGACGCACCTGTCCTGTGACGGTGCAAAACGGGCAGGAGAATGTGGGGTAGGGCTATCTTGTGCCCATGATCTGGGCCACGGAATTGCGGATATGGCTGGTGGTGCACTCCTTGATCAGGCCGGCATCCCGCTGATCAATGGCATCCATGAGTTCAAGGGTTTCGGTGAAAAAATCCTTGTGATCGATCTGGCGGGGGATGGCCAGCCAGAATCGCAGGTAGTGGCTTAGAATCCGCTCCAGAATCCTTGCCAGGTTGGCGTTTTTGGTGATGCTGAAGATGAAGTGGTGCAGATCGAAGTCGAAATCCACGATCTCCTGGTTTGAGGCCGTCGCATCAAAGGCATGGATCTGCGCTCTGAGTTCGTTCAACCGTTGGGATTCTATCGGGGTTATCCGCTCCATGGCCCAGAGATTGGCCTGGACTTCCATGACCATACGGATTTCGGTTATTTCACGGATGCGTTCAAGGCTTAAGGGGGTGACTATGAAATGAGACCCCTGGCGCATGATCCACTCTTCGGCCTGGAGGGAAATCAATACCTCTTTGATGGGGGTCCGGCTGACCTGGAACTCTTTGGCCAGGTCGCTGAGGTTCAGCACACTCTCCGGCGCAAGCTCCAGGTGAATGATTTTTTTTCTCAGTGCCGCGTAAATCCGGTCCGGGTCCATCTGTTCTTTTTTCAAGGCGGTATTCCAATGGTTGTTAAGGTCGATTCAGGTATTCAAAGTAGATTCATTTATCGCCCCTGTCAAGTTCAATACCCCGGGGCTTTTCTTTGGGCGCCAATTATACTATACCCGGGGCATGAACCAGGTAAACTACTACTATTCCGTGGGCCTGTCAGAGGATGACCCCGTCCGGCAGGCAGAGATTAAAATCAAACGGTCCACCTTTATTTGTTCGCTGGCCTACGTATCGTCCATGGAGGCGGCAAAGGCCTTTATTACCCGGGTGTCCAAGGAAAATAAAACCGCCACCCACAACTGCTGGGCATATGTGGTGGGGGACCGCGGGGAGATCAGCCACGCCTCTGATGCCGGAGAGCCCGCAGGCACGGCGGGCAAGCCCATGCTCAACGTCCTGGCGGCAAATCATATGACCTGTGTGGCTGCGGTGGTGACCCGGCATTACGGCGGGGTAAAGCTCGGGGTCCGGGGGCTCATTGATGCCTATGGGCGCTCTGTGCTTGCCGCCATCGAACAGGCACCCCTGGTGAAGCTGGTAAAGACGCGTGCCGTGCAGGTGGTGCTGCCGTACCCCTTCAACGATATTTTCACAAGCCAGATCAAATCGTTTCGTGCGGATATCGCGGGCACTGAGTACGGGGAATCCGTAACCCATGATCTTTTGGTGGAACTTGTTGATGCGGATGCCATGGCCAGGTTTTTAAACGAATACCAGGACCGCGGTCAGTTGGTCCATACCTGGGAAGACGAAGAATAGGGTGTGATCAGAAGTTCGCTGGGGAAAGATATCCGGGCTTAGAGGCGGTTGGCCACCATTTCCCAGGAGAGCTTGCCGTCTTTGTGGTCGCTGGCACAGGACATTTCAATCAGCCTGACACGGGCCAGATCCCGTGAAATTAATGTGGACGAGTGGATGCCTTTCACACGGGTGCCGGCGAGAATCCGCCCCCGGATATCCAGTATGGGCCTGGGGGGATTGGTTTTGTTTTGCCGTTTGATTTCAAATTTTTCGTTGATCCAGTGGGCGATCTCTTCCTTGGCGACCCGGATATCCAGGCCCACCTTGATAATTTTTGCCTGGAGCTTTTGTTTTTCGTGGCGCAGGGCTTTCAATGCCGCCTGCTGGTCTTCGGGGCCGCTGAGATCCGGGAACCCCTCCCCGCCGTCCGTGACCGCGGCCGTTTGTATCCGTTCGATGGTGGATTCAATCTCTTCCAGGCTTTTTTTGAGGGTTTCCTGCTCGCTGGTTTTCGTGTCAAAATCCGTCTGGCTTTTTTCCACCTTCCGGTTGATGAACCGAAGTTCCGAGGCGATATACGGGGATACCCCTACGGTGATGGTTGAGGGCACGGCTTTTACCGAACCGATGTGGTAGATGCGTGCCCCGCCCCGTGCGGCCACGGATGAGGCATACATTTTGCCCCGGGACATTTCAAAGGTGCCTTCCAGCAGTATGTCGCTTTCCACCACTTCTTTGTCTATTTCCATGTTGCCCAAGCAGGCGATGGTGGATCTGTGGATAAATCCCGCACTGACGTGGCCCTTTGCCTTAATGGTGCCGTCCGTGATGCCGTTGGCCACGGAGACATCTCCTCTGGCATGGATGATACCGCCGTCCACGGCCCTTGCCACCACATCATTGGCCTCCACCCTGAAGCCGGCCTTAATGGCCCCGGTGATAAATACGTTTTTATCAAACTTGACATGGCCGGTGGTGAAATCCACATCCCCGCGGATGACGTGGGCGTCGGAAACGGACAGGGTGCCTTCCTGGCTGAGTTTGGGGTATCCGTCCAGAGTGGCCACGGCTTTTAGCCGGTCTTCGGAGAGCGCCACCCCTTTGCCGCAGATAATATCCAGATCCATGGGCGGGGGCGCTTCCACCACATCCCCGAATACGTTGACACCGTCCCTTCCGGATTTGGAAGGGATCTTTTCCGCCAATACCGTATCGGTCCGGACAAAAGGAATATCTCCCCGGTTCCTGTAATCGATGGAACCGTCATTTTCCACGGAGCCCGGTGACAAATAGTCCTTGTCAAACAAGTAGAATATCCGGGCATCCTTTCCCGGAACCGGGGCAAGTCCCTTGGCAAGTTCGAACCTTTCGTCGGGATCCTGGGGGGATCCCAGAAAGGCGGCCAGGGTGATATCATCCGCCATGCCGTAAATGATACCGTTGCGTTCGATGATTTCCTTGAGGTCCGAAAGGAGCATATCCGGATCAAATTGCTTGTTTTTGACCATCCAGGCCGTAAGTCCGTCTTCCGGGATATAAATGGTGACGTCCTTTTCCTTGATTTCCCTGGTATTGGGGGCGAACCCCACGAGGGCTACCTTGAAATCCAGATCCATCTTCTGTTTCCGGAGGACAAGCTTTTGCTGGCGCTGGGAGATCATCCCTGCTTCCACCAGAAGGTCACCTAAGAAAATAGTGCGGCCGTCAGTGCTTAATTTTTTTTGCTCTTCCAGTGCCAGATTCAGGTTGCTCTGGGTCAGGAATTCAAACTGGATACACAGGGAGCCGAATCGGGTATCTTTCTGGGCCCTGGCAAAGCTCAAACAGGTTTTTTTCAGGGAGGGGGCGTCGGCTGCATTGATATAGCCCTGGGTGATCATATATTTGAGCAGATCCCCTTCCGAGGTCAGGGGGCGGCCCTTGGTGTCACGGATGAGTTTCTGGAAGTTTTCGCGGCTCAGGTAATTGAGGAAAAGCGCAATACGGGTGACAAGGGCACTATGGCAGTGCACACTGCCAGACGCTTTGGCAGCGTTGCGTTTTTCCTTTGATGTCATGGGAATTTCCTCCTCAAACAGTATTATTATACTAGTCAGCAAAGGTCAAGTCCCGGGTGCGGGACCTTTCTTTGCTGAGAAATAAACACCGGGGATTATTTCAGTATAGTGAAAATTTTTGGTTGACTTGTATACTGGTTTTAGTATTATTAAAGATTAATTAATTATACTTAATCGGTGGATCTTATGAAAACAAAACTGGGCCCCCTGTTACGGGCCATTCGGAATTCACGGCATCTGACCATAAAAGAGGTGGCCACCAAAGCCGGTGTCAGTTCCAGCCTGCTGTCACAGATTGAGAGAAACCGGATTTCACCTTCGCTGGACACCCTGCTGCAGCTTCTGGAAGTATACGGCGTGCCCCCCAATAAGTTCTTCAAGGACTATGAGACCATGACCCGGGTGGAAATCGTGAAGCGGGACCAGCGCAAGATTTACCAGCGCAAGGGATTCAAATATGAAACCCTTTGCGGGGAAAGCCAGTCCAAGGGCAGCCATTCCTTCAATGCGTTTTTCCTCGAATTGTCCCCGGGCCAGAAACGGGGGGATACCGATGACGGACATCTGGGCCGGGAATTGGGGATTGTGATCGCCGGCAGCGCCCAGTTGATCTACGGGGGAGAAACCTACGATATTCAGGCCGGTGACACCCTTTCTTTTTTTTCACAGATTCCCCATGTGATCAAGAATACCGGTGAGAAGCGATTTCAGGCCTATTGGATTGTGACCCCGGCGGACGGTGAAGATTATTTTGGCGAAAAGAACGCCTAACCATACAGTGACGGGGATTTCCGGGTAAAAAACAACCCAAGGGGATTTCCCGGCAGCAACCCTAGGAGACCATTATGGGAAAAACAATTGCAGAAAAAATTTTTGACACCCACCTGGTGGACGCCCCCTTCGGTGATGTCAGCGTCTTGCGGCTGGACCGGGTGTTCTGCCATGAAATCACCACCCCGACGGCGATTCAAGATCTGGTGGCCCATGGAAAAGACCGGGTGTTTGATCCGGACAAGATTAAAGCGGTCATCGATCATGTGACCCCGGCCAAGGATTCCAAAACAGCCATGCAGGGGAAAATCCTGCGGGACTGGGCCCGCCGCCACAACATCAAGGATTTCTTTGATATCGGCAACAACGGGGTCTGCCACGCCATTTTTCCGGAAAAAGGGTTTGTCCGTCCCGGCTTTACCATTATTATGGGGGATTCCCATACCTGCACCCACGGGGCATTCGGCGCCTTTGCCGCAGGGGTCGGCACCACGGACCTGGAAGTGGGGATATTAAAAGGGGTGTGTACCTTTAAAAAACCGGAAACCTTCCGCATTGAAATCGTGGGCACCCTTAGACCCGGCGTTTATGCCAAAGATATCATTCTGGAGGTCATCCGGCAGATTTCCGTCAACGGCGCCACCAACATGGTGATTGAGTTCGCAGGCCCCGTGGTGGATGCCATGAACATGGACCAGCGGATGACCCTGTCCAACATGGCGGTTGAAGCCGGTGCCACCTCCGGCATCTGCCTGCCCGATATGACAACGGTGGAATATCTGTGGCCGTTCATCAAGGATGAGTACGACAGCCCGGAAGCCGCCCTGGCGGACTACACAAAATTTTGTTCCGATCCCGATGCCGTATATGCCAAAACCAAAACCATAGATGTATCTGACCTTGAACCCCTTACCACCTTCGGCTACAAGCCGGACAATGTGAAGCCCGTATCTGAGATGGACAACACACCGGTGGACCAGGTGTACATCGGGTCCTGCACCAACGGCCGCCTGGAAGACCTCCGGGTGGCAGCCCAGGTTTTGGCGGGCAAGCAGATTGCCCCCACGGTGCGGGGCATTGTGTCTCCGGCAACACCGGATATCTTTTCGGCCGCCCTGGAAGAAGGTATCATTAAAACCTTTATGGATGCCGGTTTCTGCGTGACCAATCCCACCTGCGGTGCCTGTCTTGGCATGAGCAACGGGGTGCTGGCCGACGGGGAAGTGGCTGCCGCCACAACCAACCGGAACTTTAACGGCCGCATGGGCAAGGGCGGCATGGTCCATCTCATGAGCCCGGCCACAGCGGCTGCCACGGCAATACAGGGCCACATCGCCAATTCTGAGTTGTTTTCAAGCCAGGAGGAAATATGAAATCATTTGAAGGAAACATCCTCTGTCTGGACCGTGCGGATATCAATACGGACGAGATCATCCCGGCCAAATATCTGACAGAGATTGAAAAAATCGCCATGAAGCCCCACCTGCTTGAGGATCTGACGTTGGATGGGTTCGATCCTGCAACGGACCTGGAGGATATCGCCGTTATCGTGACCCGGGAAAACTTCGGCTGCGGTTCTTCCCGGGAACATGCCCCCTGGGCCCTTGAGGTGAACGGGATTCACGTGGTCATCGCACCGAGCTTTGCACGGATTTTCAGGCAGAACATGTTCAACTGCGGTATGCTGGCCATCGACCTGCCGGAGGACGATATCCAGGCCCTGTTTGATCTGTGCAACAACGGTGGCGGGCGGTTGACCGTGGATGTGGACACCAATACCATCCGGGCCAAAGGCAAAGAAAAGCAACTGACCCTTGGCTTCTCCATTTCCGAGTTTGATAAAACCCTTGTTAAAACAGGGGGATGGGTGGAGTATGCGGACACCAACTACTAAGGCCTAAGTTTTAATTTAGCATCAACAGGCCGGGTGATTGCCCGGCCTGTTTGGTTTAAACCGAATGGGTTTTCCAATTTAAAAATGGCCTGTGTCCACTGTGAAAAAATACAAAAAACGCCTTCAAATTGAGACAAAGAATAAAAATCTCCCCACATTTGTTAATATTTATTAATCTTTTCTGATTTTACCTGCACATCCTCTCATCGCATTCCAATTTTTCCCCTTGACTCTATTATTCTTTTGTGAAACTTAGTGAACGTTATTCTTTGTGTAAGTTTATGTTTTTTTAGTCTGTTCATGTTATTGATTAAGGGGGGCTATTATGGGAAAAAAAGTCGATCCGGCACTCGTTTCGCGGTTTAAGAAAGAGCAGCTACTGGATCTGGCCAAACGGTCATTAACCTCGGTGGTGGCACATTTCGCCCTGTTTATTTTCATTGCCGTCATCACCCCCATGAAAACAGACCATCCAGCCGTTCTCACCGGGTTCGGCGCTGCTATTTTTATACTATCCGCCCTGCGGCTGGTGATCGCAAAAAAAATGCCCGGCCTGTATGACAGGGCGCCGGAGCGCTGGACCGCCATCTTTATGACCATGAACTTCGGTTCCGGAATCCTCTGGGGGATTTTCGGCCTTCTCATGGCGGTGTTTTATCCTCTGGAATGGCCCTTCATGTTTACACTGGTGATCAACTGCGGCCTGGCAGCCGGTGCCACCTCCTCATTGGGGCCCCACCAGGGCGTGTCCAGAAATTTTACCCTGACCATGCTGCTGCCCATCACCGGATGGGGCTTTTTTCACGGCACCCCGCTTGGCATCGGAATGGGCGTTCTCTGCGCCTTTTCCATGTTCATGTTTATCCGCATGGCCAAGGATAACTATGTATGGTACTGGGAGTCCATGGCTTCCAACGAAAAGATATCCAAAGGCACCCGGACCATGACCCGGGTCTTTGAAGGGGTGCACGGCAATGCTGAAAAGCTGAACCAGACCTCCAAAAGCCTGAGTATGTCTTCCAGGGAAATGACCCAGAATGCCGCCAGGATGTCAGAACGCCTGTCAAAGGCTGCCGGCATCGCAGGGAAGATTACGGACAATTCCCACGTGGTGGTGGATCTGATGAATCAGACCACGGATAATTTTTCAAACATCGCCTCTGCCACCGAAGAGATGACCGCCACCATCTCCGATATTGCCCAAAGTGCGGACAACACCCGTGAGATCACCAGCCGGGCCGTGTCCCAGAGTGAAGCGGCCATGACCCAGATGACGGGGCTTGCGGAATCCGCCACCGCCATCAATAAAATTACCGAAGCCATCGGTGATATTTCGGAGCAGATTAACCTTTTGGCACTGAACGCCACCATTGAGGCGGCAAGAGCCGGTGAAGCCGGCAAGGGGTTCGCCGTTGTGGCCACGGAAATCAAGGAACTTGCGGTGCAGACTTCGGGCTCTGCCGGGGAAATCTCACGCCAGGTAAAAGAAATCCAGGATGCCACCCATAATACGGCCGGTGAGATGGAAACCATTGCGGGCATCGTTCAGGAGGCCAACACCAGCGTGGAAGACATTGCCCAGGCAGTAGAGGAACAATCCGCCGCAACGACGGAAGTATCCAGAAATATCCAGGAAGCATCTGAGGGCATTTCCCGGGCCAACCAGATGACCGTTGAAAATGATGACGGCCTGGAAAAAATGGCCGAAGATATTTCAGAACTTGGAGATGAGGCCCGATCTGTTGAATCCGGTGCCGGGAACGTAGATCAGAATGCGGAGGTGCTCCGCGGCCTGGCAAAAGAACTGGTGGACCTCGTAGATACCAATCAAGGCGATACCCGCCAGAAAATCGCCTGACCGGTTATCCATTTAAGATAAAGATACGGCGCGCGGAGAAGGGCAACACTTTTTTCCGCGCGTTTTTTTATGGGCGTCAGCTTCTGCCGCCGCTCCAGTGAAGCCGTGTTTTCAATACCTTGAAGTAGGAATCTTTGGCAAAGGAGATCATCCGGATGTCGTTCCGGCTTTTTTTGATGTAGATTTTATCCCCGGGGTCCATTTCAAACCCTTCCTGCCCGTCCAGGGTCAGGATCATGTCTTCGGGACTGCCTTCAAGCCGGATTTCCACCCGTGTGTCATCGGGGATGAGCAGGGGGCGGTTGGTCAGGGTAAAGGGACAGATGGGGGTGAGGATGATGGAGGGCACTGTGGGATAGACCACGGGGCCGCCGGCGGCAAGAGAGTAAGCCGTGGAGCCGGTGGGGGTGGCCACGATCAGGCCGTCCGCCCTGTAGGTGGTCAGGTAGTCATCGTCCAGATAGACCGCACAGGATGCCAGCCGGGACAGGGCCGCTTTGTTGATGACGGCATCGTTGAGGACATCCACGTCAATGATCAGCCGGTCGTCACGAACCACTTTTATGTCCAGCCGCCGCCGCTCCCGGATCAGGTAATCCCCCCGGACGACCGCTTCTATGGCATCGTAGAGGTGCTCTTCCGTGGTTTCGGCCAGAAATCCTACCTCACCGAACTTGACGCCCATCAGGGGGACGCCGGTGTTTTCGATGTACCGGGCCACACTCAGGAAGGTGCCGTCCCCCCCTAAGACCACAATACAGATCAGATCGCTTGGGATGTCTGCTCTTTCCCGGGCCTGGGTGTCAATGATCACACAGCGGTCTCCCAGGTATTTGATCAGGTCCTGGGCTTTTTCCTGGGCGTGATCTTCATTCTTGATGACAAGCCCGATGCGCTCTTGCTTCACTTTGGGTCCTTTCTGGGGTTTATATGAGAGAATCCCCGAACGGTTGAATTCTTTCATGGTTTGTTGGGGGTATGGCCGTTAGTGGTCTGCGCTGGCCCAGCTGCGGCCGGCACCGAAGTTGACTTTCAGCGGCACTTTGAGCGGAGTGACGTTTTCCATAATATCCCTGGCCAGTTCGATGAGCCGGTCTTTTTCTTCATCCGGGGTTTCAAAGATGATTTCGTCATGGACGGAAAGCAGCATTTGGGCTTCCATGTTCTCCGCCTCCAGTGCCGCGGCCATTTTGATCATGGCCAGCTTGATCAGGTCGGCGGCAGATCCCTGGATGGGGGTGTTGATGGCGGCGCGCTGGGCAAAATTCCGAAGATTTGCATTGGAAGACCGGATATCGTCCAGCCGGCGTTTCCGGCCGAAGAGTGTGGATACTTCGCAGGTTTTCTTGGTCTCTTCAATGGTGGTGTCGATGAATTTTTTGACCCCGGCATACCGGTTAAAGTAGGAATCGATATAGGCACCGGCCATCTTGCGGGTGATGCCCAGCTCGTTGGCCAGCCTGAAGGCGCTCATACCGTAAACAATACCGAAGTTGATGGCCTTGGCCTGGCTTCTCAGTTCGTCGGTGACAAGGCCGGGCAGCACCTGGAATACTTCCAGTGCGGTGCGGGTATGGATGTCTTCATCGTTGCTGAATGCGTCAATGAGGATCTCATCCTCGGCGCAATGGGCCAGGATCCGAAGTTCGATCTGGGAGTAATCCGCGGAAATCAGTGTCCAGTCGTCCGCCGGAATAAAGGCCCGCCGGATTTTTTTGCCTTCGGGTTTCCGGATGGGAATGTTCTGGAGGTTGGGATTGGACGAGGACAGGCGGCCGGTGACGGTGATGGTCTGGTTAAAGGATGTATGGATCCGTCCCGTCTCTTCATTGACCAGTTGGGACAGGGCGTCCACATAGGTGGACTTGAGTTTGCTTAAAGTCCTGTGCCGCAGCACCCGCTCCGGCATCTCGTGGGTTTCGGCAAGTTTGGTCAGGACCTGAACGTCCGTGGAGTATCCGGTTTTTTTCTTGGTTTTCTTCCCGGCCTTCAGTCCCAGCTTTTCAAAGAGGATGGTGCCCAGTTGCTGGGAGGAGTTGATGTTAAAGGTTTCTCCGGCCAGATCATAGATCTCTTTTTCAAGATCCCGCAGTTCGGTTTCAAACTCCTGGGACATGCGGAATAGCTCTGCCGCATCCACCCTGATACCTGCCATTTCCATGCGGGCAAGTACCGGGATCAGCGGGACTTCAACGGTTCCCATCAGGGACATCAGGTCATTGTCCAGGATCTGTTTCTTCAACTCCTGGTAGGCCATGAAGGTCAGGTCGGCATCTTCGGCCGCGTAGTCTGTTGCCATGTCCAGGGGAATTTCATTGAAACCCAACTGGTTTTTACCTTTGCCCGCCACCTCTTCGTAGGAGATCATCTTGTAGCCGAACAGGTTCATGGCGATCCTGTCCAGGCTGTGGCCCCGGGTGCCCGGGTTCAAAAGGTGGGAGGCGATCATGGTATCAAAAACAATACCGTCAAGACGAATCCCGTATCTGGCCAGGACGATATAGTCGTATTTGATGTTCTGGCCGATTTTGCGAACCTCGGGATTTTCCAGCAGGGGTTTGAAGATTCGTAAAATATCTTCTTTTTCCGGCAGCTCGGTGTCCCCGGTGTGGGTATGGGCCACCGGGATGTAAAAACCGGTATCTTCCATATAAGAAAAGGAAATACCCACCAGATCCGCCACCATGGAATTGATGGAGGTGGTTTCGGTATCAACGGCAAAGATTCCCTTGTTTTCAAGTACTTTGGCAAGCTTTTCCAGTTCGGTGATGCCCGTGATGCACTTGTACACCTTTTTGGATTTGTCTGCCTTGGCCGCAAATTCAGTGGCCAGGTTTTTGAACTCAAAGGACTGGAACAACTCAAATGCCCGGTGGGTGTCAAATTCCGTGAGTTTAAAGGATTCCAGGTCCTCCTTTACCTCCACCTGCCGGTCGATGGCCGCCAGGTCCCGGCTCAGTTCCACAACCTCCCGGCTGGCGGAGAGGTTCTCGTGGAGTTTTTTCTTTTTCTTTAACTCATCCAGGCGGTCGTATATGTCCGGAATGGAGCCGAATTCGGCCACCAGTTTGATGGCGGTTTTAGGACCCACCCCTTTGACGCCGGGAATATTGTCCGAGGTATCTCCGGCAAGCCCCAGCACATCGACAAACTGCTCAGGCTCGATACCCATGTCTTTTTTAACCCCTGCCCGGTCCGTTACTGTGTCTTTCATGGGGTCCCAGAGGATACAGTCGTCCGAGATCAACTGGATGAAATCCTTGTCCCCGGTGACCATGACCACCTTGAATCCCTGTTCCTGGGCCAGCCGGCTGTAGGTGCCCACCAGGTCATCGGCTTCAAATCCCAGCTTCTGTACCAGGGGGATGTTCAGGGCGGCCACCACCTCTTTGATGTCCGGGACCTGGGCGGCCAGCTCTTCGGGCATGGGCGGGCGGTTGGCCTTGTATTCCTCGTACATCTTATGCCGGAATGTGGGACCTTTGACGTCAAAGAAAACCGCTGCATATTCCGGCTGCTTTTCCTTGAGCAACTTCAACAGAATCCGGGTAAATCCAAAGGTGGCGTTGGTGGGATGTCCGGTTGAGGTGGAAAGGCTGCGAATGGCATGAAATGCCCGGTAAAGAAATGCGCTGCCGTCGATGAGGTAAATGGTTTTTGGCTCCGCCATGGTAGGGTCCTTACGGTTTCATATTGAATTATTCTTTGATTAAGGGCATATATACTATCTTTTTAAGGAAAGGAGAAGTATATATGTCCAAAAAAGCCGCAAACACTGCTACCGGAGCCGGTGCCAGCCGTCGTGAGAAGCGGCGCCAAAAAAGAGTCAAGGTCTGCCACTGCTGCGGCGGGGAGTTCATGTTCTGCTGGCAGTGCCGGTGCGGATTTGCCATCTGCCAGGCCTGCATGTACGAAAACCAGTGGGGGATGACCTGCAACGGCATTACCTGGGACTGTCCGGACTGCGGCCAGCAGAACGGCTACGGCAATCAATAGGGAGGGGGTTATGGGAGAGCGTTTAAAGGTCGGCACATTGATTTCAGGCGGGGGGACGAACCTCCAGGCCATCATCGACGCCTGTGCGGCAGGCAAGATTGATGCAGATATCACCTTCACCGGTTCTGATGTACCGGGCGTCAAAGGATTGGAACGGGCGAAAACCGCCGGCATCGACACCTTTGTGGTGGATTATGCGGACATTATCCGGTCCTGCCGGGATGAAGGGCTGGACGACCGTCTGCCCGGGGATTTCAGCCTGAGGGAAATCCAGGCCAAACAACAGCTTATGGATGCGGGCAAAGATCCCCAGAAGGCCGCTTTTTTCCTGAAGTCCAGGGCCGTTGCCGAACGCGCCCTTCTGGACAAGATCCTCTCATACGACATGGACCTTCTGGTGCTGGCCGGCTTCATGCGCGTCCTTACCCCCTATTTTATCGACCGGATCAATACGGCACCCGGAAAACACAGGATCATGAATATCCATCCGGCCCTGCTGCCCGCTTTCCCTGGAACGGACGGCTACGGCGACACCTTCAGGTACGGGTGTAAAATCGGGGGATGCACGGTCCATTTTATTGATTACGGGGAAGACACAGGTCCCATCATCGGGCAGAAAGCATTTGAGATTCTGGACACCGATACCCTGGATGATATCAAAAGAAAAGGCCTGGAGCAGGAGTGGGCCCTTTACCCCGCATGTATCCAGAAGTTTGCCGCAGGTGATATCGGGTGACCGTAAGTTTTCAGGCTGCCGAAAAAAAGGAATCCGCCATTTTCAATGCATCCAGGTAGAATTCCGGCAGTTTTTTGAACAGCCGCGTGTCTTGGGTGAGTTTTAGCAGGCGGTCTTCCCACAGGCCGCGTTCAAAGTGAGTTACCAGCCGGCTGAGCTGTAAAAAATTTTTATCCCGGCCCAGCAGGGCATCCTTGATATGACCGGACAGGGCGATGTTTTCCAGGATTTTCGCCATGGGCATATCCATGATGGCATCCATAGATGAAAAAAGGCCGATGGTAAAGAGTTCATCCGGAGTATATTGGGTCTTTACCATGTCCGCGCACCGCTCCAGCATCCGTGCCCGGATGACCGAGGACCGGATTAATTCGTTGGGTTTATCCGGGTTCAGGTCAGAGACCACAACCACGTTGATGAATTTTTTCAGTTCATCCGTTCCCAGGTAGGTGATGGCGTCCTTGATGGTGTCAACAGGCGTTGCCCGCCTAAAGTATGCTGCGTTGATGAATTTGAGCAGTTTAAAGGAGACAGATACGTCCTTTTTGATGAGTTCGGCAACGTTGCCCAGATCCAGGTCACGTCCTGCAACGGCACTGGCCAGCTTTAATTTGGTCACCTGGCCGGCTGAAATATCACTTTGGGAGAGGACTTCGGGTTTTGCGAAAAAATACCCCTGGAACAAACTGAACCCCATCTCTTTGGCCGTTTCAAATTCTTTGTAGGTTTCCACTTTTTCCGCAAGCAGGGTAATGGGCCGCTCTTTTGGAATCGCTGAAAGGATCGGGGCCAAGGTGTTCAGGGGGGTGGCCATGATGTCAAATTTGATCATATTACACACCTGGATCATGGCATCGAATTTTTTGTCGTAGATGAAATCATCCAGAGCGATACGAAACCCCTGGGTTTTAAATTCCTTCAGGGCATTGATGACCTCTTGGTTCGGTTCAACATCCTCCAATACTTCGATTATAATATGCTCTTTGGGGAACAGCAGCGGGGTCCGTTTGATCAGAAGATCCTGGGGAAAGTTGATCAGTCCGGGTTTCCCGGATAGGATATCGTTGAGTTCAAAGGAAAAAAATGTATTGGCCAAAACGCTGGACGTGGCGGTTGACCCATCGATATCCGGGAATGAGTTTTCTAAGCCCAGGCGGAAAAGAAGCTCATATCCGAATAGGTTTTTTTTTGCAGTAAATACCGGTTGCCGGGCGACAAACACCTTCATTGAATACCGTTCTCCGAATCGTAATTTTCGCTAAATCTCTCCTGCTGGAATCGCTGGTTAGATGGGGTCCAGTATAATCATATCTTTGGGGGAAGGCAAGATGAAAACCGTTGAAAATAAGTAGAACTAAGTATGAAATGTAACCCGGGGGGCTGGGCGGCATCCCCCGGGAAATTGTGGGGTGCGGATCAGGAAATCAGCTTGATCATAAGCGGCAGTGCGGTCATGGTGCCCACGGTGGAGCCCAGGTTGGTGAAGATCACCACCAGGAGGATCCGGGTGACATTGTTTCGCCAGAATCCCTTTACGGAGGTAATGTCTTCGGGAATCGCCTCCAGGTCCTTGACCTTTGGTTTCCTTGAGAAGGCCTCCACCAGGCCGGACACCCAGCCTGCGGCAATCATGGGATTGAGGGAGGTCAGGGGGGCGGCAATTATGGATGAGGCGATGGTATAGGGATGGGCCATGGCGGCAAGGGCGCCGATACCGGCGAAAATACCATTGGCCAGCACCCAGATCCAGATCATATCGGTGCCTGCATTTTTGCCCTCCATCATGAATCCTGCGGCAAAGAGCAGCAGTATGAGGCCGGGAATCAGCCATTTGAGTACCTTGCCGATATTCCCGGCCGGCGGAATTTCATTCAGGGCGGCCACGTCAATGGGGATGGCTTCCCGGACGTACCGTTTTATACCCGGAACGTGGGCAGCACCCACTACTGCCACAATCGTTTCGCCCGGCGCAGATCTTATATGCTCGGCCAGGAACTGATCCCGTTCATCGATCAATGCCTGTTCAATGATGGGGTGGGCGTCTTTTACTTCGGATAACAGTGACTGGAGGATATCCTCCTGTTTCATCTTTTCGATATCCGCCTCTTCTATGTCGTCGGCCTGGCCGAAGGAAAACACCATGGAGAAGGTCAGTTTGAGTTTTTCCCAGAATCCCATGCCCCGCCATACCCGGGACAGGGTGGTCTGGATTTCCCGGTCCGCAGGCACCAGCGTGGCGTCAACCTCATCTGCCGCCTCTATGGCGTTGATCATCTCCTGTCCGGGCTTCACGTCAAATTTATCAGCGATTTTTTTCTGGAAGGAGGAGAGCAAAAGGTTCATGAACAGCATAAGGGCTTTTTTTTGTTTGATGACCTTTACAATGTCCATGTTCCGCCAGCGGTCCGAATCCCTTATGGAAGCCAGACGGGTATTGCAAAGCTCCACACATACGGTGTCCGGCTGTTCAGCCCTTATGGTTTGGGTTACCAGTTCCGCGCTGTGGCGGGAGACATGGGCAGTGCCGATGAGAATTATTTTTTTATCTTCCCATGTCAGGTGGTGAATATCTTTATTTGGGGGTATATCATGGGTTTTTTGATCGATAACTTGTTGGTCCATGGCTGTTTGGTCCATATGTGGGGCTTGCCTTTCTTGGGGTTAATTCAAGGAGTTGTATTATAGGCATTCTGTTGGGTTTATCAATACAAAAAAGCGGTGAATCTTGACCTTGTTACGGGCTTCTGGTATTCATCATTTTTATGAAATCCATAGACGAACAGATACTTAGGACCACCAAGGAAATCATTGTCAAATTCATTGAGATGGGCAGGTTGTCACCTTCCAATATACATGAATCTTTCAGGGATATCCATACGACAGTCAATGATACCGTCCGAAAAAGCCTGGCTGCCCAAACGGCTGAAACACAGGCGTCCGAAAACCATAATGACAGAAAATAACCCAGATGCGTCAAGAAAATAACGGCACCACTGCCCGCCGTGTTCAAGCCAGTGTCACCGCAGGACTGAAAAAAGGATGGAGCGGCCTGATCTGGCTGCTCAAGATTCTTGTACCCATTTCCTTTTTCACGGCCGTGATGGTGCATTTTAACCTGCTCCATCACCTGGATTTTCTGCTGGAGCCCCTGATGAGCCTGATTCATCTGCCGGCATCTGCCGCCGTGGTACTTGTAATCGGGCTTTTTTCAGGGATATACGGCACCGTGGCGGCATTGTCGGTGATGCCATTTTCCATGGATCACATGATATTGATCGCCGTCTTTACCCTGATTTCCCATAACATCATCCAGGAAAGCCTGGTTCAGGCGAATTCCGGCATTCGGTTTTTCATGGCTGCGGCCTTTCGTCTGGTGATGTCCTTTGTGGTGACCTTTATATGTGCCTGGATTCTGGGTGTGGACCCCGGGACAGCGATTGCTGCCTCCGGTACCGCAACTCAGGCCGCGGCAGTTCCCTTTTCCGCCATGCTGACGGAATGGGGCATCAGCACGGGCAAACTGTGTGTCCAGATTTTTTGTATTATCATGCCGCTGATGGTGGTGCTTGAACTGGCCAAGCAGTTCCATCTCATTGATGCGGTCACCCGGGTCTGTGCCCCTGTGGTTTGTCTTATGGGGCTCGACCGGTCCTGCGCCATGCTCTGGATGACAGCCGCAACCTTCGGCCTTGCCTATGGATCAGCCGTCATCGTTGAAGAAACGCGAAGCCATGCGTATGATCGGGAGGCCCTGACCAAGCTGCACCTGTCCATCGGGGTCAACCATGCCATGATCGAAGACCCGGCACTTTTTCTGCCCTTAGGGCTCCCCGTATTCTGGCTCTGGGTTCCAAGGCTTTTGGCAGCCATGGCCGTGGCCTGGATCTACACAGGATTTTCTTATGCAAGGAGGCTCAATGCTAAGCGCGCTGGCCATAAAAAACTTTGCAATCATTGAAGATATACGGATTGAGTTCAATCCGGGGCTTTCCGTGCTCACCGGAGAAACCGGGGCCGGCAAGTCCATTATCATAGAGGCCGTAAACCTGCTGTTGGGCGGCAGGGCATCTGCTGACCTGGTGCGTACCGGTGAAGACAACGCCGAACTTGAAGCCTTTTTTGAAATTGATGCGGACTCCCACGCCGCCCGGGTGATGGCGGAACAGGGCATGGACCCCGAAGACGGGTTGATCATCCGCCGGATCATTTCTGCCGCAGGCAAAAGCCGGGTGTATATCAACTCCCGCCAGTCCACCCTGGATCTTTTGAAACAGGTGACGTTTAACCTGGCCGGGGTTTCCAGCCAGCATGCCCACCAGGGGCTTTTAAAAGAGGAAAACCATCTGGATATTCTGGATGAATTTGCCAATACCCTGGACCTGCGGCGGGAGGTGGGGGCGCTCTTCCGGAAAATCGTTCCCATGAAACGGAAAATCCGGGAACTCAAGGAACAGCAGGCCACTGCAGAAAAGGAACAGGAGTTCCTCCAGCATCAGGTTGAGGAAATAGAGGCCGCCGCCATCCAGCCCGGAGAAGATGAAGCGCTTGCCTGCAAAAGGGAGCAGCTCCAGAATGCCAGCCAGATATTTGAAACCGTGAACGGGGCGATCCACGAAATTTATGACCGGGAAGGCGCCCTCATGGAACGCATTGCAGGGCTGTCAGACCGCTTCCGGCACTACGGCCAAAGTGATGCGCATCTCATGACCATGGGGGACCGCTTGGACTCCATTTCCTTTGACCTTCAGGATTTGATTTCCGACCTGAGATCCTATACGGACACCATTGATCTGGATCCGGAATCCCTGGAAGCGGTGGACCAGCGGTTGGATTTGATTTCAAAGCTCAAGCGCAAATACGGGGGAAGCCTGGAATCGCTCTTTGAGCAGTATGAGACCATGTCCTGCGCCCTTTCGGAAAACCTGGGACTGGGAAAAAAAATTGCCGCACTGGAAGCTGAGCTCAAAGAACTGGAAGAGGGGATCCGCCAGAAGGCCAAAGCCCTGTCCATGAGACGGCAAAAAGAGGGGCTTGCCCTGGCCAAACTGGCCCAAAAAGAGCTGGGGGCCCTTGAGATGGGCCGGGCCAGATTCGAGGTGGCATTTTCAACGGGTGTTCCGGACAAGCCGTCCGACATCTCCACGGACACCAATGAAAAGATTTTTGCCACAGGTATGGATAAGGTGGGGTTCCTGCTCAGCCCCAATCCCGGAGAACCCCCAAAACCCCTTGCCAAAATTGCATCCGGTGGGGAACTTTCCCGAGTCGTTTTAGCGCTGAAAGTCGTGCTGTCCCGGGGCCAGTCCCTGGAAACGCTTGTTTTTGACGAAGTGGACTCAGGCATCGGCGGGGCCACCTCGGACAAGGTCGGCCTGAAGCTCAAAGAACTGGGTGACCGGCACCAGGTCATCTGCATCACTCATCTGGCGCAGATCGCCCGCTATGGCAGCCACCAATACCGGATATTCAAACAGGTGAAAAACCAAAGAACCGCCACAAGCATTATCCCGCTGTCCACGGAGGCCGAACGCATCGAAGAGATTGCCAGGATGATCGGGGGGCAGGAGATTACCGATGCCACACGGGCCCATGCCAGGGAGCTGCTCGAAACCCGTTGATTGATTCGTACACTGTTTTGCCTTTTTGCCAACCCTCTGTTATTTTTGTTTATCTGGGCCGCTTTCTTGACAATGAAACTTTTATTATTATAGTTTGCAACTATCAAAAATACGCCAGGAAAAATGCGGGCGTCCTATGTGATGGTAATATTTAAGGAGTTATAATGCCGATATACGAGTTTAAATGCACCAAGTGTGAAGAGTTTTTTGAAGTCATTGTTATGAAGTCGGATGATGACAAGGAGATCAATTGCCCGAAATGCAAATCCATTGAATTCCAGCGGGTGGTATCTGCCACCAACTATGCCATGGGTGATTCCGGGTCCGCAGGTGCGGGCAAAGGGGTGCATACCCAGGAACGCACCTGTTCCGGCGGGTCCTGTAAAACATATACAGTGCCCGGCGTATCCTGACAGGTCCGGCACATTAGAAATGCTTGTAACATAAACACGCAGCACGAATGCCTAAGTGAGGCCATGTGCTGCGTGTTTATGCGTTTTGCCTTGCCTGCTACGCCTTTTGATAAAAGTCCCTGAATCCCTGTATTGTATTTTCTATATCTTCGGCTGTGATGTCCAGATGGGTGACCAGTCTTAAATGTTGCGCCCGGTCAATGCAGATGCCGTATTTTTCCATGTGATCGGCCAAGGCATCAATTTTATCTCCCACCGTTGCAAATAGGATGTTTGTCTGGACATCCTCCGGGTGAATGTTCAGCTCCTCAATACCGGACAGGCCTTCAGCAAGTCGTTTGGCGTTGGCATGATCTTCAGCCAGTCGGTCAACATTATTATCCAAGGCATAGATACAGGCCGCCGCCAGAATTCCTGCCTGACGCATGCCGCCGCCCACCATTTTTCTCCAGCGCCTGGCCCGGGCAATGAAATCCGCAGGGCCGCAGAGAACAGATCCCACCGGCGCACCAAGTCCTTTGGACAGGCAGCAGGAGACGGTATCAAACAGGCCTGTTATCTCTTTTATATCCACATTCAATGCCACGGCCGCGTTAAACACCCGGGCGCCGTCCAGATGAAAACCCAGGCCATGGGTATCTGCAAAGGCGCGGGCCTGTTTTAAATACCCCATGGAAAGAATTTTGCCTCCTTGGGTGTTTTCAAGGCAGAGCAGACGGGTTTTTGCAAAGTGGTAATCATCGGGCTTGATGAACCGGGCCACTTTTGAAAGGTCCAGGGTGCCGTCGGGTTCAAAGTCCAGGGGTTGCGGCTGGATGCTGCCCAGCACTGCGGCACCGCCGGCCTCATATCTATAGGTGTGGGCGGTCTGCCCCACAATATATTCGTCGCCTCTCTGGCAATGGCTTAAGAGGGCAAGAAGATTGGATTGGGTGCCGGAAGAACAATAGAGTGCGGCTTTTTTCCCGGTGAGGTGTGCCGCTTTTTCTTCTAAACGGTTCACGGTAGGATCTTCACCGTATACATCATCCCCTAAGGGAGCGTCCATCATGGCGGATTTCATTTCCAGTGTGGGGCGGGTAACAGTATCACTTCTCAGGTCTGCAAGGGAATTTGCCTTCATATTTTTACCGCTCATTTTTATTCCTTAAATTAAAAATTAAGATGGATTCACATTCGAGTGATCCCAATATAGAGATTTGATCCGGCTGACACAAGACACAATTATCATTAAAATCAAAGGGTCAGAATAAAAGTTAAAAAAAGATTAAAAAAGTGTTTGACAGAAATGAAAAATTCTAGGATATTACGTCGGTCTTCACGGGGGAACCCAAACGGGCAAAACCTCCGGGGAGATTTTTTTTGATCTTTGAAAATTGGTCAGTGAAAAAAGCAATGAGCGGGTCACAAAACATCCTGCCGAGCCTAACAGCAAGGCGGGTTTGACCTTAAAGTTTTAGTACAAACAAAGCAAAAGCTTTGTTTATATAGGATTATAACTGGAGAGTTTGATCCTGGCTCAGAATGAACGCTGGCGGCGTGCTTAACACATGCAAGTCGAACGAGAAAGAGGTTGCTTGCAACCTTGAGTAGAGTGGCGCACGGGTGAGTAACACGTAGATAATCTACCTTCAAGCCTGGAATAACTGTTCGAAAGGGCAGCTAATACCGGATAAAGTTAGTTGGCATAAGTCAATTGATGAAAGATGGCCTATCCTTGGAAGCAATTGTTTGGAGATGAGTCTGCGGACCATTAGTTTGTTGGTGGGGTAACGGCCTACCAAGACTGCGATGGTTAGCTGGTCTGAGAGGATGATCAGTCACACTGGAACTGGAACACGGTCCAGACTCCTACGGGAGGCAGCAGTGAGGAATTTTGCGCAATGGGGGAAACCCTGACGCAGCAACGCCGCGTGAGTGAAGAAGGCCTTTGGGTCGTAAAGCTCTGTCAACTGGGAAGAAATTAAGATGGTTTAATAGATGGTCTTATTGACGGTACCAGTGGAGGAAGCGCCGGCTAACTCCGTGCCAGCAGCCGCGGTAACACGGGGGGCGCAAGCGTTATTCGGAATTATTGGGCGTAAAGGGCGCGCAGGCGGTCTTGTCAGTCAGGTGTGAAAGCCCGGGGCTCAACCCCGGATGGTCACTTGAAACAGCAAGACTTGAGTACGGGAGAGGAGAGAGGAATTCCTGGTGTAGAGGTGAAATTCGTAGATATCAGGAGGAACACCGATGGCGAAGGCATCTCTCTGGACCGATACTGACGCTGAGGCGCGAAGGCGTGGGTAGCGAACGGGATTAGATACCCCGGTAGTCCACGCAGTAAACGTTGTACACTCGGTGTCTCGGATATTAAAATCTGAGGTGCCCAAGCTAACGCATTAAGTGTACCGCCTGGGAAGTACGGTCGCAAGACTAAAACTCAAAGGAATTGACGGGGGCCCGCACAAGCGGTGGAGCATGTGGTTTAA
>CAJWHT010000041.1 GCA_913041495.1 uncultured Desulfobacteraceae bacterium | reverse complement strand
CCTGGACCAGTACTACCCCGGCGTGTCCCCCGATGACATCCGGGACCGGACAGGATTTGAACTGGACATCTCCCGGGCCGTGGAGGCGGAACCGCCGGCTGAAAAGGCCCTAACCATACTGAGAACCCGGACCGATCCCCAGCGCCTGATCCTGAAATAAAGGAAACACATGACCCATACACCCAAACGAAACGCCATTGAAAAGGCCCTGGAAATCCTGCTGAAGTTCAACGGTCCCAAGCCGTCCTGGGGCATCCGGGAACTGTCCGCGGAACTTGGCTTCAGCCCGGCCACGGTGCAGCGCATTCTCCAGACCCTGCGGTCCTACGACTTTATCCGCCAGGATCCCAAAACCCGTCAGTACTTTATCGGGAACGTCTTTTACCGGTTTCTGGAGAACCTGACCAATACCAACAACATCACGGGAATCGGCCGGGCCTTCATGGAAAATGTGGCCACAGAAACCCAGGAAACGGTCCACCTGAACATCATTGACGGGGATCTGAGAATCTGTATCGATGTCATTGAATCTCCCAAGGTGCTCAAGGCCGGTATGCCCATCGGCAACCACTCCCCCCTCTACGCCGGGGCTTCTGCCAAATGCCTGCTGGCCTTCTGTTCGGACCGGTTCCAGGAGGAATATTTCCGGAACACCCAGATCCGGCCGCTCACCGGCAACACCATTGTGAACCGGGAGGATCTGCTCAAGGAACTGAAAAATATCCGGCAGCAGGGCTATGCCGTATCCTTGGGGGAGCGGACACCGGGTTTGGGATCGCTGAGCGCCCCGGTATACGATTACAAAGGAGAGATCCTGGCCTCGCTGAGCCTGGCCATTCCTGAAATCCGCATCACCCAGGACGACTATCTTTCCGCCTGCATCCGCATCCTCACCCGGGAGGCGGATGCCTTTTCAAAAGCCCTGGGCCTCAACACAGAAATCGGTAATTAACCCGAAGAATAAACGACAAACGAACACGGAGGAAACATGGATTTTAAACTGAGCACCGAACTGAAAATGCTCCAGAAGGAAGTCAGAAAATTTGCCAAAAAACAGATCGCCCCTTTTGTGGACCAATGGGACGAGGAACACCACCTGCCCATCGACGAAGTCATGCGTCCCTTAGGGGAACTGGGGTACTTCGGCACTGTTATCCCTGAAGAATACGGCGGGGCAGACATGGGTTTTCTGGCAGCCATGATCGTGACAGAGGAGCTTGCGAAGGTCTCTTCCTCCCTTAGGGTCCAGGTAAACATGCAGGTGCTGGGCTGTGCCTACACCATTTACAAATACGGCAGTGAAGAACTGCGGAAAAAATATGTGGAAAAACTTTGTACCGCAGAATATATCGGCGGCTTCGGCATCACCGAACCCGATGCCGGCTCCGATGTCATGGCCATGAGTTCCACGGCCGAAGACAAAGGAGACCACTGGCTGGTGAACGGATCTAAAACCTGGATCTCCAACGCCAATGTGGCGGACGCCCTTCTCTTCTATGCCTACACGGACAAAGACGCAGGGTCCAAGGGGCTGTCCGCCTTTGTCATCGAACCCAAAAACTTCGAGGGTATCAAGACCTCTTCCCTGGACAAACTGGGCTCCCACTCTTCCCCCACGGGTGAACTGTTCCTGGACAACGTGAAAGTTCCCAAGGAAAACCTTCTGGGCAAGCCCGGTGACGGTGCCAAAATCGTCTTTTCCTCTTTGAACCAGACACGGCTTTCCGCTGCCGCCGGCGGTGTCGGCCTGGCCCAGGCCTGCCTGGACGAAGTGCTCAAGTACTGCAACGACAGAAAGCAGTTCGGCAAAAAGATCGGAGAATTCCAGATGAACCAGGACATGATCGCCCAGATGGCCACGGAAATCGAAGCGGCCAGACTACTGGTGTACAAGGCGGCCTGGGCCAAAGACCAGGGCAAACTCAACAACGGCCTGGACGTGGCCATGGCCAAATATTTCGTGGGTGAAGTGGCCACCAAATGCGCCAACTTCGCCATGCGGATCATGGGCGCCTACGGCTACTCCACCGAATACCCCGTGGCCCGGTACTACAGGGATGCCCCCACCTACGCCATGGTGGAAGGCTCCGCCAACATCTGCAAGTGGATCATCGCCCTGGATCAGCTGGGCATCAGAAAGGCCAACCGCTAAGAGGAAACCCAATGGATCCCAAAGAGATTGCAAAAAAGACGGGAAAAACGGCCAAACTCTACTTTTCCACGGTGAAGGACGAGGACAAGCCGTACAACCTGTGGCGGCACTTTGACCCGGAACTGGCCAAAGACATGTCCCTGTACATCACCGGCCAGATGTACGCCCGGGAAAAGATTCCCCATACCACCCGGCAGCTCATCACCGTGGCGGCACTGACCGTGCTGTCCAAACCCGAGGAGCTGAAACTCCACATCCATGCCGCCTTGAACGTGGGCTGTACGGCCCAGGAGATTGCCGAGGTGATCTTTCAGACCAGCATCTACGGCGGGGTGCCGGCGGCCAATACGGCCCTGGCCGCCCTGAAGGCGGTGCTGGCAGAACGCGAAGAGACCTAAATCAACCGACGTATACGTTTAAAGACGCCTGCCCAGGATGGTATTCCAGATGCCGTCCGGGCAGCGGCGTTCAATCACATGTACCGGCAGGGGTTTTAAAAAATCCATGACCTTCCGGGCCTCCGAGTTGAGCAGGCCCGAGAGGATAAACCAGGGTTTGCCAAGGAAACCTTCATGGGCGATGATGTGCTGCATCACGTCGTAGTGGATATTGGCCACCAGAAGATCGCAGGGGATATCCATCAAATCTTCTCCCCGGGCCTGGAAGGCCAGGACCTGGGATTCGAACCGGTTAAGCCGGATATTTTTAAGGGTGGTCTTCACCGCCAGAAGGTTGAAATCGCAGGCCAGGACCTTAGAACAGCCCAGGGCGGCGGCGCCTAAAGAGAGCAGGCCGGTGCCGGTGCCGATATCCACCACCCGGTCGATGGATTCCCGGGTGCAGACCCTGTGGATCAGGGTGAGGCAATCCTCTGTGGTCTGGTGGCGGCCTGTGCCGAACACCACGCCGGGGTCTAAAAGCACTTCATGGTCATCCGCCCCCATCTCATCCCTGTCCGGGCGCTCCCAGGGCGGTGCGATGCAAAGGTTCTCCACCCGGTAGGGTTCAATGCGGTCACCGTGCCAGTCTTCGCAGCTCATCTCGTAGCGGTCCACCAGGACGGTATCCGGGTTCCGCGCCGCAAGGCCGCTCACAAGGCTGTCCGCAGGGGCGGAAAAGAAAAGAAATGCGGTGCCGTCCTCCTCCCAGTTCCCCAGAAAATTGTCGTGGGATTCAATGGCTTTATCCAGGACCGGAGTCCGGTCAAAATTATAGATGTACAGGTGTTCGTAGGGATTTTTCATAGGATTTTCTTTGCAGGTCAGGACGGGGTATCGGCAAGGGCGGGAAGATAGACGCTGAAAGTGGCGCCACGGCCCGGTTCACTTTCCGCCATGGCAAAGCCGCCGTGGTTCTCGGTAATCCCGAAAACCGATGCCAGGCCCATGCCTGACCCCTTGCCCAATTCCTTGGTGGTAAAAAAGGGATCAAAGATCCGGGGCTGGATTTCCGGCGGGATTCCCGGCCCGTCATCAACGACGGAAAAGCATATAAACTTTCCGGACACGGTTTTCTCCAGGGAGACCTGGAACTCTTTCAGTTCGTGATTCCGGGTTTTCACCCGGATATTTCCCTGGCCCTCTATGGCATCGGCCGCGTTGAGCAACAGGTTCATGACCACCTGCTCCATCTGGGACCGGTCTGCATAAACCATCCAGAGATCGGTGGCATAATCGGCCTCCACGGACATTTTTTTCCGGGAGCTTGCCAGGATCACCAGGCTGCCCCTGAGTATCTCGTTCAGGTTCAGCGGCCCCGGGGAATACTTTCCGCTCCTGGCAAACCCCAAAAGCTGCTGGACCGACCGGGAACCGTTTTCCACGAGCCTGCGGATCTTTTCGGCCATCTCAATATTCGGATGCCCGGGTTCCGACCGTTTCTGGATCAGCGTGGCATAGCCTGTAATGGCCATGAACAGGTTATTGAACTCATGGGCCACACCGCCGGCAAGGGTCCCGATGGCCTCAAGCTTTTGAACCGTGAGCAGCCGGGATTCGATCTCTTTGCGCTCTTTGATCTGGCGGCTGAGCTGCTCGTTGGAGGCGTTCAGGGCGGCGGTGCGTTCATCAACGATCTGGGACAGGTTGGTGCGATGGTTTTCCAACTGGTCCCAAGACCGGACAAATTGATCCCGGATATGCCGGAACGCCTGTTTGAGCTGCCGGACATCCTGGGTTTCCTTCGGGTTCTCATCTAAGGGGAATGCAGACAGGCTGTCCCTGACACTGCGGCCCTCACGGCTGAAATCCAGCCCGGACAACTGGGCCACGAAGGATTCGATGGGGACCATGTGCCGCCGGATCACAAGATAGATCATCAGTATGATGGCCAGCAGAATCAGTACCCCTGTTCCCAGCATGCTCAGGAGAAGCACCTTCAGGTGACGGTTCATGTCCGCCCGGCTGTATCCGGCGCGCAGCGTCCCCATGGGCTGGTTGAGGTAGACGATGTCGTAGATCACTTCAAAGACGACTTCTCCCTTATGGACAGCCGCCGGGGGTCCGGTCGGGAAAAACCTGGACAGGAAAATACTGAACGCCCCCATCCCGGCATCACCGTCCGGTGAGGCCGGTTTCCGGACAAGCGGATTTGCCGGCGCCAGGGGCTGCGTCCGCTCAAAGGCCTTGCCCACCAGGGTTTCGTCGTCTGCCGCCAGCACACGGCCCTCCGGGTCCGTCACCGCAAAAAAAAGCAGGGAAGGATCCGCCGTTTTGGCATTGGACAGGGTCATCATGAGGTACCGCCAGTTCTTCCCGTACATGAGGTGCCCCAGACGTTTTTTCATGGCATCGGCCTTGTAAAAGATACGCTCCAGCTCATGGGCCTGGACCCGTTTTTTTTCCATGTAGAACACCAGGATACTCAGCACCGATACCGTCACCGATACGATGATGCACACGGATACCAGCAGTTTGGCCTGGAGGTTGCGGGGGGCTGCCATATCAGCGGACCACGATTTCTTGCAGGAAGAACAATGCACCGGATTCAGGCACCATGTCCTGGAGCCCGGGATGCTTTTCCACCGGAAACACCACGGAAAAAGGTCCGCCCAGTGCGGGGTGGAGGAGGCGGCCGTCACAGGCCAGCATGATGTATACGGGATAATCCAGCAACACCTGTGACAGGGTGATGGTGGGCCCGGAAAAGGATTTGAATTCAATGGCCGTCACCTGTTCTGCAAAGGTCCCGCCCAAAGGTAAAAAGTAAGACAAGGGCACCGCAGATACTGAAGGTGCCTGCTTGAATCCCTTGAATTCATTTCTGCAGCCCTGGGCAATGGAAAACAGGGACGGGTCAATGGGAACGGCATGCGACAGCATCTGTTTTACGGTATGCCGGGTTCTTTGCCCCATCACTGTCACCGGCAGCACGGCCCGCTCCACAGGCCCTGCCACCAGGGTTTTAACGTACCAGGTGTAGCAGGAAAGATGGACACCGGCGGATTCGGGGAACATGATCTTAAGCGGCCCGCCCTTGAGACCGTGGATGGGTCCGTTGTCCATCTCCCACACCAAAAACCCCTGCGCCAAACGCTCGTGAGATAAAAACCCCACGTATTGATCCGCACCGATCACCGTCAGCCCGCGGCTGCCGTCCGTCCCGGTCAAAGACATCAGCCTTGACAGCCTGACACCGGTAAACCGGGTGGCACCATCGGCAGTAAAGTTGGGATCTATTGTTTCCAGCGTCTCTGAAGCGCTGCGCAGATCATTAATATCCACCGTCCGGCTGTCCGGCCATACGGTGTCCGTATCCACGATGTTGATCTGATGCATTGCCACCACCGATTCAGGGGTCACCCAAGCCGACAAGACACAGATAAACATAATAAAAACAGTATATGATTTGAGTATGGGTCTGAACAAACTTATCCCGCCTGATACATTTTGCATTTGACATTAAAAGGATTATGCAAAATAATCTTTTTCCATATAAAATTCAAGAAAGACTTAACTCCCCATGAAATTCAAGAAACTTAAGGCTGACTTTACCAGCCCCAACATTGATCTGGCGGAAGAGCTGATCTGCCACGTATTTTTTTCCTTCAACCTGAAAGGGGTGGTGTGTGATATCCCCATCCCGGAACCGGATGAAGGATTCGGCACGAAGACCCTGCCCCTGCCGGATACAAACGCCATTATCGGCTATCTGCCGGATATTGATTCTTCGGATCTGATCATCTCCCAAATAGAGGAGAAGCTGGCCACCCTTGCGGATGCAGGCATCGAGGTCACCCCGAAAATCGAACTGGTGGACGAAAAGGACTGGGCGGACGCCTGGAAGGACTACTTCAACGTCACCCGGATCACCGACCGGATCGTGGTCAAGCCCGAGTGGAAACCCTATGAATCCTCACCCGGGGAGATCGTTATTCATATCGATCCCGGCATGGCATTCGGCACCGGCACCCACCCCACCACCGCCATGTGCCTTGAACTGATTGATGAAACCCTGCGCCCGGGGCAATCAGTTCTGGACGTGGGATGCGGCTCCGGGATACTGATGATCGCCGCCGCAGGGTTAGGGGCGGCCACCCTCACCGGGATCGATACTGACCCTGTGGCCGTTGACATCACACGCGACAACCTGGAGAAAAATGCCATTCCCGCAGACACTTACACTCTGGCCGCCACCACTTTGGACCGGATTCCGGCGACGCCCTACGACATGATTGTGGCCAACATCATTGCCCAGGTCATCGTTGATATCTGCGGGGATATCCGGGAACGGATGGCCCCAAACGGCACTGCCATTCTTTCCGGAATTATCCAGGAACGCCTCCCCGACGTCCGTGCTGCCCTGGTGCAACAGGGGCTCAAGATCCTGAAGGAAAAAACCACCGGGGAATGGAAAGCCCTTCTGGTGGCCCGCAAATGGCCCTGATCAACAAAGCCCGGCTCACCGATATCGTCCGGGACATGATGGACATGGCAGCACCTTGATTCATGACGGCATCTGTGGTTTATTGCATTTTTAAGGTTCAATATTTGTTTGCTTGGGAGGTGGGATTATGGCAGGGAAGGGTAGAAGGGTCAGTCTTAAAATCAAGTTTTCTTCCGTAGTCCTCATCTTCATCCTTATTGCCTTTCTCATCAGTGCCGTGGGGCTCTGGAAGCTATCCGGCATGCGGGGCCAGATTACCAAGATCGTCAACAGCTCTGCTGAAAAAATCATACTGGCCACAAGCATCAACAAGGATCTGCTTTTTATCTCCAGGTCGGAGAAGAACATGCTGATCTCAGAGGATGAGGCGGTCATGGGCAACTATGAATCCCTCATCACCGCAGCAGAAAAGCGTGTACGGGAAAGAATCCAGGCCCTTTCCGCCATTGCAGGACCCGGTGAAACCCAGACGCTTTCCCGGTTCGAGAAGGCCTTTTCCCAATTCATGTCTGTGCACGCTGCCATTGCCCAACTCACCCTGGCCAACACCAATTTCAAAGCCGCCCAACTGGCCCAGACGGAAGCCGGCCCCCTGATTACCAGCATCGGCGACCATGTCCAGAAGGTCCTTTCCAATTACGAAGAAGAATTCCTGGAAGCCACCCAGTTGTTCGACGCCATGCTTCTGGCCGAAGTCGGCGGACTCATGAAGCAGTCCGCAAGGCTCCTCAGTTCCATCCGGGAAATGGAAAATGCATCCCAGGCAATGATTCTCTCCCGGGATACCAAGGCCACCCAGGCCCTGGTCCAGCGGATGGATCAGCTAAAGGCCCCCATCTCCAAAGAGTTTAAAACCCTGGGCTCCCAGATCAACAAAAAATCCAAGGCCGATTTCCAGGCCGCCCAGGACCTGTTCAACAAATTTGGGGAAGTGAACAATAGAATCACAGCGCTGGCACTGGAGAACTCCAACTCCAAGGCCTTTGAACTTTCCAGAACCAAAGGAAAGGACGCCCTTGAAAAGGCCGAAAGCATCATGGCCGAGCTTGTGGCCGCCAGCCGGCAGGGCCTCACAGACGACAGGGACACCGCCGACCGAAGTTATAAGCAGGCCAGAATTATCTTCCTGGTCATCGCCTTAGGGGGCATCCTCATCGGCACCCTCCTGGCCTTTATCATCATCCGCCAGATCCTCTTTGTCCTGAACAAAGCCTTCAGCTTTGCCCAGCACCTGTCCCAGGGGGATTTCACCTCCCGTCTCAACATTGTCCGGGATGATGAGTTAGGCGACCTGTCCACCTATCTGGATGACATTGCCCGGAGTGTCGGCGAACTCATCAAGCGCCTGAGCCAGGGCATCACCTACCTGACCGATGCCGCCGCCACCCTCACCCGGGTCTCTGACACCATGTCCGGCAATGCCCGGCAGGCCTCCGACCGCTCCACCCATGTGGCCAGTGCCGCCGGCAATATGAACGACGCCATGGCCTCGGTGGCCATGGGTATGGAAGAAACCGCCCAGAACCTGTCCACC
The DNA here is from genome assembly GCA_913041495.1 of uncultured Desulfobacteraceae bacterium. Lineage (GTDB taxonomy): Bacteria > Desulfobacterota > Desulfobacteria > Desulfobacterales > Desulfobacteraceae > Desulfobacter. The sequence continues at coordinate 24,266 of CAJWHT010000041.1, read as the reverse complement.
GTCGCCGCAGCAGCCGAACAGATGACCGCCACCATTTCGGAAGTGGCCAAAAACACCGCCATTGCCAGGGAAACCACGAACGAAGCCGTCTCCCAGACCCGGACGGCCCGTGAAAAAGTAGATCATTTGGCCGAAGCCGCCCGCGCCATCGGTAAGGTCACAGAAACCATCACCGAAATTTCCGAGCAGACCAACCTGCTGGCCCTGAACGCCACCATCGAAGCTGCCAGGGCCGGTGAAGCCGGCAAAGGCTTTGCCGTTGTGGCCTCTGAAATCAAAGACCTGGCCACCCAGACCTCCGCCGCCACCGAAGAAATCAAAGAGGAAATCCGCCGCATCCAGTCGGAAACCGGCCAGACCGTGGACATCATCAACCAGGTGGCCGGCATCGTTGAAAACGTAAACGACCTTTCCGCCACCATTGCCGCCGCCATCGAAGAACAGTCCGCCACCACCCAGGAGATCTCGGTCAACATCAACACCGCCTCCGAAGCCGGCCAGGACATCACCAACAGCATCGGGGAAACCTCGGATGTAGCCAGCGCCGTCGCCTCGGACGTATCCGGCATCAGCGAAATGTCGGACAGTATCCTTCACAGCAGCGAACAGGTCAGCCAGAACGCCCGGGAACTGTCCAAGATCTCGGACGACCTCCAGGAAATGGCCGCCCGGTTTAAAATCTAAACATTTTAAAATTAACAGAACCGTCCTGTCCTGCCCCCGCTGGTTTTTCCTGGGGATCAGGGCGGTTCTATTTTTCATGGGGCAAAGGATGAACGGCGAGATTGGTTTGTTGCCGTTATGGTTTACTGACGAAATTCCCATCAGCTATTATCCGTTATGAAACGTATTGTTCACTCAGGAGGCCCAACCGAATACGTGATAAAAAATAAAATCAGCCCGGATATTTCACGAAGGGTGACATTTTGCTTTGCATGGAATTGCTAAAAAATTGATGAAACCATTTCGAAATAAAACATTTTTATAGAGCGGAAGCAAAATGTCATGAAATATTCGGGTTAGCTGTTTTTTACTCTCTTCATATCATAAATGAATTCACAATGTTCATCACCCTGCATAAGGGTCTTCTCTCTGGTTAAGGTAATCTCCGGATTAAATGCGGCCGTATTGTGAAAGTCCCGGCCGCATGCCAATTCATATAGCCAGTCCGAACCACCAAGTAATTTTGAGGCTTCATGAATCGGGCAACGAAAGCAGAACGCATGAATTGCCGTTTCTTTTTTCTCAATCTGAGTCTCAAATCCGAGGTAAGGTAAGGGCTCCCATAGAAGTCGAATAAAGTCATCTAGCGTGTGGGAACTCTCATTTTCAGCAATTGTCTGCCAGGCATCAGTTTCATCCTGCGCAACGGTTTTTCTGAGGACATCCATGACACTATCGCCAAATTCACTTCTTAGCTGTTCAAGTAATGTAATTTCAAAATAAAGCTTTTCCCCATAGGCAGCCGTCCTTTCCTGCTCCTGTTCAGCAGCAAGCCAGCCTGATCGTTTTTCTTTTGGGACGATGCTCTCAGCTTTTTCCAAAACAGAGGACCCGAATTCATTTTCAAATGATGTTAAAAGCAATCCAGGAAATCTCATGCTTCTAGCATAACCTTCATCAAATTTTTCTTTCATTTGTTCTGTGAACACTGACATTTTCATACCTCCTAAAAGTCATATATCTCCAGTTAAAATGTAAATCTTGCTTTTCATCTGTCGGGTTTAATTGAAACTTCTTGGTTGTATGATCTTGATTTTCACACCTATATCGCGACATTGACAGATCAGGCTTTTTAATTATTACAGAATCTTACTCTTTTTTTTGCAAAGACTTAAATTGCCACTCTATTCGTATTTCTACGAGTATCTGTTTATGATGATTGCACATAAAGCTTTTGATCATGATGCTTAATACAAACGTATTAATACGGATGTATTATTGATGTCAAGATTTTTGTGGTAAAATTTGAATCCAAAGCCCGCCTCCCCCTAAAAATATGAGCCAATCAGAAAAATTGAAAAGTTCACTTGCGGCACAATCTATTGTCCCCTGCTGAAACAGCGGCCGGTTCTTGATTACCTGCAACTATTGTGGTTAAATCCGACACGACATTTTAGGCACGTCAATAATAGAGAATAGAGAGAATATAGTGATATGAAATTCAGACCCTGCATTGATCTTCGGGAGGGCAAAGTGGTCCAGATCGTGGGCGGCACCCTCCGGGATACGGACCAGGATAATACCGTGGTGAACTTTGAAAGCCCCAAATCCCCGGCCGAGTTTGCGGCCATGTATCAGAAGGACCAACTGACCGGGGGCCATGTCATCGCCCTGGGTCCCGGGAATAGGGAAGCGGCGCTATCCGCACTGCGGGCCTATCCCGGCGGTTTACAGATGGGAGGTGGTATCAACCCGGATAATGCGGCGGAGTTTCTGGATACAGGGGCCTCCCATGTGATTGTGACCTCCTATGTGTTTTCCGGGGGAAATATCGATATGGATAAGCTGAACCGCCTGGTGAAGGTGGTGGGAAAGGAACGTCTGGTTCTGGACTTAAGCTGCCGGATGCGTGACGGGCAGTTCTGGATCGTGACGGACCGGTGGCAGAAATTCACGGATCAGGCCGTCACCCCGGAGAGTATTGAACATCTGGCGGCTTTCTGCGATGAATTCCTGGTGCATGGTGTGGATGTGGAAGGCAAAATGCAGGGGATTCAGGAAGACCTGGTGGTGCTGCTCGGCGATCATTCCCCCATCCCCGTGACTTATGCGGGCGGGGCCAGCCGGTTTTCAGAGCTGGACCGGGTAAAGGAGCTGGGCCGAAACCGGGTGGATCTGACCATCGGGTCCGCCCTGGATATTTTCGGAGGGAAGATACCCTATGCAGATGTGGTGGCCTGGCACAGGGAAAATGCATGACGGGTACACCGCTTTAAGCTACACCGGCACCTGGTAATATACGTGCTGCTGGTCAATCTCGAATCCGACGGAGCGGTAAAGCGCCTGGGCACCGGTGTTGTCTGCCCGGGTTTTCAGCTCCACCCGGACCGCACCTGTTTCTGCGGCAAAGCCCAGCACCTTCCGGATTAATGCCCTGGCCACCCCGTGTCCCCTGAAATTACCTGAAACCCCGAGATCGTTGAGAATCCACAATCGCTTCTGGGCCAGGGTGGAGTAAGAAGGGTAGAGGTTCACAAAGCCCATGACGGCATCGGTATCTTCATCAACGGCTATAAAGGTGACGGCACCCCCATCCGCCAGCCGGCGTTCAAAAAAGTCCCGTGTACCTTGCGCATCGGCCGGGGCACCGCAGTATACCCGGTATTCCTCAATCACGGGCACCAGTCGGTCCAGGTAGGCCGGCGTATTTTCTATTATTATCATCGCTCGTTGCCTGTTCCTGTGCTGCTTAGGGGAAAAAACAGTTCATCTTCGGAAAACGCCCGGGCATTGGCCACATAAATATCAGCGGCGTTCCGGATTGAGTTTAAGGCCGAATCGCTTTCACTGTATGTCTTCTTGATCTTTCCGGGAGACCCTGCCACAAGGGAGAACGGCGGGATAACCGTATTTTCAAGGATCACGGCGCCTGCCGCAACGATTGAGCCTCTGCCGATGACCGCTTTGTTCATGACCACCGCCCCCATGCCGATGAGGCAGTCGTCTTCTATGGTGCAACCGTGAATCACGCACCGGTGCCCCACGGTCACGCCGGAGCCGATGGTCAGCGGTATGCCTTCATCGGCGTGGCACATGGTAAGATCCTGAATATTGGTATTTTCACCGATGGTGATAAGCTCCATATCCCCCCGGATGACGGTCTGGAACCAGACGGAGGCATTGCGGTGAATCCGCACCTCACCGATGACCTGGGCCGTGGGTGCGATAAAGACGGATTCATGGACTTTGGGTCGGTTGTGCTTAAAGGCATATAAGGTCATAACGTCTCTCTTGTTTTGATGAACGGCAACGATGACCGGATTACCAGAAAAGCAAGGTCATATCAAATTAAATCTGGTGCAAAACCTGCCCGGTGAATCTTTCCGGGGATGCGGGCAAAAGGGTTGCTGTACAAGGGCATTACATGACACCAGCGACAGAATCCGAATATATTCATTGTGTTACAACACATTAACAACTTGACCCAGTCATGGACTTTAGTTTATAAAGGCGTTTTACCTTTGTAACCCGTATTTAAGATTTGGAACCCACATGAAGTCCCCAATAAATAAAATCGGCATCGTTTCTTCACTGATAATTTCCGCCCTGATCACCATCCCCGGGGTCTATGCGTTTTATCTTACCGACTGGAAGAACAACACCTTGTCCCAGGGCACCACCCAGATGGAAATCATTCCGGAATTTCAGGAAGACTCCAGGATCTTCGACCGAAGGATTGTGCTAAGAAAGGACAAAAGCATCACCGTGAACCGAAGCCGTCTGGTGTTCAAGGGGGTGAAAGACGACCTGATTCACATGGATGTTTACCTGCTTGAACTGGACCCGGATTACGCCTATCCCCACTATATTTCACAATCCGATCCCCAAAAGCTGATTCGCCTGGGGGACTCCACCTTTCAATTTCTTAAAATTTCCAGGGGCACCCTGCAACTGAAAATTGTGGATCTTTACAAATCCTGAAGCCGGTACCCACCCCACAGGACCGGGCACCCGGTTTTTGACACCTGGTTTTGACGGTGGGTTTTAACACCTGTGATCGGACAGTTTACCTGATATCTGTCCTTGACGTACCCCTGCGGTAAAGTTATATTCTTTTTATATACAATCCGTTGACATTCCAGTTTATAAATTGAAAAAAATCTGAATTCCTCGATTTCGCGTTTTGCGCTCCTCTTCTTGTGATTTTTTTCAATGTCAGCCAATTCAAGCGAAGGTCACCCGGGGTGATATTATGATCCATAACAATCCCGTCCAGCTCCAGGTCAGACAGGCAGCCCAGATTCTCGGGGGCAATATTACCAACTGCCACCATGCCCTTGAAGAACTCAGACGCCTTAGCCTTATTCTTTTTTCCCAGACCCGGGCGCAGGAAACGGATATCCGCCGCTGGTTTGCGGCAGAAGGATTCGGGATTGACGAGGACGGGTTCTGGACATCACTGCCGCTGTTGGCGGCATACAGGAACGACCGGGCCCCGGCAAATGCCGTATCCTGGTCCTGGCACCCGGATCTTGTACACAACCCCGATGCCTGTTTCCGCATGTACTGCCTGAGGGATGCAGGCACCTATCTTGCGGAAATCCGGGCCAGGTTGCCGGATGCGGCCTGGATCTATTACCAGGATGTGACCAACACCGCCATCCAGTTCCCCTATATCGATCAGATCACCGCCATCACACCGGACTTTGACTGGTCCTCCTACCATACTTACGTGTCTGTGGCCCCGGAGAACAATCCGGAGCGGGAGATCCGATGGACCAGCCCCACGATTGATTATGCAGGGGAAGGATTGATTCTTTCCGCCTCGGTGCCGGTCTACTTTCTAAACCGGTTCATCGGCCTGTGGAGCATCGACCTGCCCATGGAGAGCCTGTATAAAAAGAGCATTTTCGACACCACCATGAAGGGGCAGGTCAACTTCATCATCGACCGGTCCGGCCACCTGGTGGCCCATCCGTGGGTGGAGACAAAGATAGACAAGGAAAAGGGAAGTCTCTACCAGGGTCATATCCGGAATCTTGACAAAAAGTTTGCACGACTTGATATTCCTGCCCTTTACCGTGAAAAAACCGGCCATAAACTGCTGGCCAGGGAAAGCGACAACGAAACCGTAGTCTGGTTCGAAGTTATCCCGGGGATTGAATGGATTTTTATTGCCAGTGTGCCCAGCAGATCCATGGAAGATGCGGTGAACCTGCGTATCCGCAAGGCCCTGGATCAGGTGAGGTCCGGGGATTTTTCATACCGCATCAAGGAGGTTGAGGATATTGACCGCGCCGGGCATATCGCCGAGGGGTTCAACCGGATGGTGGAGGCCTTAGAGGAACAGGAACGGATCCGGGAGGAAAACCGCAAGGAAAAGAAAAAACTGGAAACACGGTTGAGCCACTTTCAGAGAATGGAGGCCATCGGCACCCTGGCCGGGGGCATTGCCCACGATTTCAACAATATTCTTTTTCCCATACTCGGGTATACGGAACTGCTTTTGGGGGATCTGCCCGAAGACAGCAAGGAACACGAGATGGTGTCCAGCATATACAGGGCTGCCGGCAGGGCCAGGGACCTCACCCGGCAGATTCTCACCTTCAGCCGGCAGACCGAAATCAAGAACCAGGTGGTCAGCTTTCAGTCCATTGCCAAGGAAGCCCTGAAACTCCTGCGGGCCTCCATCCCCACCAGCATAGAAATCATAAATAAGATCCGCAACGATTGTCCGGCGGTATACGGGGATCCCACCAAACTTCACCAGATCATCATGAACCTGTGCACCAATGCCTTTCATGCCGTTGAAACGTCAGGCGGACGGTTTGAGGTCTGTCTTGAACCGATAACGGTCGGAACGGAGGAAATGCCCGGCCTGGACAGCCTGTCTCCGGGCACATACATCCGCCTGACGGTATCGGACAACGGTCACGGCATGGATGAGGCCACCACCATGCAGATATTCGACCCCTACTTTACCACCAAAGAAGAGGGAAAAGGAACGGGACTTGGCCTGTCTGTGACCTACGGTATCGTAACCAAGCTCAAAGGGGCGATGAAAGTATACAGCGAACCGGGAAAAGGCAGTGTGTTTCATGTGTATCTGCCTGCCGCAGATTTGCCGGCTGCAAGGCATGAGGAAACGGAAACAGAGCAAAAAGGCGGCACGGAACGCATCCTGCTCGTGGACGATGAAACCAGTATCACCGTTATGGTAAAACAGTTTCTTGAAAGATACGGGTACAGTATCACGGCGTTCACGGACAGCCGCGACGCCCTGGCTGCATTTACCCAGGCTCCGGATGAATTTGATCTGGTCATCACCGATATGAGCATGCCCGAGATGTCAGGTGATCTTCTGGCGGTCAAACTCAAAGAAATCCGTCCGGATATCTCTATCATCCTCACCACCGGATTCAGCGAAAAAATATCGGACAAGACATATGATACCAACGCCATTGACCGCTTTTTCATGAAACCTGTGGCAGTGGGGGATCTGAACCGGGCCATCCGTTCTCTCATGGATACGGACGATACAGATATCGACTAACCCCCGAGTTTAAACGTGTATTTTCCCCGGGCCAGGATGGGATCAGGTCAAGATTCGTTCAGGTCAAGATGAAACCGGACCGGACCGCGGTATTGGTTTTCAGGTCCGAACCTGCCGTGGAGGGGATAGGGGGAGTCCGGGTGGGACCAGGAGGTGGCGATGGCCACATGACCTTTGGGAAAAGGGGTTGTCTCCACGTCTATATGGTCCAGCGGTGCCAGGGCCGCCTCTTTTTCCACCAGATCGTCATCTTCTCCATAACAGAGCAGCCAGGGAATGCTTTTTCCCGGAAAGTCTTTGAGGGTAAGTTGCCTGCCGAACAACGTCACGGGCAGGGTACCGTCGGCTGTGATGGGGATGTTGTAGGAGGCAAAGCTCATTTCGGTAAGGGCCAGAGGGATGTCCGCCCGTTCATTCCGGAGCCAGTAATTTAAGGCTGCGGCAGTGTTGCTGATCCGGTCCAACCGGTCTGTCATCTTTGCCACCATGAGCATATCCCTTAAAAACAATGCCAATGGCGCCTGATCTTCAATGCTCTTGAGCTTATAGACCCAGCCCATAAGCTTTCCGTCCGCCACCCGGTTGCCGTTTGGCAACGTTTTTGTCCCGAAGGCAAGATCGTTGAACCGCCGGGGCAATTTGTCCAGAAACCCCTTGAGCCCTTTACTTCGGGTGCCGTCCATGGGAGCCACACAGGTAATCAGGGCATCCACCAAACCGTCCAGTTCCCCGGAAAGGATCTGGCAAAGGCCCAGAAAGCCGCCCTGACAATAACCGTTCAGGGTAACCGGTTTTCCGTGGGCACGCTTGATACTGTCACAAAAATACCGGGTGTCCAGCGTATCCTCTTCCATGGTCATGGTCTGGCAGGCCGGGTAATCCCTGATATCTTTCATCACCCGGATATAGGTGGGAACTCCCCGATTAGCAAAGGCATGCGCATAACTTTTGCGGTCCCCGGGCAAGAATCCCAGGATGTTGCACCCCAATACATAGGGCGGGAGGATCAATACCGGTTTTGCCGTGGCATCGGATTTTATCCCCGGGGCATCCGGGAGAATCCGGAACAGCCGGAAGCGGTCAGTCTCCGCTGCCAGGGGGTGATTGCCGGTGTCAAAATGGAATCCGAATGCCGGCTCGATATCGCGAACCGCATCGGGCAGGGTATGGCTGACACCGCTCATCCTTGTGGCCAGACCGGATAAATAATCGGCCAGTTCGTCCGCCCCCTGCCCTGTCATGGATTTTTGCAGGACCCTGGCATAGCTTTGGCTTTCCGAATTCAAAAAATCGCCAAGTGCGTTCACAGATCCTTTGACACCCCGCCCCCACAGATCCGTGCTGAATTCCAGCAGGGAAAGATAGTCTTTGAAAGCATTGTTCCCCATATGGGCCGGATCCCTGGCCATTTCGGCCCGGCTGAAATAAACCAGGGAAATCAGGTAGGGAACAAGGAAATCAGCCTGATACCGGGACAATCCGGTGTAAAAGTCCTGAACGGCCCTGAACTGTGTTACCCAGAATTCAGGGCCGAACGGTGTCTTTGTGAGCATGATTGCCGGATCCTATTTCTGGTCCAGCATTTCCTCGAAGCGCTCATACCCTTCGTCAATGGCTTTCTTAAAATTTTCCCGGGCGGTTTTTCCCATTTCCCAGGCTTCGGTCATCCGCTGTTTGGATTCATCATTGGCCCAGGGAAGCTGGTTCATGAAGTTGTTCATCATGGTTTCAGTCTGATCCTGAACCACGACCAGGGCGTTGAAGCTGTTGTTAAATACTGACTTTTGGAATCCGATCATCTGTTTTGCGATACTTGTGGTGTCCATTGTTCGTCTCCTTGATTATTTGCGGGGTTTCTCAAACTTTTTTAATTCTGGCCGGTAATCTGCCTTGCCTGTTTTTTAAATTTTTCATGTTCTGGTTCTTTTGTGGGTTGCCATACTCTCCAATATAGGTCGGTGGGTATATTTGTCAACCCCAAAATTGTGCACTGCACAAATTGTTTTTCTCCCCCAAACTCAAAAGCTAACACGCTGCAAACAGAAGTTTATTTAAAACACACCGTCAAACATTGACAATACACATGTTGCGATGTAGCATATGCACAACTCATAATGTTCCACCACCCTTGTACCAGTGCGTCACCAAGACAAAACGCTTTATCCCAGAAAAATAAGGAGGAGACATGAGCGGACTGACCATAGACAAATTAACCATAGGCGATACGGACCGGTTCACCAAAACAATTTCAGAATCCGACATCTACGTCTTTGCCGGGGTCAGCGGGGACCTGAACCCGGCCCACATTGATGCGGAGTATGCAAAAACAACCGTATTTAAGAAAAGAATCGCCCACGGCTTTCTCATCGGCGGGCTGATTTCAACCGTCATCGGCACCCGTCTGCCCGGCCCGGGAAGCATTTACCGGGAGCAGACCATGAATTTTCTTGCCCCGGTGTACATCGGAGATACCATCACCGCCCAGGTGGAGATCACCGAACTTGACACCGCAAAAAACAAGATCTCCCTGAGGACCTGGTGCGCCAATCAGGACGGGACCACGGTCATTGAAGGCCGGGCGGTGATCCATCCCCCCAAACCTAAAAAATAACCACCAAAGACTCGTCACCCAAAAAGGCCGTGGAGATTTTTCCCCACGGCCTTTTCATCAATACGATCCGCCATGCACCGCCGGTATTTAGAACCAGGCCCGGTGACTCCAGATATCCTCTTCCAGACTTGCCTTTTCCTCCTTGAGCTGGAGATACATGGAGGCATTCTGGATGGCCAGCCCGCCCTGGTGGGCCAGGGCCTCAATCATCACCAGCACATCCGAGGGAAATCCCGTGTAATCCGCTGAATAAAAACGCATGACCCCGATGACCTGATCCCTGGCCAGAATGGGGGTGACGATCATGGATTTGATGCCCTCTTTCTTCATCTCTTTTTTGAAGAGAAGCCGGTCGTTTTTTTCCGTATCCGCTACAATAACGGTTTCCCCCTTCAGGGCCCGGGAGGTGGTTTCGGTGTGGATGGTCCGCTTCATCTCAAGGAAGGCATCGCTCAGGCCGTGGCTGGCCACAAGGCGCATCTCCTCGGTGTCCTCATCCAGCAGGCGAATGTCCACCCCCTTCATATCCAGGGTATCGCAGATGTTTTCCGTAAGATTGTCCAATATCTTTTTCACATCCAGGCTGGAGTTGATATTGGAAGCCAGTTCCAGAAAAAGCATGGAATTTTTCCGCACCCGGTTCAGCAGCAGATTGGTTTGAATGGCCGCCCCGGCCTGGTCTGCCAGGGCCGACAGAAAGGCAATCTCCTTTTCATTGAACGTCCGCCGGGTGGCGGTGTACAAAGAGAGAATTCCCCGGGTGGCATTATCGAACCGCACCGGCACCGTGAGGATGGAGGCAATGCCTTCGGCCTTTTTGGCCTCATGGTTTTCCAGGCGCGGATCTAAAGTGGCATCCTCAAAAAGCAGGCTGCCCTTTTTCTCCAGGGCCTCCACCAATTCCGCCGCCTTTATGGGCGATGCATGAAGATAATCTTCGGACAACCCGGTCTGGGCCTGTACAATAAAAAACTCGCTTCCCTTTTCCCTGAGGAACAGGCAGGCGGCTTTTCCGTCCATGGTTTCCACAACTTTTTCAACGATGAGGTTCAGCAGGGAGTTCTGGGTTGCTGCCGTTGCCAGCGCGTGGCTTACCTCGCAAAATATATCAAAATAATCTTTAGCCATGCCTATCTCCTCAATTCTTTTCCGGATGATTTTCTGTCATATCCAAAACAGCGGTTCGCGCCAAGCCTTTTTTACCATTGTTGGGCGCCGGGGTGTTTTTTAAGTCGCCGTCCCTTTGCTTGAGCCACCGGGCAATTTCCGGGGCAAACAGCTCCTGGCATTTGGAACTGACGTAGATGCCGATATGTCCGGTGTTCAGACAGATATCTTTGGTATCGCAGCTTCCCACAGCCGTGGTGAGTTTGTCACAGGCCTCCGGTGGTACCAGGTGGTCGAACTTGCCGTAGATATTAAGCAGGGGCATGGTAATCTTTTCAAGGTCCACCCGTTTCCCGCCGATCTCAAGGCGGCTTTGGATCAGCTTGTTCTGCTGATAACACTCTTTGATGAATTCCCGGAACACCTCACCGGGAAGATCGGGGCTGTCAAATATCCACTTTTCCATCCGGACGAAATTTTCCACGAATTGCTTCTTGTCCATGTGCTCATAGAATCCCAGGTACTTGTCGATCATCAGGCGGGCGGGATTGAGCATCAAAAAACCAAAGTTCATGATATCCGCCGACAGGTTGCCGTAGGTGTCCACCACCTTGTCTGCGTCCATATTTTTCATCCATATGTGGAGCAGTCCCTTGTCCGTATCAAAGTTGGTGGGGGTTACCGTGGTCACCAGGTTTTTAACCCGGTGGGGATGAAGCGCCGAATACATGACAGAAAACGCGCCGCCCATGCAGATGCCCATCAGGTTCACCTTCTTTGCCCCCGTCTCCTTGCAGATATAGGAGACCATGGTATCCATGTAGCCGTTGATATGATCGTCAAAGCCCTGGAACCTGTCGTTTCGGGTGGGATACCCCCAGTCGATCATGTACAGGTCAATGCCCTCTTCCAGAAACCGTTCCACCACACTCCGTCCGGGTTGCAGATCCAGCATGGTTTCCCGGTTGATCAGGGCATAGACCACCAGCAGGGGGGTTTTATAGGCGGTTTTCTTTTTGGGTTTATAATGTTTAAGCTTGACCCGGTCTTCCTGAAACACCACGTCATAAGGGGTCTGGGCCAACTGGGTTTCCAGCTTATCAAGAAGGACTTCTGAGGCTTTCTGGGCTCTGGTGTGGGCCTGCCTGGCATCTTCTGCCATCTTTGACATGATCAGATCCACCGGCACCTTGAATTGTGTCATTTTATCCTCCGATCCTATGTGATTAACGGCGTATCTTAGGTGATGCTATCTTTGCTGCGTGACAACTCCCCTTCCAGACGCCGGACCTTGCGCTTGAGTTCATACACCTGCCGGGCCAGATCATCCATATCAGACTGCCGGGCAACGGGAAGGCCGCGCATCATATCCTCCAGCACCGCATCCCTGGCCTCCGTGAACCCGGCCAGTGACGAAATGGTTTTGGACAGGGCGCTCACGTACTCCGGTGTCTGGAACAGGGTCATAAAATGCCCTTCCAGCACCTTGATCCACATCTGATAATAGGCCTGGGAATCCTCGGGCAGCTCTCCTGTTGCGGCCATTTCAGATATCTTATCCTGCATCACCCCCACAGACCGCTGGAACGGGAGGGTGCACAGCCGGGTAAATTCCGCATAGTCGGCCTGAAACAGGTTGTACTTGTCCATAAGGGCATTCACCCGCTCCTGGTACTCCCGGGTCAGCCCCAACTGGGGGATGTGAAAAAACTTCTTGAATTCCTTTTCATAGATATCCGCCCAGACCTGGGGCATGCCTTCGTCCAGGCGGTCAAACGTATAGGCATCAACAGACTCCCCCAGGCGCACGGCGTTTTCAGCCAGACGGGTCTGGAATTCGGTGAGGCTTGACAACACAGCCTGGCCGAACTCCATGGACAGGGAAGGAATGGTCCCCGCCCCCTTCAGGACGGAGGCAAGGGTTTCCGGTGCCAACATTGCCGAACCGATGGTCTGCCAGTATCTGGCCGCCGTTGCCAGGGTCTCTGCCGGATCAGATCCCGGCTTGCCGGTATCCGCCCCTTTTCCTTCTTTTTGGCCTTTCTCCGGCTCCTTTTCTTCCGGCTTTTCTTCCGGCCATGCACCGGCCATGGCAGCCATTGCCTGGTTCATGGACTGGGTCCAGTTCGTCATCAGAGCGTCAAGCCCAAACGGGTCTTTTGTGTCGTTTCCCATACAACCGCACCTCATTTATCAAAATTAATAGGGTAACCGGCACCTAAACATCAGGCGCCGCCGGTTAAGTGAACAGGCAAGGTCAGGCAGATTTTATCAGATAAGTATGAACCGCTATTGTTACCAGTGTATGTGGCGTTTAACCAAAGCTTCAAAAAGAACAAAAAAACAGAAAAATTATAAAATTCAATCTAGTGGAGAACCGTCCCCTTGTCAAGATGCAGGCAGGAAAATACCAAGGGAACGGTTTTATTACATTCCGCGGCCCATCACATGGGATTTCTGCGGATATCCAACTTGCGCATGCGTGAGGCAAAGGTGGACCGGTTAATGCCGGAGGCCCTTGCCGCCCAGGTAATGTTCCAGTTGTACTTTTTCATCAGGGCCTTGACATAGGCCTTTTCAAGGCTGGGCCAGGTCATTGCGGACAGGTCCACTAAAAACTCGTTGTCCACCCCAGGAGGCAGCCCTGCGCCCCCGTCCCCTGACTCCACGGCGTCCCCGGCCATCTGGCGGATATGATCGGGCAGGTTTGCCGGCTGGATGTATTCGCCCGGTGTGGTAACCATAAGGTAGCGGATCAGATTTTCCAGCTCCCGGATATTGCCCGGCCATGAATAGGCCACCAGCATCTGCATGGCTTCGGGCACCACCTTTTTTTCAGGGGCGTCTGCTTTCAGGGCCTCGGTTTCAAGAAAATGCTTGACCAGCAGCGGGGTATCCTCCCGCCGCTCCCTCAGGGGCGGCAGATGCACCGGGAGCACGGACAACCGATAGTAAAGGTCCTGGCGGAACTTATTTTCAACAATCATCTGTTTGATATCCTTGTTTGTGGCGGCCACAATCCGGACATCGATATGCCTGACCCGGGTTTCCCCCAGGGGCTTGATTTCATTTTTCTGCAGCACACGGAGCAACCCTGCCTGGATGCTCATGGGCATATCCCCGATCTCATCCAAAAAGACGGTGCCCCCGTTCGCCGCTTCAAACAGGCCGGCTTTGTCCTTGTTTGCCCCGGTAAAAGCACCCTTTTTATAGCCGAAAAGCTCGCTTTCCAATAAGGTCTCGGGGATGGCGGAACAATTTTGGACCAGAAAGGGCTTTTTGGCCCGGCCGGATCCCTTGTGCAGCTGCTCTGCCACCAATTCCTTACCCGTGCCGCTCTCCCCTGTGATCAGGACATGAAAATCCGTATCCGCATAGCTGCGGACCAGCTCCATGCTCTTGTGAAAGGATTCACTCTGGCCGATGATGGAATTGTCCTTTCGCATCCTGGCCAGGGCGGACTTCAGGTGGGCCGCCCGCTTTCGCTCCATGGAATAAAGCACCGCATTGCTCATGGCAATGGAACAGATATCCACCAGGGTCTGGAGGGGTTCCAGATAATCGGCCTCAAGGTTAAGACGGTTCTTCTCATAGGTGGTGTCAATCACCTGAACCGCCCCGTATACCTCTTTTCCCATCAGGAAAAGGGGAAAACACAAGATCTGGCTGCTTTTTACATTGAAGTCTTCCTCCACCTCTCTGTTATGCCGCCGGTCACTGCCGGTTTCGGCAATGGTCATCTTTCCGTTTTCAATGACCCAGCCCACAATGGAGGGGTGGCTGGCTTCCAGTTCCACACCGATGATATTCTCACTTTCCGCCCCGGCCGCTTCCACACAAACGTAAGTTTTCCCCTTTTTAACCCAGATGGAACCCCGTTGAACATTCTGGATTTTCAGAAGGGCATTGAGAAATTTCTTCTGAAGGGCATCCGGATCCAGCTCTTTAAACAACTCATAATCAATTCGGCGCAACGCCTCTTCGCGATCATCCATGAAATATAATCCTAATAATTAAATTTAACACCCACATGCCAAATAACATCATATTTTGGGACTACAGGCAACGATATTTAAGCATAGAATCAATATATTAAATAAAATCAGATATATCAATCTATATATTTATTGTGGCACAAAAAATGTATTTAGTACTCCATGACTAAGTTTCAGCAACCCCTTTAGGAGACACCACTATGGAACAACGGGTGAAAATCAGCAGCCTTGATACGGCCCGCCTGTCCTGCCCTGAATGCAGACGAACCAAGACATTGCAATTGTCCGAGTACGGATTGATAAAACGCAATACCCGGGTCAAGTACACCTGCCGGTGCGGCCACACCTACCTGGCCACCCTTGAAAAACGGGCAGGCAGCGACAAAAACACCAACCTGGCCGGCACATTCACCGTCAGAAACGGCAAACGCTGCGCCGGAAAAATGGTCATCAAAAAACTCAACTCCGAAGGGCTCACCTTAAGGACCAACCTGGAGCAGGACATCCTGCCCGGTATCAACCTGAAGGTGGAGTTTGTCCTGGATGATGCCAAACAATCCGTGGTCACCAAAGATGTCCGGGTGCTTGCCAGGAACGGCCGCTATCTGACGGCGGAATTCCTGTCCAAGGATCATTATGACAACTTAGGACCCTATCTGTTCTTTAACAAATTATACGTGTAGCAGGTTTTACCATATCAAAAGCTGCTACATCAGAAAGTAAGGATCCACGTCCACGGCAATGGTAACCGCTTTGACCCGGCTGATCTCAGGGGTTGCGGTCATAGCGGTCACCATCCGTTTAAGACAGCCGGCGGACTTGCTTTTCATGAGGATCTGCCACCGGAACCGGCCGGAGATCTTCTGAATGGCCGCCTCAATGGGTCCTAGGATCTGAACATCCTCCCCGCAGCATTGGGGGATCAGGCGGTTCAGCACATCAGCAACGGTGCGGGCATGAGACGCAGTCTTCTTCTCATCCCGGCCGGAAATTTTAAGTTGTACCATCCGCGAAAAGGGCGGGTACGTCAATGCCCTCCTAAAAGGGGCTTCGTGATTGAAAAAGTCCATATAATCCTGACGGCGGGAGGCCTCGATAGTAAAATGGTCCGGATTATAGGTCTGCATGATCACCCTGCCAGGCTCCATGCCCCTGCCCGCCCTTCCCGCCACCTGCGCCAGAAGCTGAAATGTCCGCTCACTGGCCCGGAAATCCGGAAGGCTCAAGGATAAATCCGCGCAGATCACCCCCACCAGGGTGATGGCGGGGAAATCATGTCCCTTGGCCAGCATCTGGGTTCCCACGATGATGTCAACGGTCCGGTTGCGGATCTGTTTCAGCAGGCGCAGGGCACTCCCCTTTCTGGCGGTGGAGTCCTGGTCCATCCGTGCCAGGCGGGCGTCCGGAAACAGGGTCTTGAGCATGTTCTCAATTTTCTCCGTGCCGAACCCGAAATTCTTCAGCTTTCCTTTTTTGCATTTAGGGCACCGGGCGCTGCCGGCCAGAGTAACGCCGCAAAGATGGCATTTATAGAGATCCGCGCCCTTATGAAAGGTCATGGTCACACTGCAGTCCGGGCAGTGCAGGGTTTCTCCGCAGGACTGGCAGGCCGGGAACGTGGCAAACCCCCGTCGGTTCAGAAAAATCAGGGCCTGGTTTCCCTTTTCCAGGCAGGCGCGGATCTCACGCCCCAGTTCCGGTGTGATAATCCGGTCCGTCCCCCAGGTATCTTTATACTTTTTCATATCCACCAGGGTAATTTCCGGCAGCGGGTTGTTGTTCACCCGCTTGGTCAGCTCCAACTGCTCAAACCGGCCGGTGAGGACATTATGGTAAGACTGGACCGAAGGGGTGGCAGAGCCCAGCACCACAGGACAATCGTGCATCTTGCCCCGGACAACAGCCAAGTCCCTGGCATTGTATCTAAGACCCGACTCCTGCTTGTAGGAACTGTCGTGCTCCTCATCCACAATGATGATGCCGATCTTTTTTACGGGGGCAAAAATGGCCGACCGGGCACCGATGACGATATTCACCTTCTCCAGGGCGATCCTTCGCCATTGATCCAGCCGCTCCCCGTTTGAGAGCATGGAATGGATCACGGCAATTTTTTCACCGAACCTGGCCCGGAACCGCCGTTCGGTCTGGGAAATCAAGGCAATCTCCGGAACCAGGACAATGGCCCCCAACCCTTTTTCCGTGGCGTCAGCCACCAGCCGCATGTACACTTCCGTTTTGCCGGAGCCGGTCACACCGGTGAGCAGATAAGGCGTAAAGCCGTTTTCCCTTTCTTTTTGCACCCGCTCCACCAGCACGGCCTGTTCCTCGGTCAGTTCCGGCGGGGTGTCCGGTTCCACCGGATCTCCCAGGGGGTCCCGGAACACCTGGCGCGCCACCACAGACAGGTAGCCCGCCTCTTCCAGGGGTTTTATCAGCCGGGCCGCACTGGGCACATGGGCTTTCAGGCCGGACAAGGACATTTCCCCGGCCTCCCGGACCAGGGACAGGATTTGCTGCCGCTTTTTGGACATCCGGATATTGTGCACCGGAAGCTCTCCGGACAGTGAAATGAATTTTTCCAGCTTGACCCCGGCAGCCTCCCGCTTGAGCACGGCAGACACGGATATATAATCTTCCCGCTCAAGCTTCCTTACCAATGCGGCTGTTTGCGCACCTTTACGGAGTGTGGATTTCAGCGTGCACCCCTCTTTTTTATCCAATTGTTCGAGCAAGGCCCTCGCATCAGGTGCAAGTTGGGTATCCTTCAACGCCTTTCGGCCTTTTTCCGTCACAAAGACACAGGACACATCCTGCCGTTCCAGTCCCGAGGGCAATGCGGTCTTGATGGTCTCTCCCAATGGATGGATGTAATACTCGGCCACCCACCTGAAAAAAGGGATATCAGACTCAGGGAACAGGGGATGGTCGTCCAGCAGTGCCTGGATATCTTTCGCCTTGTACGGCCCGGCACTGTCCTTCTCCCCGAGAATATACCCCGTCACCCGCCGCCGGCCGAAAGGCACCAGCACACGCATGCCGGGGGCGGCCCGGTCCCTGAATTTCTCCGGTATCCGGTACACAAAGGTCTGATTCATCGGCAGGGTGACACCGACATCTATATACGCCGTCTTTATCATGGGGGCCATTGTGCAAAATTCCCGGCCCAATTTCAATATCAGACTGTTGCCGGCTGCCCCTCATGGCATACAAATGTAAAATTCTTGACTAAATTGGCCATTTCTAATATTCTTAGCCGATTTATGCCCATACAATTTAGACCGAACAAGGAGGCACCATGGCTGTATATGTAGAGGACCATCCTCTCATCAAACATAAACTCGGACTCATGAGAGAAAAAGATATCAGCACCAAAGATTTCCGTGAACTATCCTCGGAAGTGGCGCGGCTGCTGACCTACGAAGCCACCAAAAACCTGGCCACTGAAAAAAAGGTGATTGAAGGCTGGGCCGGCAAGGTGGAAGTGGAAAAGATCAAAGGTAAGAAGATCACCATCGTTCCCATCCTCAGAGCAGGCCTGGGCATGATGGACGGAGTCATCGATCTCATCCCCTCCGCCAAGGTTTCCGTGGTGGGCTTTTACCGGAACGAAGAAACCCTCAAACCGGTGCAGTACTACTTTAAAACCGCCAGCGCCTTAGAAGAGCGTACCGCTCTGATCCTGGATCCCATGTTGGCCACCGGCGGCACCCTCATCGCCACCATCGACTTGCTCAAGGAAGCGGGCTGCAAAAGCATCAAGGGCCTTTTCCTTGTGGCCGCCCCCGAGGGCATTGCCAAAGTTGAGGAAAAACATCCTGATGTGGATATCTATACGGCAAGCGTGGACGAATGTCTCAACGATGTCGGCTACATCCTTCCGGGTCTGGGGGATGCCGGCGATAAGATATTCGGCACAAAATAATATCAACCCCAACCCAAATTAAAAGGACAAGAAAGATGTCGCAGAACCCCTCCACCGAATACAACTTCCAGGTGAAAGACTGCTTTTTAGGCGCCCAGATGCTCTTTGTGGCCTTTGGCGCACTGGTACTGGTTCCCCTGCTCACCGGACTGAATCCCAACGTGGCCCTGTTCACCGCCGGCCTGGGCACCATCGTGTTCCAGATCGTTACCAAGGGCAAAGTACCGGTATTTTTAGCCTCTTCTTTTGCCTTCATCGCCCCCATTATCTATGGGGTGAAGACCTGGGGTATCCCCGGCACCATGTGCGGCCTTGCCGCCGCAGGCGTCGTGTATATCTGCTTAAGCCTTCTGGTGAGATGGCAGGGAGGCGACATCATCAAACGGGTCCTGCCCCCTGTGGTTACGGGCCCCGTGATCATGGTCATCGGATTGATCCTGGCACCGGTTGCCGTTCACATGACCATGGGCAAGACCGGTGACGGCGCCATCGTGCTCTTTCCCCAGGCCAAAGCCATGACCGTCGGCCTGTCCGCACTGGCCACCACTATCCTGGTTTCCATTCTTGGCAAGGGGCTTTTACGGTTGATCCCCATCCTCTGCGGCATTGCCGTGGGCTATATACTGGCACTTGTCTTCGGGTTCGTGGATTTCTCTCCCGTTGGCAATGCCGCCTGGTTTGCCGTTCCCGACTTTGTCATGCCGGAATGGAACCTGGAAGCCATTTTCTACATCGTACCCATTGCCATTGCACCGGCCATTGAGCATTTCGGTGACGTTGTGGCCATCTCCGGCGTTACAGGTAAAGATTACCTGAAAGACCCCGGTGTGGAAAACACCATGCTGGGCGACGGCCTGGCCACCTCGCTTGCATCCATGCTCGGCGGCCCCCCCAACACCACCTACTCCGAAGTCACCGGTGCCGTGGCCCTGACCAAGATGTTCAACCCGGCCATCATGACCTGGGCGGCCATCGCCGCCATGCTACTGGCCTTTGTGGGCAAGCTGGGCGCCCTGCTCCAGACCATTCCGGTACCGGTCATGGGGGGCATCATGCTCCTGCTGTTCGGGGCCATCATGGTGGTCGGCCTCAACACCCTGGTGAGATCCGGCGATGACCTCCTGGAGGCCCGGAACCTCTCCATCGTTGCCCTGATCCTGATCTTCGGTATCGGCGGCATGAGCTTCTCCGCCGGCCAGTTCCAGCTCCAGGGCATCGGCCTTGCCGGTATACTCGGCGTTGTACTGAACCTTGTACTGCCCAAGTCCAGGGAATAGCCCTCCCCCGGCATATCCCAAGACGATGCGTTAGACATCTCCCCGGAAGCATCATGGGCTTCCGGGGAGTTTTGTTTTCATCTGCCCGGTTTGTCCTCCTGCCCCCCTCTCATGCCTGAATTCCGCATCTCCCGCACCACCCGCCAAAGTAAGCGAACCCCATGCACAAAATGAATATGATTCATTCCTTTTTATTTTTTACACTTGACAGCAGATATCCTCATCTTTATAGTTGAGCTTTTTCAAAAAATTAGCAAAAACTTTTTAATAAAAGATCATTAATTTGCAATTTTTTGAAAAATTCATAAACTTTAACGCGACTGGCCCCCGACAGTCATCCAACATCAGAGGAGGATACCCATGGAATCTTTAAAAAAACTCTATCGTATTGGTCTGGGGCCATCCAGCAGCCACACAATGGCCCCAAGCAGGGCTGCCAAAGAATTTCTGGCCGCCCACCCGGACGCCCACAGCTACCGGGTCACCCTATTTTCAAGCCTGGCCGCTACAGGTAAAGGCCATCTGACAGACAAGGCCATTGAAGAGGCCATACTGCCCAAGCCCCTGGAGATCGTCTGGAAGGAAGAGGAATCCCTGGACCTTCATCCCAACGGCATGCGGTTCGAAGCCCTGGACGAAACCGGAACGTCCACGGCCACCCATGAGGTATACAGCGTCGGCGGCGGCGCCCTGATGACCAAGGACTCCCCGGCCGCAAGCGACCCGGTTTATCCGCTGACCACCATGGCCGACATACTGGATTTCTTCAACACCTCAGGGCAGTCTTTCTGGGAGTACACCGCCTCTTATGATTCAAGGGATATCTGGGATCATCTCGACCTGGTATGGGAAACCATGACCCAGGCACTGGAAAGGGGATTGAACACCGACGGTATTCTCCCCGGCAGCCTCGGCCTGGCCCGGAAGGCCGGCCAGCTTCATGCCCGGGCAAACATGCTCAGACCGGAAGTCAGCGGCGACGGCCTTGTGGCCTCCTACGCCTATGCCGTGGCCGAGGAAAATGCCGACAAGGGTGTCATCGTCACCGCTCCCACCTGCGGGGCCTGCGGCGTGGTGCCTGCCGTGCTTTATCACCTGTCCAACACCTTGAAACCCAGACGGATGGCCATTTTAAAAGCCCTGGCAACAGCCGGCATCATCGGCAACCTGGTGAAATTCAACGCCAGCATATCAGGGGCGGAAGTGGGCTGCCAGGGAGAGGTGGGCACAGCCTGCGCCATGGCGGCAGCAGCCGCCACCCAGCTGCTGGGAGGCACGGTCCGCCAGATTGAATATGCCGCTGAAATGGCCCTTGAACACCACCTGGGCCTGACCTGCGACCCGGTGGACGGCCTGGTCCAGATCCCCTGTATTGAACGCAACGCCCATGCCGCCACCCGGGCCATCAGTTGCAGCCATTTTGCCCTGCTCTCCGACGGGGTCCATAAGATCAGCTTCGACCAGGTGACTGCGGTGATGAAAGAAACCGGACAGGCCCTGCCCTCCCTCTACAGGGAAACGTCGGGCGGCGGACTGGCCAAGGCATACCGGAAAACGGATTAACCATTTGCCCCCCCTTTTTCAAGCAAAAGGGGTTGCCTGCTTGATCCAGATCAATTTCTTTTTTTGGGGCCTGGTGTAAAGTCATGACCATCACCAACATGACACACAGGAGAGACCCTCATGCACGACGGATGCTCAGGCCATCACACCACCGGCAAGGAAATTGTGGACAAGATCAGGATGATGGGCTTCAATACCGCCCCCCTGGCAGCCCCGCTGCAGATCAACTGCACCCATTGCACCACCATGTTCGCCATGACCTTCATGGAAACCCCATGCCCCTCATGCGGTATGGTTTACGGGGTTACCCCCTGCAGCGCCCATGATCCGAAGGCGGTTAAGGCGGCCGGAGTCGGCTATTAGATGAACACTGCGGCCGACATAGAAAAACGCCTGGCCAAACTGGATGTCCTGATCAAGGAGACCAAGGCCAGGCTTCCCGCCCACTCGGTAAAGCCGGGAATTATGATGGAACTCATGGCTTACGAAGATGAGTATGATGCGCTGCTGGCACAGAAGGCGGCGTTGCCCTTCAGGCTCATCCGGCCATAACCCCGGAACACACGCCTGCAATCACCAGATAGCGGCCCAGCTTGCCCAGGGTAACCAGGACCAGAAAAACGGTCAGGTTCACCCGGAGCATGCCGGCCACAACCGTCAGGGGATCTCCGATCACCGGCATCCAGGCCAGCAGCAGGCTTCCCGTGCCCCAGGCCTGGAACCGTTCTCTCGCCCGCCGGATATCTTCGGCAGATACCCGGTTGACATGCCGGGCCAGCCACCCGGCGGCAGCCCCCCCCATCCAGTAGTTGACACAGGAGCCCAGCACATTTCCGGCCGTGGCCACCGCCACCACGGGCACAGCACCAACACCTGCGGTGATCAGGCACCCCAGCACAATCTCGGAACTTAAGGGCAGGATGGTGGCCGCCAAAAAGGCGGAAAGGAACATGCCCCAAAGCCCGAGGCCTAAAAAAGACTCCATAATTGCCCTAGCAACAACCTTCTATTGAAAAAGCTTGTACAGGGCCTGGGTACCGTTGTCTTCAAACCCCATCTCCGCCATTTTTTTATAGAGGGAATAGGCCAGGTCCAGGCCGGGGGTGTCCAGGTTCATCCGTCTTGCGGATTCAACGGCGATGCCCATGTCCTTGATAAAGTGCTTGATGAAAAACCCGGGCTGGTCGTCTTCGTTGATGATCCGTGGCCCCAGGTTATTCAATGACCAGGAGCCGGCAGCACCCTGGCCGATACTGGCCAGGACGGTTTCCGGGTCCAGGCCCGAGCGTTTTGCATAGGCCAGGGATTCGCAGACCGCCACCATACCGGCGGCTATGGCAATCTGGTTGGCCATCTTGGTATGCTGGCCGGAGCCGGCTTTGCCCTGGTAGACAATATTTTTCCCCATGACCTCCAATACGGGCAGCGCCCGGTCAAAGGCCTCTTTGTCTCCGCCCACCATAATGGACAACGTGGCGTTTCTGGCCCCCAGATCCCCGCCGGATACCGGGGCATCCAGCACTTGAATCCCTTTTTCACTTCCCGCCGCCCACAGGCGTTCCGCAAGCCCCGGGTCCGAGGTGGTCATATCAATGGCCATGGTTCCCGGTGCTGAATTTTCAAAGATACCGGCCCCTCCCAGGTACACCTGCTCCACATCCGCAGGGTAGCCGACAATGGTAATCACGATATCAGAGGCTGCGGCCAGTTCAGCCACGGTGTCGCACCATACCGCCCCCTTTGCCACAAGATCGTCGGCCTTTGCCTTTGTCCGGGTATACAGCCGCATCTCATAGCCTTTGTCCAGCAGGTGGCCCGCCATGGAATGCCCCATGACCCCAAGGCCGATGAATCCGATCCTGTTATCTTTTGTCTCAGTCATTTTTCACCCCTGTCCCCGCCCGTTACCCACCGTCCACCGGGCCGGCTTTGGATTGTTTTTGGACCATCTTAAAAAAATCAATATTGACAGGTTTTGCAGGGTTTATCAATATGGAGAGAAGATCCACCGTCACCTTTTTCATGTGGAGAATATCTATGACCTTGCAAACATTCCTTCTTAAAAACGGGACCATCATTGACGGCACCGGTGCCGGCGCCTACACCGGTGATCTGCTGATCAAAGACGGTAAAATCGAAGCGGTATCCGGCAGGGGCATACCGGCGGAAGCCAAGACGCTGGACTGCACCGGCAAGGTGGTGGCACCGGGGTTCATCGATATGCATTCCCACAACGACTGGTTCCTGCCCAATGCCGGCCGCCCGGAATTCACCCTGCCGTTCACAGAGCAGGGCATCACCACCTTTGTGGGGGGAAACTGCGGATTTTCTGCCGCCGGTATGGCCGAAGATTCAGCCTACAAAACCTTTATCGAAGAAAACAACCTGTTCCAGGCCGGCACGCCGGCACTCAAGTGGGCCAGCTTTGCCCAGTACAAAGCGCATCTTGAATCTCAGGGGATCACCCATAACCTGGCACTGCTGGCCGGCCACGGCACTGCCCGGGCCTCCCTTTTCGGATGGGATCCGGCCCCGCTTTCCCCGGACCGGATGCGCCGCCTTGAGCGTATTTTGA
>CAJWHT010000040.1 GCA_913041495.1 uncultured Desulfobacteraceae bacterium | reverse complement strand
GCTCCGCTAAAGGAGACGCTTGGCAGGCACAGCTTTTCGTCGGATCTGGAACAGATACCATGGCCGGAAATAGGTCCGGCCAGGCCGTGTTTACCCGGGGGGTGGCCGCCGGTGGATTTGAAATCAAAAACACGGGCACTTCAACGCTTTACGCCAACGTGGTGCTGGCAGGTTATCCCAATACCATGCCGCCGGCCCACAGCAGCGGGGTAAGCATAGCCCGGCGGTTTCTGGATGCCCGGGGAGAACCTGTGTCGGCTGCAACCGCCGTATCCGGGGACCGTTTCATCGTTGAACTGACGGTCCGGGCGGACAAACGGATGCCCCATGCCCTGGTGGTGGATATGCTGCCCGCCGGTGTGGAACTGGAAGATCCCAACCTCTCCGGTGCCTTCCTGATCGATGATGTGGTGGTGGACAAAAAACGGATCGGGGACTGGCACCTTGCGTATACCACCGCCCACACCGAATACCGGGACGACCGGTTTGTGGCTGCCCTGGATATCCACCGCCGGCAGACCTGCCGGATCTTTTACGGGGTGCGTGTGGTCAGCCCGGGCCGGTTCAAGGTGCCTTCCCCCATGGTGGAGGACATGTACCGGCCCTATGTCAGGGGTGTCGGCAAAACCATTGACGTCATGGACGTGACCGGGTCCTAACGCTGCCATGTCCCTCACGTCATTGAAGCGTCCCGCCGTTTTTATGGCGGGACTCTTATGTTTTGCCTTGGCGGCCGGCCTTACGCTGGACCGCCTCTATCCTTTGCCCCTGGCAGGGCGGCCGGTATCCACCGTGGTCCTGGACAGGTCTGGCATCCCCTTAAGGGCCTTTGCCGACAGCAGAGGGATCTGGCGGTTTTCAGCCCGGCCGGATGAGGTCTCTCCCCTGTATCTTGAGGCGCTTTTGGGATATGAGGACCGGTGGTTTTATTATCATCCCGGGGTCAATCCCCTGGCTCTGGGCCGTGCCGTGGCCCAGAACCTTATCCGGGGCCGGATTGTCTCCGGCGGGTCCACCATCACCATGCAGGTGGCACGGATTCTGGATACGTCCTACGACGGCGGCACCGGGTCTCACCGGAAGTACGGCCGCAAGTTTTGCCAGATGCTCCGGGCAGTCCAGTTGGAGTTTCACCTGTCCAAGGATGATATCTTACGTTTATATCTCACCCATGCCCCGTTCGGGGCCAACATCGAAGGGGTCAGGGCCGCCGCCTGGACCTGGCTTGGAAAAGATGCCGCGGAACTCACCCATGCCGAGGCCGCCCTCCTGGCGGTGCTGCCCCAGGCCCCGAGCCGGCTTCGGCCGGACCGCCACCCGGAACGGGCGGCCCGGGCAAGGGCCAAGGTGCTCCGCCGTCTGGCAGGGTTCAAAATCTGGCCGGAAGACGTGGTGAGGGCGGCAGGTAATGAGCCGGTGATCGCCTACCGGTTTCCCAATCCCATGGCCGCCCCCCTGGCCTCCCGCCGCCTCCGCTTCCAAAATTCGGGCAAGCCCCTGGTCCGGTCCACCCTGGACGGTGAGTTCCAGTTGCATACGGCGGAACTGCTTCGGGATTATTCAGCCTCCCTGCCGCCGGGGCAGTCCGGGGCCGTTCTGGTGGTCAATCATCGAACCATGGCCATTTCTGCCTATGCCGGTTCCGCAGATTTCGGCAACCGCCGCAGGCTCGGCCATGTGGATATGATCCGGGCCTTCCGGTCACCCGGTTCAACCCTGAAACCTTTTATCTATGGCCTGGCCATGGACGAGGGGATCATTCATTCCCATTCCCTGCTGCTGGATGTGCCCAGGTTCGCCGAATCCTACGACCCCGGGAATTTCACCGGCGGATTTGCCGGACCTGTGACGGCGGCCCGTGCCTTGCAGGATTCCCTGAATCTGCCGGCGGTCCAGGTGCTGGAAAAATATGGCCCCGTCCGTTTCCATGACAGGCTGAAAAATGCCGGTGCCCGGTTCCGTTTCAAGGGAAAGCCCAACCTGTCCATGGCGTTGGGCGGTATGGGCACCTCCCTGGAATCCCTGGTGACCTTGTACTCGGCCCTGGCAAGGCAGGGACTGGCGTCTGCCCCGCGGCTGAAAGAAACGGATTCATTGGACGAACGTTACCTCATGAGTCCCGGGGCGGCATGGATTACAAGAAAGCTATTGTCCAGACCCCTGCCGGGAAGGGAGGGCATCGCCCGGCTGTCCGGGGACTTTCCCGTGGCCTGGAAGACCGGCACCTCCTATGGGTTTAGGGATGCCTGGGCCGTTGGTATAAAAGGAGACTTCATCGTCGGCGTGTGGATCGGCCGGCCGGACGGCACCCCATCGCCGGGCCAGTATGGGGCCGTGACCGCCGTGCCCCTGATGGCCAGGGTGATGGAAAACCTCCCCCTGTCACATCCTCCCCAGATGCCTGCCAATGTGACCCGGGAGCGGATCTGCTGGCCGTCGGGGCTTGCCGAATCACGGGTGCAGAACAAGGCGGCAGGCGCCTGTGCCCGGCGTCACGCCGCATGGATCCTGGATCATCGGATTCCCCCGACAATGGCGGGCACCGATGCCGGGTTATCCGCCCCCCTGGTCCGGACCTTCTGGGTGGACCGGGAGGGCCGCAGGGCAACCCCTGCCTGCGGCGGTGTTAAAAAACAATCCGTTGCCCTCTGGCCGCTTAAAGCCGAGGCCTATATCCCTTCCCGGTGGCGGCGGGCGGCCCTTTTTCCGGAAGATTCCCCCCAATGCCCGGGGATGACGCCGCCGGCTGCACCTGACATCCGTATCGTTTCCGTGTCGGAGGGGAGCCTGCTGCGCCGGCAGCCGGGCAGTCCCGGAAAACACACCTCCCCGGGAGTATCCGGCCCGGCCGTGCCCCTCATCGCCTTGGGCGGCCAGGGACGGCTTTACTGGTTCCTCAACAGACGGCCCCTGAATGCCGGCGACAGCAGGGCCGCGGCGTCTTTTCCCATGCCCGAACCGGGGGGATACCAGCTTTCGGTGGTGGATGAAACGGGAAACAGCGACCAGGTTTCTTTCAGGGTTATTTCCCCGGCGCCGGGATCGCCGTAATGTTGAGTTGACCGGGTTTGGCATTTCAGATAAAGTGAATTCCTGTAAAGAACGATAAAAATACGGACAACCCATGAACCTGGTAAGCGTGTTTACGGCAAAACCCGGAATGGTACTGGCCCGGGAAGTGAAAAATAAGGACGGCAGGCATCTGATGGATGCCGGTACCACACTGGGAGATAAAGAGATCAGAATCCTGAAGATGTGGGGGATTCCGGAGGTCATGGTGCAGCCTGCCCCAGGGGCTCAACAAAAGACGGATACAGGTGATGCCAAGCTGCAGGCTTTCCTCGGCCGGTGGTTCAAGAAAAATCCGTTGAAAGACCCGGTGGCCGAAGCCATGTACAATATCACCGAAAGCTGGTTCAGCGAGCGGCCTGAGGTGCTGTTATCCTTTCAAAAACGGTTGCGTGCCGCCGCCGGCAGCCGGTCCGGAATTTCCTCCCGGGGCACGGCCGACCCTCTGTCCCTGCTTAATGGGGATCTATCCTTGCCCGCACTGCCTCAGATATACTCTGAAATCAATACCGCGGTGAATGATCCCAAATGCTCGGGAAAGGACATTGCCGAGATCGTCAGCAAGGATACCAGCCTGTCCGCCACCCTGCTCAAGATTGTCAACTCGGCCTTTTACGGGCGTTCCGAAAAAATCGATTCCCTTACCCTTGCAGCCATGACCCTGGGCACAAAGGAAGTCTGCAACCTGGCCCTGGGGATTACGGTGATCAACCACTTCAAAGGAATGCCGGAAACGTTTCTGGACATGGATGCCTTCTGGCGGCACAGCGTGGGCTGCGGCATCATGGCCCGCAACCTGGCCACCCATATCCCGGAGGTCAACGGGGAAAGGGTATTTATCGGCGGCCTTCTCCACGATATCGGCCGTCTGGTTCTGCTGAACCATTTTCCGGAAGTGTTTGCCACAGCCCTTGCCCAGGCCGCCAAACTGGGGCTGACCCTCCATCAGGTGGAACCCAAATTTTTCTCCCTGGAACACGGTGAATTCGGCAGCATGCTGGCCGATTTCTGGAATCTGCCTGCCGGGATCACCCGGCTTATCCGGGACCACCATGCACCCCTGAGGGAGGCACCGGACAAAGAGGTGGCCGTGGTCTATTTTGCCAACTGGATGGTATCCGCCCTGGGGATCGGGTTTTCAGGGGAAATCACCCTGCCTGCCCTGAGCATGGGCGCCTGGAAAGCGTTAGGCATCTCACCCGGTACTCTGATTCCGGTGGTTCGTCAGACAGAGCGTCAACTGGCGGAAACGATACGGTTTTTCCTATGACAGATCGCACAGGCACAAACCGGGGAGATATGGAACGGGGAGATACAGACCAGGCAGACATCCGGCTGCGTCAGCGTCTGGCCCATCTTGAGGAGGTAAACCGTTCCAGGGTAAAGGCACTGGGATTGATCCGGGAACTCAGCGGATTCAGTGAAAGCATCAACCGCCTGGAAAAACCGGAGGCCATTCTTCAGCAATGCCGGGAGCAGGTGGAAAAACTCATCGGGATCCGTACCTTAAGTTTTTTCCTCATTGACGAACAGACCGCGGATTTTGAACTGGCGGCCTGCTACCCCGGTGATGACCGGGACCTGGTGGAAGAAGAGCTTGCCGCCTTTATCGAGGATGGTACCTTTTCCAGGGCCGTACTTGAAAAAAAACCGGTGACGGCGGCCTCCCGCGATTTTTCCTCTCATTTTCTTCTCCATGTCCTGGCAACGGTGTCCAGAACCCGGGGGATGTGCATCGCCATCCTGGAGGGGTCTCCCAGGGATCTGCCCGAGGCGGTCCTGGAACTCTTTTCCATCCTTATGACCCATTGCGCCAACGCCCTTGAAACCTATGACTTATACAGCCGGGTAAGAGAGACCAACAGGGCCCTGGAAGAGAAGGTGGACCAGTTGTCAGCGTCACAGGCTTCCCTTCGAAAAGAGGTGGCGGAGCACAAGAAGACCCTGACCGCCCTCAGGGCAAGCGAATCCCGCTACCGTCTGCTGTCAGAGACGGCCCGGGAGTTGATACTGAAGGTGTCCTGCAAGGAGAAGATCCTCTATGTAAATGCCTTCGGTCTTGCACTTTCCGGTTTTGGCAATAGGGATCTTCTGGGGGAGGATGTGCGTCTGCTGCTGCCCTCATTCGGCAAGATCCGGGATCTTACAAAAGGGCGTCGGGAAATGCGGGGGCAACTGGCCGAGGCCCATCTTATCTGCCGGGACGGTACACCGGTTCCCATGGAGATTTCCCTGGTGCCTATGACGGATGAGCAACGGGAACCCGGGCTGCTGCTCATGGGCCGCGACATCACCGAGCGGCGAAAGGCGGAAAGAGAAAAGCAGGAACTGGAGCAGCGGCTGTGGCAATCCAGGAAGATGGAGTCCATAGGCCTTATGGCCGGCGGTACCGCCCATGATTTTAACAATGTTTTGAGCATCATCCTCAACTACACGGATCTTTCACTGGAGCTTACCGGTGAGAACCATCCGGCCGCCCGGTATCTCACCCGGGTGATCTCCGCCACCAAACAGGCGGTGAACCTATCGGAAAAATTATACGCCATCGGCAGGGAAGACCGGCACGAGACCTCCCCGCTGGATCTGGAACCGCTGATGTGGGAAACTCTCAAGCTGATCCGGCTGTCCATGGGACAGGACCTGACCCTGGAATTCGAACCCTGCGGCATGCAGTTGATGGTGATGGGAGAGGAAACCCGTCTTCGGCAGGTTCTCATGAATCTGATCACCAATGCGGCCCATGCCATGGATCACCGGGGAACCATTATGGTGGGCGGGGATAGAATCGTCCTGTCCCGGAGCGATGAACCCACCCCATTAGATATTCCGCCGGGATCCTACATCCGTTTCCGGGTGGCGGATACGGGGCCGGGCATAGACCCTGACGCCCTGCCGCGGATATTTGAGCCCTATTATTCCACAAAGGAAGGCGGCAGTAACGCCGGACTGGGCCTTGCCGTTGTCCACGGCATCGTCAGAAATTACGGCGGAGCCGTAACCGTGGAAAGTACACCGGGCGAGGGCACCTGCTTCAGTGTTTATCTGCCC
The DNA here is from genome assembly GCA_913041495.1 of uncultured Desulfobacteraceae bacterium. Taxonomy (GTDB): domain Bacteria; phylum Desulfobacterota; class Desulfobacteria; order Desulfobacterales; family Desulfobacteraceae; genus Desulfobacter. The sequence goes on along the minus strand of CAJWHT010000040.1, from coordinate 26,916 downwards.
GAAGTCACGCCGTCCTGAATATTTCGTCGCACCCGTTTACGGCTCATGGATACTGTCCAGGGCCGCTTTGCCTGAATCCGATACGAAGATTTTGGCCACGGCGGATGATCGAAGTTTGCGTTCCAAGGCCAGAGCCTTCTCTTTGGGGGCAAAGTAGGCTTCAATACCATAGCGGACCCGGTAACTTTTCTGGGAATGGCGGCCGTGGCGGATGACCCGGCCCCGGATGAAGGGACCGGAGGCCGGCCGGGTGAAGCTGACCCCTTTGTAAACATGGATGCCGCCGGGGGCAGGGGATAGCATGACATAAACCGGTTCGTTGGATTTGGGCTCCCGTATCCGGTTGATCTCCTTGGCCGGGATATCGCTGATGTCGTAGCGCAGCCGGGCATAGTTGCCCCTGAACAGGCTGCGGGGGTCCACCGGTTGGGTTTTCAGCCAGATTTCTTCCCCGGTCCACAGGGGCATTCTGGCGTTGACGGTTATCATGGCCAATACCGTTGCCTGGCAGAGAATCACCAGGATCAGCCCGATGAGTACCCCTTTTGACCTGGTGTTCGGATGCGTCATGTGGTCCCCCTTTTTTCTCTCCTATTTTGGGTTCTGGACTTCCAGAACCGGGCGGTGGCAAGGAGAATCACGGCGAATCCCAGGAAAAGGGCGGCGGCCCCGATATAGTCCCCCACCAGGTCCACATACCGAACAAGGCCTGTGAGCAGGATGGTGACCACCCCGAGGAAAAAATAGTGGGAGATGCTGTTTTTGATCCCGCTGACGATAAGCCAGACGCCGGAGCTGACAAGGGCGATATTATCCGCAACGGCAAAATAAAGGGCCGGGGTGGTGTCAGTGAGGGTTTGAGATGCCCAAAGAGACAGCAGGTACAGCAGGCTGATGATGGCTGTGACCGTAAGTCCGTCCGTTCGTCTGTTTCCAAGCCAGGTCAGTACAAGGGCTGCGCCGGCAAGGCTCAGGCCGCCGGCAAGGGCGGCCCCAGGCACCCGCCAGTCCATGTCGAAAACTTCTTCCCAGGCCCCCTCAAAGCTGAAGATAAACAGGGTGACAATGAAAAAGCGCAGACACCAGAGGGCGAGCAAGGTGCCGTAATCCACGGCATCGGGATTGTCCCGGTGGACCAGGTATTTTGAGGCGCCGTAACAGAACAGCACCCATCCGCCGGCAAAGAACAGGTTCTCCGCCTGGATATCCAGGTGCTGCCAGCCGTCTAACCCCCAGGATATACCGTATTCTGCAAAGATACCGGTCATGATGATAACCCAGAGAAACAGGGTGCGGCTGGCACCGGATTTGACCAGATGCCAGACGGCGGCTGAAAGGAAAATGAAAAAGTACCAGGGAAAGTAGCCCAGGTGGCTTTCAACGAAAAACCAGAGGGTGCCCAGCGTCATGGTCTGCAGCATCAATGCCCGGCTTTGCAGCAGCAGGGCCAGGGGGAGAACACCCAGAGCCCAGATAAGGATGCCGTCCGGGAAATGTTCGCCGATGTGGTAGATCTGGGCGATGAGCATGATCGATGCCCCGTAACACAGGGCGCCTAGGAAAAAAAGTCCGACGGCGGCCGTATCCTTACCCTGCCGGAATTTGTGAAGTCCGGCCAGGTGGGCGGCCAGGGTGATACCGATAAGCCCTCCCATCCTCAGAGCCCTGGGGATATTGTCCCAGTTGGCGCTGATGAGGGTGATCAGGGCCATGCCGATGAACAGGTAGCCCAAAAAGACCAGTATCCAGTATCCCCTGGACCGTTGGTCCGTGTCATGGAAGTCCATGCCGTATTCCCGGCAGATGGCTGCGGCCTGGTCCGTGGATATCAGGCCTTTTTCCGTCCATTTCCGGATTTCTGCGGCAAGGTCGTTCTTGAATAAGCGGATAAGGCCCATTATCCTTCTCCCTTCACGATGTTGAGCTTGTACAGGGGGTCGCCCACCAGGATCATCTGCCAGGACAAAAACGGCAGGCTGACCGTGTAGGCTTCCACCAGGGTCAGATAGCCGTCGGTGAGCAGATTAAAGAAGATTTCAGGCACGGGAAACGCCTGGATATATGGCTCGCTTACAGGGCCGATGGTGGCGGCCGCGCCGTTTTCCAGGATACGTTTGCACCAGGTGTTGCCGTTCCCCTTCAAGGTGGCGCATTCGCCGCTGGCCATATGGTAGCCCACAGCACCCCGGTTCCACTGGAAGGCATCCACATAATTGGACAGGCTGTACCAGCCGCAGTACAGGGCGGCATCAGGGGCCTGGCCCGGCTGAAAAAGGGCTTTTTCCTGGTTGAGGACCACGGGAAGGATATTCTTTTCTCTGTGGAACCGGGCGGTTTTATGGAGGGATACGTCGTAAAACGCGTACCCCGACAATTTGGTTCCTTTGCGCGGCAGGGGCCATCTGGCATCAAAATAGGCCTTTCCCTGCAGCCCTTCTTTTTCCGCCCTGATGCTGTCCTTGATCATGCGGCGGACAATACCGGCATTGGGGGCATCCAGGCGGCTGACCATCATGACATGTTTTTTACGGATGTTTGTTTTCTTCCCCTTGTACCCCAGGTAAAAGGGATTGAGCTGCCAGCTTTTCAGATGGTAGGCCGGGGCCTTCACCAGGGCGAGTTCCGAATCAAAGGCAGCGCCACTGTTGGTTTTACTGTGGTTGCCGCTACCTGCCGGGGCCTTGATTTTCAGGGGAACGCCGTAAACTGTGACCAGGGCACGAATCTCCGGATGGGCCTTGAGAAATCGGCGGACCGGGGGAACGGCCTTTTTTTCGTAGGCTTCCCGGGTGCAGTCCTCCTTGTCCGTCATCCAGAGCAGAACGAGGTTCTCCTTGGGGATCCCCCGCTGGGCCATGTAAAATTTGGCAAGTCCCGGGCTTTTTGCGGCATTGCGGTTGGCAATTACCAGGACCTCTTCCGGGCCCAGGGCGTGGGCAGGCAGGACCGGGGCAAAAAGAAACAGCAGAGCGGTGAAAAGACAGAGGCCGGGCAGGAGATGTCTTGTGCTGTCCTTGCCGGTATGTCGTCCGCCCGTATTCATTTTAATCTTTCCTACATGGCCTGGGAGATAATCCTGAGGCCGTTCAGGGTCAGTTCCTGGTCAACGGTTTCAATGGCATCGGATACTTCCGCGATGAGGGGGGCCAGGCCGCCGGTGGCGATGATCATGGGCTCTGCCGCCATTTCTTTTTTCATCCGCGCCACCATGCCGTCCACCATGGCGGCATTGCCGTGAATCAGCCCGGATTTGATACTTTCAATGGTATCATCACCGATGACCCGTTCCGGTGCCTTGAAGATTTCCACCCGGGGCAGGCGGGAGGCCCGCTGGAAAAGGGCTTCCGAGGATATCATCACCCCGGGGCAGATGGCGCCGCCCAGGTATTCTCCCTTTTGCGTAACCACGTCAAAGGTGGTGGCGGTGCCGAAATCAATGATGATGAGTGCCCGTTTGTACTTATCGTATGCGGCCACGGCATTGACGATGCGGTCCGCCCCCACCTCGTTGGGGTTGGAGTAGAGGATGGGCATCAGTTTTTTTACGGCCGCAGCCTCGATCCACAGGGGATCAAGCTTGAGGTAGCGCTGGCAGAAGGCATTGAGGATACGCACCGAAGAGGGAACCACCGAAGAAATAACGGTTCTGGTAATCCGTGACGGATCAATGCCCTTGTCTGCAAACAGGGCGTTGGCCAGAATGTTGAACTCATCGGCCGTGTTTTCCCGGACGGTTCTGATCCGCCAATCTTCTATGAGTTTATCGTTTTCATAGACCCCGATCACGGTGTTGGTGTTTCCCACATCTATTACCAGCAGCATCAATCGTCTCCTTCATTTGGTTCAGCTTGGTATTTTCCACTTTTTGTTGTTTACCAGTGCAGGGCCCCATTGGCAAGGGCGGGCAGCCCGGATTTTGGATGAAATAGGCTTATTCTATTTTAACGGTGAATACCTGGGGATCCGCATTGGTCATGACCAGGTCCACGGGAATGTTGATATAGGCATGCCGGGCATGGACGCCAGGCGTAAGGCCCTTGAGATCCATGAAGGCATAGATCTCGTCGGTGATGGCCTTGCTGGAAAGCGCGTCCACAGGTCCCTTGATTTCAACGGTGATGGTCTCCGGTTTGATACTCACCTTCTTCGGGCTGTTCGTCAGGCGGATGGGAAGATCGGCAAGGGTGCGTTTCCCGGTCTGGGACTGGATGGGGACGGTGACGATGAACATGGCCTGGCCGGAACTGAAAAGCAGCGGGTTTTCAAGGTCCAGGGGAACTTCTTTTTTAAAGCCTTCACTGGCGCCGGTAATGTCCACGGGCTTGGTCTGCAATGTGTCTATTTTTTCAATCAGGGTCTGGGCGCCGGTGAGTTCAACCGTCGGGGGATCGCAGGCCGGGGCCAGGGCCAGGTGGCCTTTGGCAGGTTTTCCTGTATAGGGAACGGTGACCTTGAAAGTCCGGGTGATCTTTTTTTCCAGGCGGACGCTCAGGTAGGAGGGGCTGATGTCCAGCACCGTTATGGACGGGTCCAGGGGAATCCGGGTCCGGTCCACGGGCAGCAGGTAATGGCCGGGTTCAATGGAATCGGAATCACCGGCCGGGTCAAATTCCAGGTCGGTGTAAAGATCTGCGGAATACAGAATGTTTTCCCCGCTCAAATGTTCAATTTTACGGGGATCTCCCTTGATCCGGATTTCGATTTTATCGGTATGAAAATTGGTGAGCACCATGTCATCCGGCACATTGGCAAAATCGACCGGGAGGAGAAAGTCCGATTCCACGGGTTCCACGGTGCACCCCGTATGGAAGAGGAAAAACGCAGGTGCCAGAAGACATATCCCCACCACCAGGGCCGGGATATGTCTGAAGGGATCAGGCATTCCGGATCGCATCAATGATCCGGGAGAATGAGGCAACCGTTTCAACATCGTGAACCCTCACGATATGCGCCCCGTTCATCAGGGACGCCGCTACGGCAGCCAGGGTGCCGTATTCGGTTCTGGGATCATCCGGTCCGGCTTCTTTTTGGGTGGTCCGGGTCAGGATGTTCTGGATAAATGACTTTCTTGACGGTCCCATGAGCACGGGAAAGCCGAGGGCTGTCAAACGGTGAAGCTCTTTGATCAGCACCAGGTTGTGTGCCACTGTTTTACCGAAACCGATACCCGGGTCCAGAATAATTTTCTCTTTTGCCACCCCGCGGTCAACGGCAAAGGCCACACGGGCTTCCAGGTAGTCCGTGATCTCCCCCATCAGATCGTCGTAGCTGGGGTTGACCTGCATGGTTTCGGGCGTGCCTTTCATGTGCATGAGGATGGCAGGTGCCCCTGTTTCCGCGGCCAGGTCAGCCAGGGCCGGATCTTTTTCAAAGGCGGATATATCGTTGATAATGGCGGCACCGGCATCCAGAGCCGCCCTTCCCACAGCCGATTTAACGGTGTCGATGGAGATGGGAACCTCTATCTGGGAGGAAAGCTTTTCAATCACCGGGATGGTCCGGTCCAGCTCTTCTTGTTCCGAGACGGGTTCGGCAAAGGGGCGTGAGCTTTCCCCGCCGATATCCAGGATGTGGGCCCCGGCTTCCACCAGGGCGCGGCCCTGAGCCAGGGCCGCCTCCAGGGTATTGAACTTTCCGCCGTCGGAAAAGGAATCCGGGGTGGTGTTGAGAATGCCCATGATGCAGGCCTTGCTGCCCAGATCAAGACGGAAACGGCCGAACTCCAGCGTATAATTTTCCATGGACAATGGTGGCATCTCCTATTCTTTTTTATCAGGGTCGTCCTTGTCCGCATCAGGCGTGTCGCCTTCCTGATCTTCGGCAGAAAGTCCCGGGAATTCGACGATGCCGTCGTCGTCATCGTCATCTTCCGTATCAACATCTTCCTCATCTTCAGCCGGGGCTGTGACATCCTCAACCGTTGGCGGCTCCGGTGCGGTCCGGATGTTCCGCTTGCCGAAAAAGTCGAATTCCGGCCGAAGTTCCGCGATCAGGTCGTCCAGCTCCGGTCCCATGATGGTTTCCTTTTCCAGGAGCAGGTCGGTGAGGGCATGGAGAATATCGATATTCTCTTCCAGGATCTTTTTGGCCGTGGCATAGGCTTTGTCAATAATGGCGGCCACTTCAGCGTCGATCTGCTGGGCCGTGGCTTCGGAGTAGCTCTTGGCCTGGGTCATTTCCCTGCCGATGAAGATATTGTCATCGTGGTCTTCATAGGAGAGCGGGGCCAGGTTGTCGCTCATGCCGAAGCTTCTGATCATGCGGTTGGCAAGTTTTGTGGCCTGCTTGATATCGTTGGACGCACCGGTGGAGATCCGGTTGAAGATGATCTCTTCGGCCACCCGTCCGCCAAAGGCGATGGCCAGTTCATGTTCAAGCTGGTCTTTGTATTTGAAGTCCCCTTCCTCGGGCAGGAACCAGGTCACGCCGGCAGCCCGTCCCCGGGGAATGATGGTGATCTTGTTCACGGTGTCGGTGCCGGGAAGGAATCTTGCCACCAGGGCATGGCCGCCTTCGTGGTAGGCCGTGGTTTTCTTTTCTTCTTCCTTGAGTACTTTGGATTTGCGCTCAAGGCCCATGTAGACTTTGTCCTTGGAATCTTCAAAGTCGCGCATGGTCAGTTTTTCATGGTCCCGTTTGGCAGCCAGAAGGGCGGCTTCGTTCACCAGGTTTTCAAGGTCGGCACCGGAAAATCCAGGGGTCCCTTTGGCCAGGGTCGTGGGATCCACGTCATCGGCCAGGGGGCTCTTTTTCATGTGTACCCGCAGGATACCTTCGCGGCCTTTGATATCCGGCATATCCACCACCACCTGGCGGTCAAAACGGCCGGGTCTGAGCAGGGCCGGATCAAGGACGTCCGCCCGGTTGGTGGCCGCCATCAGGATGACGCCTTCGTTGGATTCAAACCCGTCCATCTCCACCAGGAGCTGGTTCAAGGTCTGTTCCCGTTCGTCGTGTCCGCCGCCGAGACCGGCACCGCGCTGTCTGCCCACCGCGTCGATCTCATCGATAAATATGATACAGGGGGCGTTCTTTTTGCCCTGGGCAAAGAGATCCCTGACACGGGAGGCGCCCACACCCACGAACATTTCCACAAAGTCGGAGCCTGAGATGGTAAAGAAAGGGACGCCGGCCTCACCGGCCACGGCCCTGGAGAGCAGGGTCTTGCCAGTGCCGGGATTGCCCACCAGCAGCACCCCTTTGGGGATTCTGCCGCCCAGGCGGGTATATTTGTTGGGATTTTTTAAAAAGTCCACCACCTCGGCCAGTTCTTCCTTGGCCTCGTCAATGCCCTGGACGTTGGCAAAGGTGACCTTTTCCCCCTTGTCATCCATGAGCCGCGCACGGCTCTTGCCGAAAGAAAGCGCCTTGCCGCCGCCCCCGCCGCCCTGCATCTGGCGCATGAAGAATATCCACACCCCGATTAGCACGATCATGGGCAGCCAGGATACGATGATGGACATAAACCAGGAAGATTCCGCCGGGGGTTTGGCCTTGATGGAAACGCCGTTGGCCCGGAGCATGGGGATCAGTTCGCCGTCATCCGGTGCAAAGCTTTTGAGCCGCTGACCGGAGCTGTCCGTAATATAAAGATCCTGGCCCTGGATAACGACATCCTGAACGCGGCCGTCTTCCACAAGGGACAGAAATTCCGTATATCCGATATCGGACTGACCGGCCTGCTGTTGGTTGAAGACGTTGTAGAGCATCACCATCATCAGGACGATGACCAGCCACAGGGAGATGTTCTTATAAAATTGATTCAATGTTTTTCCTCTCTTTGGGTTAATGGCACCAATAAAACTTTACTATATATAAACATAAAACCGGATTATACAAGGGCATGGAATCAGGTTTTCGGCGCCCTTCCATCCCCATGAATCCGCTTGCTTTTTTTCCGGCATTTGCCCAGTTCCCGCAGGGGCAGCCGCTCTTTTTTAATGTAGATCAGCCCCTTTTCTTTGTAAACCCTGATCTGTCCCGGCAGGTCCAGGTGTTTTCCGGTCTCACAGGTTTTTGCCAGGGCGAGAATATCCGTGATATGGGTGTGGGTAATCCGCCGCAGGTCTTTTTTCACCGCAAGGACCGCCTTTTGAATCACCCTGAAGGCAAGGGACGGGTGGCATGCAGTGATTCCGTCCAGGGAGAGCCTTATACTTCTCTGGTCTTCGGCATCCGGCACGTTTCTTTGGAGCGTTTCAAACAACGCCTGTGCCCTTTCGGCCATGTAGTCGTCTTCAAGGGTGAGGATCTGGCTGAGACGGTCCAGGCCCGCCCTGATGTTCGGATTGAATTGCTCTTCCAGCAGGGGAAGCAGGTTCTGTCTGACCCGGTTTCTTAAAAACACCGTATCCCGGTTGGAGGAATCAAGGATATAGTCCTGGCCGATATCATTAAGATAGGCCAGGATATCAGTTTTGGACAGGGCGATGAAGGGGCGGATGATGTGATTCTCCCTGACCGGTGATATGCCCCGAAGGCCGCGGACACCGGTCCCCCGGATAAGGTTCATCAGCACCTGTTCCACATGGTCGTCCCGGTGGTGGCCCAGGGCGGTCCTGCGGCAGCCCCCGTCCCGGGCCGTTCTTTTGAAAAAGTCGTATCTGGCGTTCCTGCCGGCCTCTTCCAGGGAGCGGCGTTCTGCCTTGGCAATCGCCTTGATGTCCCGGACTTCGACGGTCAGGGAAAGTCCCAAATCCGCTGCAAACTTTCGGACAAAATTTTCATCCCGGAGGGATTCCTCCCCCCTGAGGCTGTGGTTGAGGTGGGCCAGGACGATGGATAAATTAAATTCCTCCGCCAGCACCATCAATACGCGGACCAGTGCCACGGAATCCGGGCCGCCGGAGATGCCCACAAGAATCCGGTCGCCCGGGGTGATCATGGCATGGGTCCCGATGGTCTGCCGGACCCGGGCGGCAAAGCTGTCCGGGGAAAGTCGGGTGTCCATGGTCATCCGCAGGCAAACAGGGGCTGATACACGGGAGCAATGAGGCCGGCCCGGGCCGCATGGTCGAAAAAGGCTGTCACCGCCTGGGTTCCCTGTTCGCCGATATCCCGGGAAAACTCGTTCACGTAAAGGTCGATGTGCTGGGCAATGACCTCATCCGCCATTTCCTGGGCATATTGTTTGATATAGTCCTCCCCCTGTTTGGGATGGGCAAAGGCATGGTCGATGCTTTCCCGGATCAGGGTCTGAACGGCAGATGCCGTATCCCGTCCCAGATCCCTTCGGACGGCGATACAGCCTAAGGGGATGGGCAGCCCGGTTTTATTCTCCCACCATTGCCCCAGATCCGCTTTCATCTCAAGCCCCTGGGTCTGGTAGATGAACCGCCCCTCATGAATGATCACGCCGAAATCCGCTTCACCGCCCTTCACCGCCGGCATGACTTGTTCAAAAGGCATGGCCCGGACTTCCGGATCCAGGCCGGGAAAAAGATCAGCCAGGTAAAACCGGAAGAGATGGTAGGCCGTGGTCCCCATGCCGGGTACGGCCACCACGGGGGTTTTCCGGTCATCCATCTGCCGTCCCGGCAGGGAGATGAGCAGGGGGCCGCAGCCTTTGCCCAGGGCAGCCCCGGTTCGAAGCAGGGCATACCGGTCCAGAAGAGACCCCAGGGCCGCAAAGCTGAGTTTGGTGATATGATAGCGTTCCCGGGCGGCGTTCTGGTTCAGGGTTTCCACATCCTCGATGAAGATCCTGAAATCCATGCCCCGGGTGTCAATGAGCTGCCGGGCGATTCCCTTGAAGATAAAGGTGTCGTTGGGGCAGCTGGAGTAGGCTAAGTCAAATGTTTGTTTCATAGCGCTTTCATATCAAATTCAATGCCCTGATGGCAATCGCAGAGTCCGGCAGGCGTTATTTTTGGGGTGAGAAAATTGACATGCCGGGATTTCCGCTATACAGAAAGGGGCACCAATTCAACGGGAGTGAGGCATATGACACCTAATCCATACCTGCTGTTCGACCTGGACGGCACCCTCAGCGACCCCCTTCCGGGGATCGCCCGGTCCATCAACTATGCCCTGGAGGCCTTCGGCTATCCCGGGGAACCCGAAGCTGATCTTGGCCGGTTCATCGGACCGCCCCTGGACCTGACCTTCAGGGAACTGGCCGGAACCGATGACAAGGATCATGTCCGGGAGCTGGTGGAAAAGTTCCGGGAGCGGTTCGGCGAGATCGGTTACCGGGAGAATACCCTGTACCCCGGCATCCCCGAAGCCCTGGCACAATTGAAAAAGGCCGGCCGGGCCATGGCGGTCTGCACTTCCAAGCGGGGGGATTTTGCCCAACGGATTGTCACCATGTTCGGCCTGGATCATTATTTTGATTTTGTCAGCGGCGGGGATATCGGTATTTCCAAGGGGCGGCAGATTCGCAGACTCCTTGATGACGGCCGGATATCCGGTGAAACAATTATGATCGGTGACAGGAAAATGGATGTGATTGCCGCCCGGCAGAACGGTCTTGTTTCCTGGGGGGTGCTGTGGGGCTATGGCAGCCGGGCGGAGCTGGAAGCCGTATCCCCGGACCGTCTTCTCTCCGGGCCAAAAGAGTTATACCGCAACGGATAGGCCCTGGGCTCCGGAGTTAATTGCCTTGCAATTCAAGTGGTTTCCTGTATGATGGGCAGTCTGTATGTGAGTAAAGACATATCCCCTGTCAGATAACTATCTTTCAGGCAGTCCTCGCTGACCGCGCTGTCCGGCAAGCATCGTACGTTACCGTTGATGTTTTTACTGAAACTTAACCGTGAAAACCGTATGATGAGGTTGCTGGAAAGCGAATTTTCTCGCCCGGGGTGTTTTTTCATCTCTCTTTCCGCTTTTTCCGCTTTTTTCACTTAACACAACTACGGGCAAATATGGGCAATGCCTGTCCGGGCCGGTTTCCAAGGGTCCTGTGACAAAGGAAATATCTATGGCAGTTCGAAATCAGTATACCTTTGAAAAACGGCAGAAAGAGTTGGCCAAAAAAAAGAAGAAGGAAGAGAAGCGCCGGCGTAAAATGGAGAAAACAGATCCGGCAGAAGACGGGGCCGAACCATCCACGATACCTTCGGAATAGGGGGTGGTGATGTCCGGCTTAAGACTTCGCTATCACACATTTGAAATCGGGGATATGGATATTCATATCCGGATGCTCCGGGATACACTGCAATTCAGAGATGACCAAGGCACAGCGGAGAAGCTGGGGATTTCATCTGCTGCCTGGCCCATATTCGGGGTTGTCTGGCCTTCGGGCGAGGTGCTTGCCCATCTGATGCTGGATTATCAGGTGGACGGAAAACGGGTGCTGGAGGTGGGGTGCGGTATTGCACTGGCCAGCCTGGTGCTGAACCGCAGGCTGGCGGATATTACCGCCACGGACCATCACCCTGAAACAGAAGGGTTTCTGGCATACAATGCCGGATTGAATGAGGATAAGGCCATTCCCTTTGTACGGACCGGGTGGGAGGAAAACAAAGACAGCGGGCTTGGCGCATTTGACCTTATCATCGGCTCCGATCTTCTTTACGAAAGTGACTATGTGCCGCTTTTGGCCGCTTTTCTTGAGCGGCATGCCCGCCGTCATTGTGATGTGGTGATTGTCGATCCGGGCCGGGGGCTTCATGCAAAGTTCAGTAAAAAAATGGTGGGGTTAGGATATACCCACTTACAGGAACGGCCTGGGAACACCGGCTATCTGAGGGACCAATTCAAAGGCCGGGTGCTGAGCTATTCCCGGTAGATTTTTTTGTCTACAGGTGCAAAAAGGTGGAAGGCGGCTGGTCAAATGCCAGTCCATCCTCTATGCGTTCCAGCAGGGTGTCCTTTTCCTCCGGAAATTTATACCCCTCGTAGTCGTGGGAAAAAACAAGGCCGCCGCCCCGGGTGCGCCAATGGTTGGCGGCATGGTCGAAGCAGACCTTTGACGTCACCTCCAGCGCCTGTACCATGGCTTTTATTTCCAGGAGCTGTTCTTTGGGCGTAAGCTGCACAAATGCGCCTGTGGCGGCCTCGTCATAGATGGGTGTCCCGGGCAGGGGACGGAACGGTCTGGACCGGATATAGTGGGGATTGACCGCATTGAGAACCCGGGCGGTGTTCCGGGCGTGCTGTTCAGTCAATTCCTTTCCCCCTAAGCCGGGCATCCAGTATTCCGACACCTGGAAACCGGCATCCATGGCTTTTTGCCCTCCCTGGATATGTCCTTCGGCGGTCACGCCTTTTTTTATTTTTTTCAGCAGTTCGTCATCTCCTGTTTCAAGCCCCAGATGGACCCGGTCCAAGCCGGCCTTCCGGATATCCCGCAGGGTGTCGGGGGCGCGCTGGGCAATGGTTCTGGCCCTGGCGTAGGTGGTAATCCGCCGGATGGAAGGGAAGGTGGACTTCAGATAACTTAGGGCCGCAACCAGATCCTTGGGGGGCATGATCAGGGAGTTGCCGTCCTGGAGGAATGCGGTGCTGCCACCGGCCATCAGCCACTGAATGAGCATGGCCGCACCGTTATGGTGGTTGAGGCCGGGGACTTTTTTGAACAGGGCCAGGACGGCGTCCCGGGTGATCCGGCCGTTGTGGCCGAGGCGCTCGGATTCATCCCGAAGATCCCGGGCCAGGGCGGCCATGGCATCAATGTCCGATGTTATCTCTTCCAAGGAACGGCGGCTGAACCGCTCGTGTTTGTACATGGCGCAGAAGGTGCAGTGGTTCCATGGGCAGTTCCGGGTAAAACGAACGAGAAGGGAAGCGGCTCCCCCTTCGCTGGGCGGCCGGAATACTCCGGTTTCAAAATTATAATCGTTAGTAGGCATAATGATACAGTTTTAAAAATACTCCGGGGTTGTTGTTAACGAATCGGGCCAGATCATCCTTGGCCATCCGGTGCAGGCGGGCATCCGGTTCTGCGGTGAATGAAAATGATGAGGGGGCGGCATTGTCAAAGAGCATCCGGGTGCCGAACAGGCTGCCCGGCCCAAGGGTGGTTTGATCAATATCGTCCCGGCGGACCCGGACATGGCCTGTGGCAAGGAAATAACAGGCCTCCGGCGACTCCCCCTGGCCGATGAGTTCACCGGTTTCCCCCGGGGGTACCGGTACGAGGATCTGGAAAAGCTGGGTCTTCTGGGACGGGGTGAGGTGCCGGAAAATGGGGTTCAGCTCCAGGTAGTCCCTTAATTGTTTGTTTTGAACCGAGGCCAGGTGGAAGAGGGTCTCCTCCACCGAGGTATTCCGGATAAAGGCCAGCATATCCGACCTGTGGACGATGATGAGACGGACATCGCTTTGGGCGGTGACGGTGGCGGTTCTCGGGATATCCGAAAACAGGCATTTCTCACCGAAGAAATCCCCCCGGCCGAATGTGGTCAGCAGGGTGCCGTTCCGGCTGACCTCCACCTGGCCGGTCATGATGATGTAAAAGTGGCGGCCGGGGTTGCCCTTTTGGACGATCACCGTTCCGGGCTTGCAGTGACGGGTCTGGGAGATGCAGAGAAACTCCATGGTTTTTTCCGGGGGCAGGGCGGCGAACAGGGGCTGGTCCAGATAGGTCCCCAAAATTTCCACGGGTCTTGAAAACTCCGGGGGCGCCACGTCCAGTTCCAGGGTGGAGGAGAGTCCTGTGGGGGCAATTTTCAACCCGCTTTCTTCGGGTATCATCTCTTTGGTGACGTGGACCAGGTACATCCGTTCCCGGATATCTGCCGGAAGGGCCGTCAACACCTTCATGGGGGTGTGCAGGGGCGGGATGCCGGCTTCGTGGAAAATGATGTCCATGTGCCAGGGAAAATCCTTGAGAAAATCCCTCCTATTCTCATTCACCACCCCCTTTTCAAACAGCATATCTGCAAAAGCCGGGTCATTATGGGTATCCGAGCTGTACACCATGCGCCTTTCGCCGAATTCCGCCTGGATGGAAATGGTGGGGATGGAGTGCAGGGAATAGCTGAACCGGAACATCCCGCCGTTGATATTGACGGGGGTGCCGATGGGCAGGGAGACAAAACGGACCGATTTTTTCATCAGGTCTTCCGGAATATTGGTCAGGGCCGAAGATTTCCGGACAAAGCTGTTGAACACCGTGGGGGTGGTGTAAAGGGTAATGCTGCTCTCCTGCATGATCTTCTGGAGGGTGCCGGCATCATGGTCCGCATGACAATGGGTGAGAATGATGCTGTCCAGCACCTTGGGAGAGACCCCCATCCGTACCAGTTCAATGGCTGCATTCACCGGCGGATCCACCATGATTCCGCGGCGGTTGATCCAGATGATCATCCCGGAGGTCATGGCATCCGGGGCAAACCCGTGCCCCGATCCAAGGGTGGTAATGCCGAACAGGGGGGGATAAAACACATGGCGGGAGCCGAAATCGGCTGCCTTGTGGGGAACCAGGTCCAGGTCCCGGCTGAATTCCGCCCGGATGCCTTTTTCGTCTTTCACGGTGTAGGTGCCGTCGTCATCCAGTTCTATGGACAGGGTGTCGAGGCCCACCGGTTGTCCCGGTTCCGCCAGGTAAAATTCCACCACATCCTCGATCTCCATGGGCCTGACCGTGCCGCGGATGGGCATGGTTCTGAAATTCATCATCTCTGCGGCAAGGTCCGGATATCCCGGTGTTTCCCTGCCGTTGACGAATTCCCCTTCATAATCCAGATACTCAGGGCCGAAAAGGGCTTCTTTTAATACGGTCAGCAGCCGTTGCTGCTGCGGCCGGGTGCAGATGACCCGGATGGTCTGCTGCTTGAAGAAAAAATTGTAGTAGATGGGAAATTCCAGTTCGGCCAGGGAAAAACCGTCTTCCAGGCTGAACATCTCGGGGGGCAGAATAAAGGTCCTGGGCACACCGGCCTCGGTTTGAAGCGTGTCTTTGATGGTTTCGGGGGGGGCGCCGAACTGTACCTGGCCGGCGTCGGTGTCCACAACCATCCCGCCTCGGGGCAGTTTTTTCAGACCGTTGGATACGTTGGCATTCATGGGCTTCTCCTCATCTACAGTAAAAAATCCTGCCGGCTTTTAAATGTTTTTTGGCCGTTGTTACGCCTGGTCCGGTGTACGGTTACCCACGCGTGATGCTTGGCAGCATACCATACATCCACAAGCGCAACAAATAAAAGGAGGGTGCAGATTTTTTATGTATAAATAACGGCTTGGGGGGGATAATTGAAACAGGGCTGTGCCCCATGCACAGCCCTGTGGGAGAAAAGACGAATCCGGCAGAACTCTGCCCTGGGGTATCCGTCTTGGGGTGGCTCTTTATTTCACAGCTTTATTTTTATTGATTGGCAGGGGTGACAATTTCGCAGCAGTTCCATCCCACCAGCGGGATTTCGTCCACAGGGACGACACGGGTTTCGGTTTTTCCCCCGGCGGTTTTCTGGTACATGATGCTGTTGTTATGATTGATGACCTGCATCCGTTTGCCTGCTGCCAGGTTGGGTTGATCCGCGGGCACACGCCTGTTCAGCAGTTTGCCCCGCTTGCTGTATTCTGTATAGGTCCCGTCCTGGTTGCGAAGGTATTGATGGCCTGTTGCCGTGTCAAGATAGGCATAATCGTTGGCCACAGGGCTTGTTGTCATCCTCTCCCCCGCAAATCCGGCGGACGACGATAGGATGAATATGATAACGATGGATGATAATAGATACAGATTTTTCATTTTTTGACCCCTTTTTGATGTGAATGCCGATATGTTTTCAGGTGTGAGAAAACACGGTGTATGGTGATTGTATACCCAAAAGACGTCTGCCCCACAATTCGGGATTATACTCAAAAAAATATGAAATAACCCGGCATAGATTGGCGGATCACCGGTATGAATTGGTAGGGCGAATGGTTACGTGATCAGGCCTGCGAAATTTTGAAAACGGGACAACCTTCCAGGAGGAATAAAAAAAACAGGACAGCCCATCGTAAAAGATGGCTGCCCTGCTGTAAAAGACGAATTCAGTGTGGAGGTGCCCTGTGACAGGATCTTGAAATCGTCTTCAATCCAAAAGCTGTTTGTTTCTTTAAGGGAGGGATGCAACAAATTATTATACCGTCAGGATAGATTCAATGGGGGAAATTACCCAATATCAGAAATTAGATTACGACATCCGGGCAAGGACAGTTACCCGCAAAGGTGAACAGATTTAATGCGTTAAAAAATACTTGTGAAATTAAATCAGTTCGCATAGGGTCATTACGAAAATCCATATTAAAAAAATCACTTGGATTCAACCGGGGCAAGATGTCAGTATCTTTATCTAAAAAACTGTTTCTTTTTATTTTTACCCTTTTTGTCTTGACGATTCTTCCGCTGTTTTACATCGCGGAAACCGCACTTTGGAAGTTCGGGGATTACGCCTATATTGTCAACGAAGAGCAAATCAACCAGATGGCACAGGCCTACATGAAAGATGCCGCCCGACGTATCGCCCAGGCACACAACGAAATTTTCAAGCGCATAAAAACCGGAGCAAATGTCATGGGGCTGCACATGGGGCAGATCTACCGGAATATTGATGCCTTGTCATTGTCGAAGGCCGGGGAATACCCGTTGATTTGGAACCCCGGAAACCATATGTTCCAGGGGCCGGTTGATGACCCGGTGTCCGTTTGCTACTGGGGCGGGGAAACCATCGGGGACGATGTTCAAAAAGAAATCAATGCCCTGACCCACTACATGGGAACATTGATCGGGACCAAGGCGCTGTTGACGGAATGCCAGGCCACCCATGTGATAACCACCAGCGGCCTTGGCTACTATTGCAGCCATGACAGTGCCGCCAGGGCCAAGGTGTTTCAACTGCCGCCGCCCGCCCAGTTTGATCTGAGGGACGGTGCCCCCATGACCGTCTTCACCCGCAGTGATACCAGGGAAACCGGCACACGCTGGACCGCCCTGTACAAGGACGATGTCACCCCCGGTCTGATGATGACCGCCACAACCCCTGTTTACGGCGACGGGGGGACGCTTAAAGCTGTAACGGGAATAGACTTTCCCGTGGACCACGTTGTGGAAAGCATGACCGATACCTCTTTTCTGGAGGGGCTGACCAATGAGGACAATTCCTTTGTCTTTCTCCAGAAGGAAGACGGGAACCTGATTGCATTTCCCAAGGCCTTTCAGGAAGTATTCGGATTGGATTTCAACATCGCCAACATGGTCAACTCGGATGATATCTGTACGGTAGGCCTGGCACAGTCTGCATTGGGGGAAATCCGGGACATCGCCCCTCAAACGCTTTCAGTCCACAACGGAATTATAGATCTGACCATCGGTGACGAGGATTATCTGCTGGCCGTGGGATGCTTAAAAGAGGTGGAGTGGCACGTGGTGCTGGTGACCAAAAAAGCCGATATCATGGCATCTTTGGACAAAACAACCCAGGCATTGGCGGAAAGCCACCGGATTGTCTGGTTCGATTTCATCGGTCATTCACTCGTCATCCTGCTTTTGGCCTGCGGCGTAAGTTTTTATGCGGTTAAAAAATTTATAGCGCCGCTGAACGACTTCATCCGGACCACCCAGAAAATTGCCGGAGGGGATCTATCCGAAACCCTTGAAGTCGGCGGGCAGGATGAAATCGGATTGCTTTCCAGGTCCTTGAACCGGATGGTGGAACAGTTGAAAACATCCGAAGGGCTGCAAAATGACTATGCTGAAAAGTTAAAGGCCGAAGTCTCATCCCGGACAAGGGCGTTGGAGGAGGCAAACCGTCAGCTTGGCTTGATCAAAAATGAACTTGAACAAAAGGTGGATCAAAAAACAAGACAGCTTAAAAAGCTGAACCTCAACCTCCTTGAAACCGGTGAAACCGAGCGCAAAGCCATTGCGTCCGATCTCCATGACAGCGTGGCCCAGACCCTGGCGTTGAGTATCGGTAAACTAAAAAATCTGAAAGATGAGGCCTTGCCGGAACAGCAGGAGCAGATTTTAGAAATTGAGTCCCGGATGGGCCAGGCCATCGGGGAAATACGCATGATGATTTACCAGTTGCGTCCCCCGGTCCTGGACGATTTTGAAATAGATATCGCATTGGAACAATTGATAAAAGGATATCAGAAAGACGGGAAGTGCCGTATCCGTTTTTCGAATAAAACAGACACACGGGTGGAGACGTCCCAGCCGGTCCGGCTGGTGGTTTACCGTGTCACCAACGAACTGATCGTGAATGTGTTGAAGCATGCCCGGGCGGAATCGGCCCTGGTGGAACTGACCAACGACGGTGAGGAACTGTGTGTGAAGGTGGAGGATGATGGTATCGGGTTTGACTGGAATATCGTTCAGAAAACCAAGCTGTCTGCCGTGGGATTGATCAGTGTCTCCGAGCGGATTAAAAATGCCGGTGGGGCATTCGGCGTGTTTTCCCGTCCGGGGCAGGGGAGCAAAATCATTTTTTCGTTGCCGTTTCGCCCGGAACGGATGAGTTAATTCCGGTTCACCCCAACGCATATTCATTGTGTTTAATCGATAAAGGTCAGTCCTTTCTTAAGGGCGTATTTGGTCAGTTGGGCTACGGTCCTGATGCCCAACTTGTCCATGACGCTTTTTCGGTGCTTTTCAACCGTTCGGTTGCTGATGCAGAGAATGTCTGCGATTTCATGATTTGTATTGCCTTCGGATATCAGCTTCAGAATCTGGGATTCCCGCCGTGTCAGCTCTTTTTCCTGCCCCAGTGCGGAGAGATCCGGGTTCACGGCGGTTTCCAAAACGATATCGATCACTTCGTCACAGATATAGGCTTTGTCCGATGAGATCCGCTGGATAGCCTTGTACAGCTCCCGGGCAGAACAGGTTTTGGTCAAAAAACCTGCGGCCCCCGCCTTCATCATTCCCATGACATACACCTTGTCCGTATGCATGGTGAGGGCCAGGATCTTGGTATCAGGTGTTTGGGCAAGGATCTGCCGGGTGGCTTCCATACCGTTCAGGTCCGGCAGGTTGATATCCATGAGGATCACGTCGGGTTTCAGTTCCATGGCCATACGAACGGCGTCCAGCCCGTTCCCGGCCTGGTGGATATCAGAAATATCCGTGAATTGCGAAAGATTTGATTTAAGACCTTCACGCATTAATCGATGGTCATCTACGATTAAGACAGATGTCTCGGCTTTTTGACGAATCATGAAAAATGTCTCTGTATAGTGTATCGCAAGAATTATGGTTACGTATATCGTAAACAAACCGGATTGTAAATCATGAAACGTACCGGAGACGTAAAAAAAGGTGTCAGCACCTAATTTGCAATTCCCGATGTTCAATCCTTGGGTTTAATGCCCCTTTGTCAAGCCGGACTGCCGACCCCCAGCACTTCCCGGCAAAAGCGTATGCTTCGTTTCACCGCATCCATTTCCTGCCTGAGGGCGGCATCTTTGTCTTTCAGGCTGAACCCCATTTCCGTTTCGATATTGATCCGGTTGGACCTGGAACGGCTCTTGAGGATTTCGTAAGCTTTCACCATATCGATATCCCCTTCGCCCACCGCCGTGCCCGATACCTTGAAACCGTCCCGGGTAAAATCGATCCTGTCGTCACGGAAGTGGTTGGTAAACGCCACCGGGGCAAGATTTTCAATGGCTGCCATGGGATCTTCGGTCATGTGCCATGGGTTCATGGTGTCAATGCAGGCGCCGACGTGGGCGTGGTCTGTCTGTTCGATCACCCACAATACTTCTTCGGAAAAGCTGTCGCAGTGGTTTTCCAGGGCCAGTTTTATGCCCAGGGCCTGTGCTTCGGGGGCGGCGCGGCGCAGAAGGGCTGCCGTCTTTTCGAGATAAGGCATGACTTTGGGATGGAACCGGCTGCCGGCCCTGGGACGGGGCCGGGGAAGGTCCATACTGATTTTGACCACATCCGCCCCGATGCCGGCTGCGGTGGCAAGACCATCGCCGAGATCATGCTGGATACCGATGCCGAAATTGCCCAGATCCAGGGACATGTTGTATTCCAGGTAAAGTGATTTTTCCCGGGCGGCGGCTCCCACCTCAGTAAGATAGGCCGGATCTAGGCGTTCCAGGACACCGTCATCCAGGTGAAATCCGTCCAGCCCCAGTTCTTTGCCCAGATCAAAGAGTTCAAAGGTGCTGAGCTGCCGTTCCCAGGGCAGTTCGAAACCGGCCCAGTCCTGGCCGATGCCGTGGAGATAGAGGCTGTAGGTATGGAGGCCAAGACGCATATCCTTGTTCGCTTTGGGACGGGTCATGGGGTGTCCTTTTCTTTTTTTACGGTGATGGTTCCCCGGGTACCGTCAAGGGTTACCATATCCCCGAGGGAAATCCGTTGGAAGACATTCTCCCGGATGTCCGTCACCAGGGGAACGTTAAGGACGGCTGCGGTGACTGCGGTTCTGGAGTCCAGGGTGGGAAATATAAGCCCGGCCGGGCCGACGCCTGAGATCTGGGCCGCATGGAAGAAGAGGGACCAGCCGTTTGATCCCCGGCTGCCGTCCAGAATCAGGATCTTGTCTTTCAGGCAGTGCCCTTCCAAGGGATGTCCCTGCTCCACGATAATACCGGTGTAAATATCGATACCGCCCCAGCCGATTATGGTCTTTTCGCTGATCAGGGCCTCTCCTTTAGCAATACCTGCAATGGCGCCCCTGCCCCGGATAAGGATATCGCTCATTGCCACCTGCCCCGCACCGACGCTTCCAGGCAGGCCTGTCTGGACCCCAGAAAAATGCGGCTGCCGTCAAAATGTGCCGGTGTGTCCTGGCGCTGTTTGGTGGCGTCCATGGCCACGCCGCTTACCCCTTCCGGATATCCCCGGTTGGAGGGGCACCCCCCGGTCAGAAGGTTGCCGCCGGCAGCTTCAATCACCGCAGCGTAGCCGTTGCGTTCTGCCATATATTTCATGGGGCCGGTGGTCCAGATGTCCAGGCAGACATCCGGATGGATTCGTTTGCCTTCCAGAAAACCTGTGATTTCCCGGAGTTCTTCAACGTGGAGATGGGGGCAGCCGATGGTGACGTAGTCCAGGTTTCCCGATCCCCGGATACCGGTATTGACCTGTTCAAACGCTGCCCTGGTATCCGCCGGTGTCACCTCAATGACAGGATAGCCGGTTTTTCCTTGAAATGCCGTTTCTTTGTCCGGTGCTTCCGGTGTGATCCCCGGCATGTGGCACATCTCCGTTCCGGCGGCGCAGGCCAGGGAGGCGAAAAAGGTTTTCAGGGTGATGGCGTTGGGCCGCATGAATTTTCCCGTGAACACGGGCACGGCATGGGGGGGCAGCATCCCGCCCAGGGCATATCCTAGCATATCCCAGTCGTGGTTGGTGACAGGTGAAGAATTGATTCTCACCTCAACGGTGCCGGCCCGGTTTTTTTTGCTGTGCATCCCGGACACCGGGGTTCTGCCGCAGACCGCAGCGCAGAAACTGGCCTCAATACCGTCCCCGTTTCCCATGGCCCCCCACAATGAATTCATGAACAGCACGGCACTGGATTCGCAGCTTACAAAATGCTCCCCCATCACCGGCACGAACCCGGTGAGATAAGGGATACAGTTTCCGGAAAGAATCACGCCTGCATCCGCAAACCGGTTGAGCATCTCCCGGTTGAAGGCCTGCTTACCCTCATCCATGTACATTTTTTCCGGCACCTCGGTGCAATCCGGTTCCACCCCGGAGTAGCAGATGCAGCCCTGGGCCATCCGGTCCAGCGCCACCTTTCGGTCGGTGCACAGCGCCATTCTGGCAAAAATCTCGTCAAAATCCTTGGACCCTGCCACATCAAGATAATTGTGTGCCCCGCAGAACAGGTCCGCCCAGGTCACCCGGCACATCTCTTTTGCCCCGATCACCTCGCCGTAACGGACCATGAGCGCCATGGCCTCACGGGCCGCCGCCCCTTTTTTTCCGTCCAGGATTTTCTTTTCTTCATCGGTCAGATGCATTAGTTGAACCAGACATCGTTTTCCAGATACGCTTGTTCCAGACGTTCCTGATGGCGTTTCAACTCATCGCCCATCTCACTGGCCAGGGAATGCAGCAGGTAATGGCAAAGGCTGATCACAGACACCGGTGACCCCAGATACGGGATGCTTCTCTGGGGGGCCACCAGCACATGATCGGAGAACTGGATCAGGGGGCAGGAGGGGCTGTCCGTAATCAGGATCTGTCCCATGCCCTGGCGGTGGGCAATTTTCCCCATGCGGATGAGTTCATTGGGATATCTGGAGGTGGCAATCATGATGACCAGGCCGTCCGGCGGGGCAAAGGTCATCCGGTCCATGGATGTGGAGTCGCTGCCGTTGAGAATGAGGACATCACTGCGGACTTTTGACAATGTCCAGCCCAGGTAATGGGCACAGGAGTAGGAGAGCCTGGAACCGATGACATAGACCCGGGAAGCGGATCTGATGGCGGTTTTCACCTGCTTTACCGTATCCAGGTTCAGCCCCTTGTGCATGGCGTTGATGTTGCGGATGTCCTGCTCCACCAGGCGGTCCAGTTCCTTGTCGTCCCCGCCGGGCACCGTGTGCCGAAGCTCTCCGCGTTCCATGAGGGTCAGTTCCCGGTCGATGACATCCCTGAGGGTGGAGATAAAGAGGGCATAGCTTTCAAAGCCCAACTGCCGGACAAACCTGACAACGGTGGCCTCACTGGCGCCCACCGCAGCGGCGAGCTGCCGGGTGGTCATGAATACGGCTTTGTCCGGGTTGGAAAGAACGAATTCCGCCAGCAGCTTGCCTTTGGCCGCCAGGCTGTCGAATTTTTCATCGATGATCTTCTGGAGGGTGCTTGCGTTTCTCACCATGGCACTCCTTGGCCGTTATCCGTCTTTAACAGACCGTTTTCGGCCGGCAATTGATAACTGTTTGGGGGGAGTTGTTACATGGATAAAGAGTGCTGTCAAGATCCTGGCCGGGATGGAAGGGTAAAAGGGATCAGTTAAACCAAATATCATTCTCCAAATAGGCCTGCTCCAGCTTTTCCTGGTGGGCCTTGAGGTCATCCTTCATATCCGAGGCCAGGCAGTTGAGCAGGTAGTGGATAAGGCTGATCAGGCAGGTGGGGTTCCCCAGGAATGGAATGGTGGTCAGGGGGGCCACCATGACATGACTGCTGAAAGCTGCCAGGGGACAGGAGTTAGAGTCGGTGATCAATATGATCTTAAAGTTCTGGCGCCGGGCGATTTTCCCGATGCGGATGAGTTCATTGGGGTATCTGGAGGTGGCCACAATCACCACCACCGTGCCCTCCGGGGCAAATATCATCTGGTCCATGGCGGTGCGGTCGCTGCCGTTGAGGATGGAGACATTGGGTCTGATTTTGCTCAGGGTCCATCCCATATAGTGGGCGCAGGAATAGGATAGGCGGGCCCCCACAACAAAAACGGCAGGGGCGGCTTTCAACAGTTTTCTGACCGCTTTTACCGTTTCAAGGTCCACCCGCTTGTGCATGGCCTTGATATTGGTGATGTCCTGACTGACCAGCCAGTCCAGTTCCTTGTCGTCACTCACCATTATTGGCTGGACCATCCGGCCCCGTTCCATGAGGGTGAATCTGTGGTCAATGAAATCCCGGAGGGAGGCAATAAACTGAGCATAGGTATCAAACCCCAGCTGACGCACAAACCGCACCACTGTGGCTTCGCTGACCCCGGCTTCCGCCCCCAGCTGCCGGGTGGTCATGAACACGGCCTTGTCCGGTTTGGACAGGATGCATTTGGCAAGAAGCTTTCCTTTGCCGGAAAGGGTGTCGAATTTTTCATCTAAAACGGTTTGCAGGGATTTGGGTTCTGAAGTCATGGGTCTTTATTACAAATGATGAAGTATTGTGGTTTCTTATGCGGCTTTTGTTACATTTCTCAAGGGCGGTTGTCAAGTTGTGCAGAGAAAGTCACGTATTATTCTCTGGTTTGGGTTGGGATTTGATAGGTTTGTATTGGGTTTGTTTTATTGTTGTACTCCCTTCTAAGTATCTGTTTTAATATGATTTAGTGTTCTAAAAAAGATCTTCGTGAAATGTTTTGTTACAAATTGATATTTTTCTTGACAAGATTTATTACATATGACAAATACTGTTAAACCAATCAGAGGAGGAGTGGTATGACACCCATTTTTCAGCGCCCTGATCGCATGCCCGCTGCCGCCGGCTGGAAAGTATTATATTGATTTCCCACACACCTCCCTCTTAACGAGATGAATGATTGTTTTTGCTACAATTATCCCGACAATCATTTTGACTCATGGCATGTACAACTGAATTTGTTACATTTAGGCAAATGATTAACCCTGGCCAAGCATGTGGAGGCGTGAAAAAAAGCAGTACAGAGCGCAAATTAGTAATCAAAATACAGTAAAAATACAGTAAGTGATGGGTCTGCCCCTTTGAGGCGTCAAAGTCTCTTTATTTTAAGACAGGAGGAGTTGATAGATGGAAATCATTCACTATATGGCATCGAATATGGATTTAATTCTTCAAAAGACGTGGGAACACATCTTTATTATCTCCATCGCCATAATTCCGGCAATTTTTACGGCAGTCCCCATCGGTATCGCAATAACAGCCAATGATGATCATGCAAAAAAGGTCATCACCACCGCCTCCGTTATTTTGACCATTCCCTCCCTTGCTATATTTGGTATCCTGATACCTGTGTTATCCCCATTCGGGTACGGTATCGGTGAAGTTCCGGCGATAATCGCTTTATATTTTTATTCCCAGCTACCAATTCTTCGAAATACATATACAGCCATAAAAAATGTGGATCCAGCCTTGCGCGAAGCGGCGAACGGTATGGGTATGACGCTGATGCAGCGCTTGATTTACGCAGAGATTCCGTTGGCCACGCCGGTAATCCTTGCCGGTGTCCGCACTGCGGTTGTGGTGAATATTTCAATTGCCACCATCGCATCTTACATCGGAGCCGGTGGGCTCGGGGATTTTATTGCCAGAGGAATCAGCCAGACAGATAAACGCCAGCTTGTGGCCGGCATAATCGGGGTCAGCATACTGGCCATCTGCTCAGATATGTTTCTGGCCTATCTGCAAAAGATATTAACGCCCAAGGGCATCAGGGAGGAAAAAAGATAATGATTAAATTGCAGGATCTGACAAAAGTGTTTCAAACTCCTGAGGGCACGGATATCGTTGCCGCAGATAAAATCAATATGGAAGTGGAAACGGGGGAAATTTGTATCTTAATCGGCCCTTCCGGATGCGGTAAAACCACTACGCTGAAAATGGTGAATCGGCTGATCCAGCCCACCAGCGGTAAGATATATATCAACGGAAAAGACGTGACCCAGATTGATACCATCGAGCTGAGGCGCCAACTGGGATATGTTATTCAGCAGATCGGTCTGTTTCCTAACCTCACCATCAAAGAGAATGTCGGTTTGGTGCCCAAGCTTTTAAAGTGGGATAAAAAGAGGATCAATGACCGGACTGTTGAGCTTCTTGAGATGATGGCACTTGATCCGGCCGTGTTTGCGGACCGGTATCCCCGGCAGCTGTCCGGCGGACAGCAACAACGGGTCGGCGTGGCCAGAGCGCTTGCCGCAGACCCGGAAGCCCTCTTGATGGATGAACCTTTCGGTGCCGTTGACCCGATCAACCGTGCGGTGATCCAGGATGAGTTTTTAAAAATGCAGCGTAAATTGAAAAAGACAATCCTGTTCGTATCCCATGACATAGATGAGGCCGTAAAGATGGGAGACAAAATAGCCATATTCAAGGACGGGGTCTTAGAGCAATATGATACCCCCGCACGGATACTGGGCAACCCGGCCAATGATTTTGTAGATGCCTTTGTCGGTGCGGACAGCGCCATCAAGCGACTTGGGGTGTTAAATTGTGAGGACGCCTATTTCCATGAACCTGAAGGATTTGTGACACGGAACGAAACCGTTGGAAAAGCAAGGGAACTGATGGCGCAGAAAAGCTATTCCCGTGTTGTGGTACTGGGGAAAAACGGGAATCCCAAGGGCTATATCACCAAAAGCGATATCGAAGGCAAAGACGGAAAAGTCAACGATCATCATCACCCCATTCATTATATCGCAGATCTGAAAACCGACTGCCGAACCGCGCTTTCAAAAATGCTGGACAATGAAACCACATGGCTACCGGTGGTGGATGAGAGCGGCACATACCAGGGCTATATTAACCAGATGGGTATCACTCATGCGCTGGGACGTACAAAAAGAGCCTGAAAAGGGGGTGTTGGATGAAGAATATTCTGTTTTTTTTGTTTGCCTTTGCAATCGGTGCGTATTCTTACCACTCTGGGTTTCTGCACTCTTTTTATGATCTGAGAGATGATCTGACATACCTGACCATCGCCCACATGAAAATTAGTGTGCTGGCATCGGTGTATGCGACCCTTATCGGTGTTATCGCAGGTGTATTTATTACACGCCCTAAGTACAAAAAGTACGGTGGCGTCGTCATCCAAGTGATAAACGCCATCAATACCATTCCCGTTTTGGCGCTGTTAGCCGTCTGCATGCTGTTCATGGGGATTGGAGATACCACGGCGATCACGGGCCTTGCCCTTACCGGGGTGATTCCAATTTTGCTAAATACCTACCAGGGGATAACTGAGGTCTCACCGGCCTTGATTGAAGCGGCCAAAGGGCAGGGGATGACCAATACCCAGATCTTGATGAAGGTGGAACTACCCAATGCCCTGTTTGTCATTTTTGCGGGGGTCAAAACCAGTTTTACCCTCACGGTCAGCCGGGCGCCCCTGGCTTTTCTCATCGGTGGTTCAGGTCTTGGGGAGATTATCTTCACCGGGATTGCCATGTTTGATTTCCCCGCCATGCTGGTGGGCTCCGTCATTGTTGCGGTTCTGGCCGTAGCGTCGGATTACCTGTTGAGTCTCATGGAGTATGTAATTATACCGACCGGAATTAACCCACATAAATACTAACCTAAACAAAGGCAGTAATGTCCGGTTAGGTTTTTGCTTGCTTCGGTCTCTTTTGATCTTTGACAAT
>CAJWHT010000039.1 GCA_913041495.1 uncultured Desulfobacteraceae bacterium | reverse complement strand
GTGAGCATCGGGGTGACCACCTGCCCGGATGACGGTACTGATCCCGACGGACTGATCGCCAATGCCGATATGGCCATGTACCGGTCAAAGGAATTGGGCAAGGGGCGGTACGCCTTCTTTACGACGGAGTTGAACCAGCAGGTGTCCAAAAGGGTGGAATTGGAAGTGGATCTGCGCCTGGCCCTGTCTAAAAATCAATTCTCCCTTTATTACCAGCCCAAACTGGATATTGCCAGGAACCGTATCTGCGGTGCCGAAGCCCTTATCCGGTGGCATCATCCGGATAAGGGGCTGGTAACGCCCCTGGAATTTATCCCCCTTGCCGAGGAAACCGGCCTGATCAACCCCATGGGGGAATGGATCGTGGACCAGGCCTGCGCCATGGCCAGGGAATGGTCAAAGGTGATCAACCGGTATTTCAGTATTGCCGTAAACATCTCCTCTCGCCAGGTCAGGGATGTGGATCTTGTGGATCTGATTTCCCAAAGCCTGAAAAATCACCAGATTCCGCCGGAATGCCTGGAGATTGAAATCACCGAAAGCGCCGTCATGGGCAATGTGGAAAAGGCCCAGATCATGTTCCGCGCCCTCCATGACATGGGAATCAAGATCAGCCTGGATGATTTCGGCACGGGATTTTCCTCCCTTTCATACCTGAGAAAATTCCCCATCTCCGTACTCAAGGTGGACAAGTCCTTCATCGACGATATCCCTGAAGATACGGATTCCATGACCATGGTGGAAACCATCATCTCCATGGCCCAGCACCTGAACCTTACCACCGTGGCCGAAGGGGTGGAAACTGAAGAACAGCTGGCCTTTTTAAGGGAGCATAAATGCAATCAGGTGCAAGGATATCTCTTTGCTGCGCCCATGCCGGCGGACCGGTTCGTGGATTTTTTAAAAAAACACGAGGCCACCTGACTTACACATGTCAGGCTTCCAAACGAACCAGCCTTACCGCATCCAGGCGAAGCCGGGCACTGGCAAGTTTTTCCGCAATACCGTCACGGGTTTTTTCCGCCGCTTCAATTTCCCTGTCCGTAATGTCCGGATTCACTTTCTTTAACGCGGTGAGCCGGTGGATTTCATTACCTAAGCTGTCCCCAAGTGCGTCCAGGGAGGTCCTTCGCATCTTTCCTGCAGCGTTTTCCGCAAGGTTCCGGCAGGTGTCCAGAAGTTCGGGCAAAAGACCGGTTTTTACCGCCTCCATATCCATAAACCATGCGGGGTGATCCGGTTCAAGACGGGTGTGAAATCCCTGGGGCAATTTGGCTTCCGGTACAGGGGTGCCGGTATGGTCCACCCGGATATGGATGGGGTGGGTACGGACAAAGCGCCGGGCGCCTTGCACCTGGTCTAATTCGGGGATTTCGAGAACAAAGAGACATTCCAGAATAAGGCCGGGAGCGCCGGCATCACAAAGCTTGGCAACGGCGGCACAGCCTTCCCCCCGGGTGAGAAAAAAATCCATGACCTGGTTCACGTAACCATGATCCCAGGTGATAAACCCTAACTCCTCTCTGGCAATGGCCGTGGCCCGGTCAAAGGTGACTGTCCGGCTGCCGCCGGGAAGGGCCGGAAACTGTTCGTCCGTGATTCTGTCCACGGTGAGTGAAATAATCTGCTCGCCGGTTTTTTCCACCACGGGGTCCATGTCCACACCGTAGTGATCCAGCAGGATTTCCATGAGATTTTTAAGGTCCGGGGCCTCGTCTGTGTCCCGTATGATACGGATGATGTCTTCGGCTGGTCCGGGTTTAAACGAGTTCAGCTCCACCAGGATGTGCCTGCCCCTG
Organism: uncultured Desulfobacteraceae bacterium; assembly: GCA_913041495.1. Lineage (GTDB taxonomy): Bacteria > Desulfobacterota > Desulfobacteria > Desulfobacterales > Desulfobacteraceae > Desulfobacter. Next base: position 32,117 of record CAJWHT010000039.1, on the reverse strand, counting down.
TCCAATGCCTCCTGGGTTTTTCTCGTATAGGCCGCGGCTTCGCTGATCAGGCGGGCAAGGCCGGTTTCGTCTATTTTAAGGGTTTGGGCCGTGTCCTTGATCAGCGCCGTGAGCCGGTCTTCAAACCGGGTGAATATGGCATGGAGGCCGTTGATGTTCTCCTTGAACAGGCCTATCCCGTCTGCATACCACCGGGCCAGAATCTCCTGGCTGCTGCCCTTAACATAGGGCACGTGGATGGAAATATCGTGTTTCTGGCCGATGCGGTCCACCCGCCCGATGCGTTGTTCCAGAAGTTCTGGATTCAGCGGCAGGTCAAAGAGAAAGAGGTGGTGGACAAACTGAAAGTTCCTGCCCTCGCTTCCTATCTCAGAGCAGATCAGCAGCCTGGCCCCGTCTTCCTTTGCAAACCAGGCGGCGTTCCGGTCCCGCTGCAGCAGGGTCATGGTTTCGTCGAACCGCGCCGCATCAACGGCCACATGTGCCTTCAGCCCCGATTCCAGGGCCTTAGCCGTTTCAAGGCTTGCGCAGATAACCAGGATTTTTTCAGGCTTTATTTTTCGTGTCAGCTCAGCCAGGTAAACGACCCTGGGATCTTTTTCCAGATCGGGCCGGGGGGCAGGAGATGTCATCGTATCTTTTTTAAAGGCATGGCTGGTGTCCCGGTTGATTGCCCGGACCTGTTCCTGTGTGCCGGTCAGGGCCGCCGGGTATACCTTGCGTCCCGGGAACCCTTTAATGGATTTTCTGCGGTTCCTGAAAACCACCCGCCCCGGGCCGAAGGTATCCAGAAGGGCGTCCACGGGCTGTCCTTGGGCCAGCCGCCGGGTGACCTTATCGGCCGTGGCTTCGTATGTTTTTGCCTCTTCAAGGTAAACATCCCGGTCGTAATACCGGTCCGGGTCCAGGAGCTGAAGCTGGGCAAAATGGGTGTCGATCCCCATCTGTTCGGGAGTGGCGGTGAGCAGCATCAACCCTGTGGTTTGAGTACCGAGTCTTCGCATGAAGGCGTAAAATTCAGGATCTTCGGTTATATGATGGGCCTCATCCATGACCACCATATCCCACCCTGCGGAAAGGATCTGTTCGCGGCGTCTGTGGCTGTGCCGGATAAAGGACTGGCTGCAGATGCCCTGCTGATCCCCGTTGAAGGGGTTCATGTCAGGTTCTGCCGCTTCGGCGGCCCGGCAGAAGTCTTCGTCAAACAACCGGAAGGTCAGACTGAATTTCCGGTAAAATTCAATGAACCACTGGTGGACAAGGGCATCCGGGACGATAATCAGTATCCTGCTGATCTGTCCTTGAACCAGGAGGCGGTGGAGAATCAGACCGGCTTCAATGGTTTTGCCCAGGCCGGTTTCATCGGACAGCAGCACCCTGGGGAAAAATCTGCGGCTGACCTGGTCGGCGATGTATACCTGGTGGGGGATCAGGTCGATCTGACCGCCTAAAAATCCTCTGGCCGGAGAGCTTTCATAAGCTGCCAGGCCTGTGCGGATTTGAGCTCTGAGATCGAACAGCTTGGACTGTCCGGCCAGGCCTGCTATCAAGCGCTCCTGGGGCAGTGATACCGATAGGAACGGGGCAAGCCGGCTTTCTTCCACCCTGTGCCTTCCTGCGATATAGGTCATGATCCCGCCGTCTTCAATCACCCGGTCCACGGTCAGATCCTTTCCGTTAGCGGTTGATATCCGGTCCCCGGCCTTGAATGTCATCCGGCGCACCGGTGCGGCCCTGAGGCTGTATTGGCGGGTACATTCCCCGCCGGGAAAATCAAGCGTGAGGGTGCGTTTATCGTGGAAGACAAGGATACCTAAACCAAGCTCAGGCTCAGCCTCTGAAATCCAGCGCTGGCCGGGTGCGAATACGGGGAAAGAATCTGTGGTGTTCATTGGGTGACCTGTATATGTCTGGCGGGTCTGTTGATAAGGGTCCGGTATCAGTGAAAAAAATGGTATGTATGCCACAGACCGGTACAAAAAGTCAAGCCCGGGAAAACATCAAGAACCCTATAGCTGGAGCGGCCCCCATTTCCTGCGGTATTCTTTCGGGGAAATATGGCAGATCCGTTTAAATATCCGCCTGAAGTATCCGGGGCTTTCGTATCCCACCCGGTAAGTGATCTGGTCAAAGGGCAGATTTTCGGTTTCCATCATCCGTTTGGCTGCCTCTACCCGGAGCCGCTGCAGATAGTACAACGGGGTTTCTCCGGTGGCTGCTTTGAAACGGCGTTCCAGAGAGCGTTTCCCGATGCCCGCACGACCGGCCAGATCCTGGATCGACGCCAGGCTGCTGTATTCCTTTTCCATGAGTTTTTGTGTCCTGCGCACCAGATTATCCCGGTGTGATTTCTGACATCTGAAAACCGCCCACTCCGACTGGTAAAACCGGTCCAGGTCACAGACGAAGGCTTTTGCGGTCTGAAGGGCGACCTCCCGGCCTGCCAGCTTGCGGATGAGGTAAAGGGACAGGTCAAAGCAGGCATTGGAAGCCCCACAACAGTAAAGGTCAGTTTCATCGGTGATGAGACGCTCCGGAACCAGCCGGACTTGTGGATACCGTTCACGGAATATTTCGGTAAATCCCCAGTGGGTGGTGGCAGTTTTCCGGTCCAGCAGACCGGTTTCCGCCAGAATGAACGTGCCTGTGCACATGGCTGCGATTTGAGCGCCCTGTTGGTGGTGGTGCAACAGCCACGGAATAACGTCCGGGTGACGGTCCAAAGTTTTATTTATATCGACAATAGAAGGAATCAGAATAAGATCTGTGCAGTCAACTTGGTCCAGAGTTCTGTGGGGGAGAATGGAAAGGGCTCCCGTGCATTGAATGGGCTTTAGGTCTGAGTTGACAATTTCGACGCTGAAACAAGGGGACTCCTTTAGCCCGAAAATACCGTTCCATAATCTGCCGGCCAGATGGAAAAGGTCAAAAGGACCCGTGATCATGGTTCCAGATGATATATCTACACCCAGTATGGTGACTTGGTTCATAGACTGTTTGCCTTTTTCTGGTTAGCTTTCCTTTTTGGTAGCGGATACACAGGTAAATATCAAGACCGCCTGTTGGATTGTCGCAGATCGGGCCATTATTGTCGCATTTGTATCTGTTTGGGTTAAAAAAGTCGGGATATCATGGGGCAGTTCAATTCACCCTAAATCAAGGAGACGATTATGACCGGGCAACGTGGACACGGGGATCGGAAGAAAAGTGAACTTTTGACAGGTATTCAGGCACTGACCGGATTTACCGACGAAGAAATGGCTGAATATATTGCCCAGCCCCGAACAGGTAAAATTCTCGGCAAGCTAGAAGCGCTCAGTGGACTTTCCGTCAGCTTTGAAGTGAAGATGGCAAAGGGGTGTGTGGTGGGACACAAACCCGGGGATACTTATGTTTTTCCGGGGGCGGGTGCCATGAATCTCAAGGACAGCTCCGGTCACCTCTGTCCATTTCTGATGCCTCCGATGACCCGGATCATGTGGCTGATACAAGAACGCGTCTGGGAAGGGATAGAGCCGCTTCCCCTTTATGCCGTGGGACATTGTGATGATGTCGGACTGGACTGCGGCGGATGGGGGCGGGTGGTGGTAGAAGCCCGCATAATTGAATCAGGCCAATAAACGGCCATGGGCCGCCCATGAGTGTCATTGGCCGTGCCCACAACAAAATATGAAAGGATATAATAGTTTGCTTGGTTCTTTCATATAAAATTTAGGAAGCATAAAGCGGCTCAGAATTGGGCTGTGAATATGATGCTCCGGGGGAACCCGGCCCTTGGCTTTATTGGGATAAGTGCTGCTTAAAAGCCGTTCCTTTTTGTGCGATCGCATACAAATAAACGTTTTGATTTGGAGATGATTTTAGGATAGGATGTCCGAAAAATAAACATCCAAAGTCAATTATCGTGGCGTCGTCCGGCAAAGGAGAGGAAATGGATAAAACCGGTCAATTCTGGCAAATGGCAGAGAATTTTGTTCAGGTGGTTCACAGGGAGTCGGAGTGCTCGGTCATCGTTTGTGATGATTCGGGAAAAATTACCTGTTCCACCGATCCGTCCCGCATCGGTGATACCCATGCTGGGGCCGTTAAAATTTTGAGCGGTGAGGTGGATGAGATGTTCGTCACGGCGGAGGAAGCTGCTGAGAACCCCCTGGTCAAAGAGGGATACAATTGTGTGATTCTCCATGAAAACGAAAGGATCGGTACGTTCGGCATCGCAGGATCCATAGATAAAGTAAAACCCCTGGCAAGAATTTCGGCCATCGTCATGACAACCTGGCTCCACGATCTGGAACAGAAAATACGGATAGAAGAAATCTCCGAAAAGATTTTCACCGGTGTTGCCGGACTGACAGAGGAGAACCGGGAAATAAAGGCGAAGTCAAAGCAGGTGTTTTCAGATATCCAGGCGGCTGCGGGTTCTGCCGGCGACAGCGTGGTCGTCACCGATGAGATTTTGAAGACCATTCAAGATATTGCCTCTAAAAGCAGTATTTTAAGCCTGAACGGTACCATAGAGGCGGCCAGGGCCGGAGAGCACGGCCGTGCCTTTTCCGTGGTTGCCGATGAAATGCGGCAAATGGCCAACAGCACCAAAGCGGCCGCCACCGATGTGGAAAAAAATATCAGGCAGATCCGCGAGGCAGTCAGCGGCCTGAATGACACCATCGCCGCATTTTCAGACGTGTCCGATGAGCAATACCGCATGATTGATGAAACCATAGAGGTCATCGGCCAGTTTAAAACGGCCATGACCGATCTTAAAAATCAGTAATTTCTGTTAAAAGGCCTATCTTAAGCCCTTAAAAGGTTGTCAAAAAGCCGTTTGGGCTGTAGATATGGGGGATGGACAAGTTAAATACCTTTATCAGACTATTTGAGATCCCGCCAGCGATCCAGCCTTATGTGTCGGTTTTCGCAGAAGAAATTGAGATTGACCTGATCATTGCCATGAACGGTGCCCCCATGGGGGCGGATGAGGTTGCCAACGTCCTCGGCATGTCCGTTGACGATGCGGTTGAGCTGCTGGAACGCTCCTATCGCCGCCACGTGGTTCACCGGGAGGTGGACGGGAAAAAAGTGGGCTATATTTTTGACTACCAGGACGTTGACGGCAAAACCCTCCGGTACATTCCCGCACGGTTTTACGATCGCCTGGACGAACTGGCCATGTACGGGGACTGGGATCAGATTCCTGAAACAGTCAGGGAAGAGATCGCCGACTGGTGGCTTAAAGATTACGCCGAGAAAATCGCTCCGGTGGTGGAAAACATTAAAAATGATCCCGACGCCTACCAGCAGATCAAGCAAAAGGACTTCCTGTTGCTGGAACAGGCCCTGGAACAGGTGGAAAAAGCAACATTCCACGCCGTGGTCAACTGCGACTGCAGGGCAAGTACCGAAGGCTGCAGCCGGATGTTAGAGGCCTGTATCCGCCTGGATGACGGGGGCCGCTATACGGTGGACCGCGGTCTTGGCCGCCAGGTGACCAAAGAGGAATGCAAGCAGATCGTTCTGAGAACGGACCGGGAGGGACTCATGCACATCGGTACCCTCCAGGCGGAGGGAACCGAATTGTTCGGCTTTTGCAACTGCTGCACCTGTTGTTGTTTCCCGGTGCGGTCCGCTGAACTTTTGAACTCGGACAGGGTCTATCCAAGGGTTCATTTTGCAGCCGAGAAGATTGAGGAAAAATGCTCCCACTGCGGTATTTGCATCAAGCGCTGCCAGTACAAGGCGTTCTTTCGGGATGAGTCCCGGACGGTGACCGTCAAAAAACGGGAGCGAAAGGCCGTGGTCCTGGATACTTCCCGGTGTTACGGCTGCGGTCTTTGCCGTACGGCCTGCCCGGAAGGCTGCATAGAAATGAAGCCCCTGACGTGAGATGCCCTTTATAAATGACTGAGAAAAGGCAACGAATAGATGTCCGGCAGTCTGTGACCCGGAGCAATGACGCCGAAGCTGCAGCCCTGAGGCAGGCATTTGCCGCAAAGGGGATCTGGGTGGTGAACCTGGTTTCCTCACCCGGGGCCGGAAAGACCAGCCTCATCGAAAAAACCCTTGAACGCCTGGGGCCTGAAGTGCGGGCCGTGGTGGTGGAAGGGGATCCCTACACCAGCCTGGATGCCGACCGGATCACCGCCCTGGGCGCCACAGGGATCCAGATCAATACCCGGGCCGGGTGCCATCTGGATGCGGTGATGATCCGGCGCGCACTGGCGGATGTTGATCTTTGCGATACCGCCCTGATCGTCATAGAAAACGTGGGGAATCTGCTCTGTCCGGCTGCCTGGGACCTGGGGCAATCCCACACCGTTGTTCTGGCAAGCCCCACCGAAGGCGGGGACAAACCCTTGAAATACCCGGAGGCCTTTATCCGGTCCGATGTCCTGGTGATCAATAAAACGGATCTGCTGCCCCATCTGCCGCCTTCTTCAGCCGGACTGGCCAAAAATGCAAGGGCCGTGAACGCCGCATTGAGGATCTTTGAAACCAGTTGCATCACCGGCGGGGGACTGGACCTGTGGATGGATTGGGTCCGCGCCCGGATGGCCGACGCCCGAAAGGCGGCTGGCCGTGCATGAAGAACCCTATGCCCAGGCCATGCTGGATTTGGCGCTCTCAGAATCCTCCGGCCGCACCATCACCCGGATTTTTCTGGGGGTCGGCCGTTTCAGTGCCATCGTTCCCGATTCCCTGTCCGTATTTTTCACCCACCTGAGCCGGGGCACCCCGGCTGAAAATGCGGAGCTTGTGTTTGAAACCATTCCGGTGGTCATCACCTGCAGGGCCTGCGGTGAGAACCGCACCCTGGATATTCCCGACAAGATACCGGTGCGCCCGGCACTGGCCCGCCATCTGGCTGCCGGATGTGACTGCGGATCAAACGATCTTACGGTAACCGGCGGTTTGGGCCTGGACCTTCTGACGGTGGAGGTTGAGGGCACAGAGTGACGAAAGTTACGATCCTGCTTTTCGGTGCGAAATTTCGTATGCCACAGCCGTAAACAGGGCATCTGATGCCGAGGCAATGATGATCAGCACCATTCCCAGCATCACCCCGTTAACGCCGGGGAAAAGATCGGTCAACACAGCTCCGGATAACACCAGAAGTCCCAGTCTTACCCCCCCTGCCATGCCGAGTACCTTCGGTGCTTTGAGACGCATGAAAAGGCCTTCGTAGTAAAAACGGACCAGAAGCAATACGGGGAAAAACATAAAAAATACCGTTGACGTCCCTGCCCATGAAAGTGCCTGCCCTGACAGGTTGAACCCCGTTCCGAGCAGGGGCAGGTGAACGCTGGGCAGGCTGAAAACATAGCTGAGAATGGTCAGGGCACAGCCAAGGACGATACCTAATGTCCGCACCCGGAGGAGGGAGGCCGCATTTCCCAGTATCAGCACCACGGTCATAAGGGAGTTCAGGGGGGAATTCAACAGTACATTCAATGAGCGCAGCACATTGAATCCCGCAAGCCCGGCTTCAGGTGATGCGGTGTTGCCGATAAAGTAATTGATAATCGGAAAAGAGCCGGTCCAGGCAATACTGGAGATCCATAGGGGGGCACTGAACCTGAGGATGTAAAAAACGGTCAGGGGCTGATCGTAGGCCGCCACGGCCGTGGGGGTTGAAAATGTCCTCATTTCTCCGGTCCGCGACAGTAAAAACAGGGTTTCAACCAGGCCGGCAAGGCTAAAGGCGGCACCGGACGCCATCCCCGGGCGGTGGGGGTAAAGGACAATTAAGACCAGGACCCCTGTCAGTACGGCAACCATTCTGAGTATGGTTCCCAGGGCATTGTTCAGGGTATTGCGATATACGGTTGTAACTCCCTGGAGGGCGCATCTTACGGCCACAAGCACCGGCACCGGGGAACTCCAAAGCATCCACTCCTTTGCATGGGCGGCTGTGTCTGCCCGAAGTCCGAATAGAAATGAAAAAAGATGGTTCCCCGTCTCAGTGAGTCCGATCGCCGCAAACAGGAGGCTGCCGACGCTGCCAAGCAGCAGGTAGACCCGTAATATCCGGCAAAAGCTCTCCCGGTCCCTGAGATGGGAGTTATACACCTTGAGGCTTGTATAGATAAATGAGTTATAAATGATGGTCAGCGAAAATGCCGCCCCGAACGCCGCCAGGGCCTTTCCCGGTTCCACGGCCTTGCTGACCCCGAAATTTAAAAGCGGGGCGGTTAAGGTGATAATCCCCACATTGAGAAAGAGTGGCAGGTAAAATCCTAATATATCCCGGTAGCTGTATGTGACCTCTTGATTTTCCACGGCGGGAGTATAACCGGGATGAAGGGGATTTACAACGATTTCGTATCCCTTTGTGGGGGGATCGCAGCGGTGGTCGTTCCGGTTACGTCAAAACTTAGGATTTGACGGATATCGCCGTCCAATGGCCTGATCTCCTTGCAACACCCTTGATATTATAGTAATTGGTATCCCCATCACGAATCGATTTTCAATATGCGTACGACTTCAAACGTCGTACGAGGGGAAGTGCAGCATGTCCACAGGAAAGGCTGTTTTTGACTTAGGATTGGCGCACGTCGGCGAGTCATATGTCGCCGGGATTCAGGTACCAATGAACGATACAAACTGGCAGGGTCCCTGGGACTGTGCCGAACTTGCTTCCTGGCTGGTATATCAGACCAGCGGCCTTTTGTACGGCACCAGAACCCGGGAGGACAACCGCTTTGCCGATGCCTTCACCGGTTATTGGGCGGCCCAGGCCCAATGGGACAATGCCACTGTTGATGTGGAAGACGCCGCACAGATTCTCGGCGCATTTATCCTCAGAAAACCCCGGCCGGGAAAACGCGGCCACATCGTGATCTCCCACGGCGAAGGGGGGACACTGGAAGCCCACAGCAGAAAACGCGGGGTCGTTTTAGAATCTTTAGCTGGCAGGTGTTTTGATTTCGGCATCCTGGTGCCGGGGATTGCGTATGCCGGTGTAACCCGGGTGTGTGAGGAACTTGAGATGCTCAGGGACGCCTCATAAGGCCCTTCTTTGTCACTTATCTTGATCCGCACCCTCGGTCTGCATAACGCACCTTGCCTGATCGTTTTGCCTAATGCGTTAATTTCGTATAGAATATATTTTTGTAATCTGAAAAGATTTTGCTTATTACCGTTTTTTGAAGTGCCTGCAGTTGCCGTTGTGTAATCAAAAGAAAATTTAGGGCAAAGCGAGGTAATATGTGGTTTTATTTAAATCCGGGGGGTATAAGTTTGCGCACCTTTTTACGGTTTCTATCCCCATTTTTCATCGGGTGGGTTCTCTTTTTTTTAACGGTATCGGAGGGGCATTCCCAAGATCGTGTTTCAGATGTAAAAAAGGTAACCATTTCAGCCATTGTTAATGAGCAGACCCATGCCATAGCCAAACACGTTTTAAAAGAAGTATACCGGAGAATCGATTATGAGGTTGAGTTCAATGATCTGCCGGGTGAAAGGGCGTTGGCGTGGGCGAATAACGGTATGACGGATGGTGATGTCGCGCGGATTTCCGGAACCCAAAAAAAATATACCAACCTGATTCAAATCAAAACCCCTGTCATCCATTTCAAAGGTGTCGCTTTTACAAAAAACATCACCAAGCCCATTGCCCGGTGGGAAGACATAAGGGAATTTAGAATAGGCGTTGTCCGGGGGGTTCGATATTCAACAATAGGTACACGGGGAATGGTCCCATTTTTTGCAAACGATATGACCCAGTTGTTTACCATACTTGACAGGGGCCGAATTGAAATTGCCGTGGCCGTTCTTGATGCAGGGAAAATAGAGATAGAACGAAATTTTAAAAACAGCGGTATTCATGTCACGGGAACCCCGCTATTTTCATCTCCACTGTATCATTTCATAAATGTTCGCAACCAGCACCTGGTTGAAAAGCTGGAACATGTATTGAATGAAATGACACGCTCAGGAGAGATCAATGAGATCCGAAAAAAGGCTATCAGGAAATTAACAGAGCGTTAAAGCATCAACATTGATATTGGGCGGTTGTCTATCATGCGCAAACTATTTATTAATTCACTTGGAAAAGGCCGTATCGGCAGGCGTCTTGTCGTTTCCGTCATCCTGTTTAGTTCATTTGTTACGCTGATCGTATCCTTATATCAACTCTATTTTGATTACAAACAGGATATAAACAAGATCCACGGATACTTTTCCCTGATTCAAACCAGTTATATAGACAATTTATCCACAAACGTCTGGTTGTATGACACCCAGCAAATCAAATCCCAACTGGACGGCTTGATAAAGCTTCCGGATCTGGAATACATAGAAATTGTGGCTGACGATAACCATCGCTGGTCTTCGGGGGTTCAAACATCATCTCGCACAATTACGCGGGAGTTCCCCTTAAATTTCACCCACAAAGATCAGGATTTTTCCATCGGTGTGCTGAAGGTCACAACCAGTCTGGATAATGTATATCACCGATTGACCCGTAAAGCCGTATCAATCATCATAACCAATGCGATCCGGGCGTTTTGTGTGTCCGGTTTTATTCTATTCATTTTTCATTATCTAGTGACCCGTCATTTATTCCGGTTGGCAAACCTTTTATCGGACTTGGATTTGGAGCAATTTCCAAGACGCATAAGCCTGGGCAGGAAAAAGGGAAAGGTGCCGGATGAAATTGACCTGGTTGTAACAGCCATCAAAGAATCCCAGGAGAAGCTTCATGCGTCCTACGATGCACTCGTGAAAAGTGAAAAAGAGCTGCAGTGTATCTTTTCATTGTCCATTGATATGATCTGTATCGCAGATATCAATACCCAGACATTTACAAAAGTGAATCCGGCATTTACCAAAACCCTGGGGTTTTCGGAAGAAGAATTAACCACAAGGCCATTTATTGAATTTGTTCATCCGGATGACATTGAGCCCACTCAAAAGGTCATAGAAGAAAAACTCAAGGCAGGTGAAGATGTCATCAACTTTCAAAATCGGTATTTATGTAAGGACGGGACATATAAATGGCTCAGGTGGGTGTCTAATCCTGTTATAGATAACGGGGTGACCTATGCCCTGGCCCATGACATCACGGACATAAAAGAATCCATCGATGAACTGGAAGTGGCACATCAAAGATTTCTCACCGTATTGGATGCCATTGATGCCCACGTATACGTGGCTGATATGGAAACCTACAACATCTTGTTCATGAATGAGAAGATGAAAAAGGATTTTGGAAAAGATCTGACCGGTGATAGCTGCTGGCTGGGGTTTCGGGGGGAAAGCGGGCCCTGTGACTATTGTACCAATGAAAAGCTTTTGGATGCCCAGGGAAAACCCGCAGATGTCTGTGTCTGGCAAGGGGAAAATCCAATTACGGAAAAATGGTACATGAATTATGATCGTGCCATTGAATGGGTGGACGGCCGTATCGTCAGAATGCAGATCGCCATGGATATCACAGAGCAGAAAAACATGGAGGAAAAACTTCGCCAATCCCACAAAATGGAGGCTGTGGGTACCCTTGCGGGTGGTATTGCCCATGATTTCAACAATATTCTCGGGATTATTATTGGGAATACGGAACTTGCCCTGGATGACGTGCCGGAATGGAACCCGGCCCGGGCCAACCTGGATGAAATCAAGCTGGCCGGTCTGAGGGCTAAAGATGTGGTACAGCAGTTATTGAGTTTCAGCAGAAAGACAGAGCAGGAAAGAAAACCCATGGAAACGGCCCCTCTGGTCACAGAGTCAATGCGGCTGTTGCGCGCCTCCATACCCGCCACAATTAAAATCCAAACGGACATTGACGAAGATCCTGGCATCATAAATGCCAACCCTACACAGATCCAGCAGGTTATCATCAACCTTTGCACCAATGCGGCCCACGCAATGGAGCAAACCGGGGGACGCTTGAACGTACGCCTGAAGCAAGTGAAGATTGAAACGGACGAATACGACATGCCTTTAGGCCGATATCTGCAATTGCGTGTCAGTGACACCGGCCCGGGTATTGATGCGAAAATAAAGGACAAGATTTTTGATCCCTATTTTACCACCAAAGAAGTGGGTAAAGGATCTGGGATGGGGCTTGCCATCGTCCACGGGATCGTGACCAATCATGACGGGTACATATTTGCGGAGAGTCTGCCTGGAAAAGGCACTGCATTTAACGTGTTTTTTCCTATATTCGACAGCGAAATAAAATCCCGTGAAAATATGGCCAACGCGCTGCCCGGCGGGAATGAACGTATCCTATTCGTGGATGATGAAGCCCCCATTGTAAGAATGACAACCCAGATGCTGGGCCGGTTGGGATATCGGGTTGAATCGGAACAAAATCCGGTTAAGGCGTTGGAATTGTTTAAATCTGACCCCGGCAGCTTTGATCTGGTAATCACGGATATGACGATGCCTGAAATGAATGGAAGTGACCTGTCAAAACAATTGAAAGCAATTCGGCCGGACATTCCCATTATCATATGTACCGGTTTTAGTTCATTGGTTGGTGAAAAAGAGTCAAGGAAACTTGGGGTCTCTTCTTTTATAATGAAACCCATAGAAAAAGGGGAAATCGCCAAGACCATCAGGTTAGTTCTTGACGGTGCGGTTTGATGCTGCCAAGCCCTGCCTAAAAAAAATGACAGCCTCCTGCCTTGAAAAAGTGTCCCGGGGTTGACAATCCTCATCCGACTGGCATATCGATAATGTGCTTGATCGGCAAATACTATGTTCTGAATCAGGCGGATTGCAAAATCGAATGGAGAAGGTTTTTTTCTTGGGGAGGGCTGGATGGCAAAACTTACGGCCGGACAACGGGTGAAGGCGGACGAGCCTGACGCTGCGCCCGGATTCCGGGCGCGGATGCGCCGCCGTTTCAGCTCTCTTGAGATCCGGTACAAGTTTCTTGTCAGTTTTGCCCTGATCTTCTTTTTGTCCATGCTGCTGTGCAATCTGTTTATCTACGGTTACGTGCGCAACAACATTGAAGCCAGGATTGAAAGCGAACTGAGTAATACCACCCGGATGATATACAATATGGTGAACACCTCGGTGAACGTATCCATTAAAAATCATCTCAGGGCGGTGGCGGAAAAAAATCTGGAAATCGTCAGAAGTCTTTACGAGAAATCGCGGCAGGGCCTGTACCCGGAAGCTGAGGCGAAAACCCGGGCGGCAGAAACCCTGCTGAGCCAGACCATCGGCAGTTCCGGATATCTGTACTGCCTGGACAGCGAAGGCAAGGTGACGGTGCATCCCCGTCCGGCGCTTATCGGCACCAATGTGGCGGATTTTGATTTCGTGACCCGGATGACGCGCTCCCGCCAGGGCTACCTGGAATATGAGTGGAAAAATCCCGGGGAGACGGAAGTTCGGCCAAAGGCGTTGTACATGTCCTATTTTGCCCCCTGGGACTGGATTATCTCTGCCAGCGCCTATCGGTCTGAATTTATCAAGCTTGTGAATGTGGAAGATTTCAGATCCAGCATCCTCTCTTTGAGGTTCGGGGAAACCGGATACGCCTTCGTCATCGACAGGGATGCCAACGCCATTATCCATCCCATCCTCCAGGATGTGAATATCTTTGATGCAAAAGAACTGCCCAACCGCTATCTCGAAGATATGATGGCCCGGAAAAGGGGGAAATCCGTTTACTACTGGAAGAACCCGGGAGAACCCAGGGCCCGCCGCAAACTGGTGATGTTTGATTATATCCCGGAATACCAGTGGATCGTGGCGTCCTCATCCTACCTGGATGAACTCTATCACCCCCTGACCACCATCCGAAACGTGATTCTGGGAATTTCCGCCCTGTTTTTTTCCATCATGCTGGCCGTGACCTTCGGCATCAGCCGGACCATCACAACACCGTTGCGGGAACTGATGAGTCGGTTTAATACTGTTACCGCCGGGGATTACTCGGCCCGGATGGAAAGCCGCTCCCGGGATGAGGTGGGGCAGTTGGCCACGTATTTCAACCGGTTTATGGACCGGCTGGAGAAAACCCATAAAAGCCTCCAGGACCAGATTCGCGTCCGCCACATTGCCGAACAGGCAAGAAAAGAAAGCCAGGAACGTTATTTCCTGCTGATGGAGGCCGCCCCGGACCCCATCGTCAACTACGACATGGAAGGGCGGGTGATCTATATCAATCCTGCCTTCACCCGGGTTTTCGGGTGGACCATGGAAGAGGTGGCCGGTAAGAAGATGGACCATTTCGTGCCCGAAGACCACTGGCCCGAGACCCGGATCATGATCCGCCAGGTAAGTTCCGGCACCGGCATATTTGATGTGGAAACCCGGCGGTACTCAAAACAGGGGAATCTCGTGGATGTGAGTATTTCCGGTGCGACGGCGCTGGGCAGCAGCGGAGAACCCGCCGGCTCCATCATTATCCTCAGGGATATTACCCGCTCCAAAGGCCTTGAAAAACAAGTAATGCAGGCCGGGGAACGGGAACGGCTCAACATCGGCCAGGACCTGCACGACGATCTGTGTCCCCATCTCATCGGTGTGGCAGGTTTAGCTGAAGTGCTCAGGGAAACCCTTGCGGACAGGGACGATCCCTCCGCCGGGCTGGCCGGACAAATCGGGGAACTCACCGGGGATGCCGTGGAAAAGACACGGGCACTGGCCCGGGGGCTCTGCCCGGTTCACCTGGTGGCCCACGGCCTCCAGGCCGCCCTGGAAGATATTGTGAACGGATTTGCCTACCATCCCGGCATCCGGTTTTCCTGCGAGGCAGACCCCGATGCGAATGTGGGGGATAACACCTGTGCCACCCATCTTTACCATATTGCCCGGGAGGCGGTGAACAACGCGGTCAAGCATTCAAAGGCCAGCCAGATCCGGGTATCATTGAATCTGGTGAACAAGGGGCTGGACAATGCATATATCCATTTAAGCATACGGGATAACGGGCAGGGCATCCGCCGTATGACCAAAGAGGGCGGTAAAACCGGCACCGGTATCGGGTTACAGATTATGGAATACCGCGCCAAAATTATTGATGCCAGATTCTCCATTGATACGGATCACAGGGGAACCGGCATCCATGTCCGGCTGAGCCCGGCATCCGGGATCAACATCCGTGGGAAGGCATCATGAAAGAAGAATCGTCACACCATAAAATTATCATTGTGGATGATCACCCGATATTCTGTCTCGGCATGACGGAACTGATCAACAAAGAGCCCGACCTGCTGGTGGCCGGCAGTGTGGATACGGCAGACAAGGCCTGGGATGCCCTGAAAAAGGATCGGCCGGATCTTATGATCGTGGATATCTCCCTTGCCCAGAGCAACGGGATCGACCTGGTGGCGGATATCGCCAGGGAGTATCCGGATCTGCCGGTGCTGGTGGTGTCCATGTACGATGATTCCATGTATGCGGAGCGGGCCCTGCTGGCCGGGGCCAGGGGATACGTCATGAAGCAGCGGGCCATCGGCCATGTGGTGACGGCCATCCGCCAGGTGCTGGGGGGCAATATTTACGCCAGCGACACCATCAAGGAGAAGATGCTTCAGCGGATGATCAGCCGGAAATCTCCCAAAACAGGGGTGAGCCTGGATGATCTGAGCAACCGGGAACTGGAGGTGTTCCGGCTGATGGGTGAAGGCCTGGATTCAAAGGAAATTGCCGCCCGGCTGCACCTGAGCATGAAGACCATCGGTACCTACCGGGAAAACATCAAGGAAAAACTCCACCTCAAGCATTACACCGAACTTGTGAAGGCGGCGGTCCACTGGACCCACGAGATGAAGAAGTAGTAAGGGATTCGCCCGGCCTTTGTAGGTGCATAACCTAGCCGGTCTCAGGCCGCCGGCCATGTCAGAATCGGCCGGTTACCGATTGCACCTGTTCCCCCTCCTTTGTAAATGAGTACAAGGCATTTGGGCGGGGTACGCATTTCGTTCGTACCTACCCAAAGAGTGACTCATCTTTATCCGAGGAGGAAGCAGCCATGTCTGAGGCATCCGTCAATTACGATTTTTTAAGTCCCACGAATTTTCTTGCCAGAAGTGCCGGTGTTTTTCCCGACAAAACAGCGGTGATCTACGGGGATACGTCCTATACCTGGACCCAGTTCCAGGACCGGGTGTTCCGGCTGGCCAATGCGTTGAAAGCCCGGGGGATCGGGCCGGGAGACAAGGTCGCCTTTATCTGCCCCAACACCCCGCCCATGCTGGAGGCCCACTATGCCGTGCCGCTTCTCGGGGCGGCCCTGGTGAGCATCAATATCCGGCTGTCGGCAGGAGAAATGGCCTATATCATCAACCACTCCGATGCCAAGGCCGTATTTGCGGACAATGAGTTCGGCAAGGTGGTGGCCCAAGTGGTCCCCGAACTGGATAAGGTGAAAACCTGGGTGAACATCTGCGATATCGATGACACACGCCCGCTGAAAGGACCGGACTACGAAAGCTTTATTGAGGACAGCCCGACGGACCCGGTGACGCTGGCCATTACCAACGAACGGGATATCATCAGCATCAATTACACCTCCGGTACCACCGGCCGTCCCAAGGGGGTCATGTACCATCACCGGGGGGCATACATGAACGCCATCGGTGAGCAACTGGAGTTTAAAACCGATGCCGGCAGCAAGTATCTGTGGACCCTGCCCATGTTTCACTGCAACGGCTGGTGCTTTACCTGGGGAATCACAGCCGTGGGCGGCACCCATGTCTGCCTGCGCAAGGTGGAACCCCAGGAAATTTACAGGATCATCGAAGAGAGCGGCATCACCCATCTGTGTGCAGCCCCCACCATCCTTATAGGCATGTCCGTCTATGCCAAGGAAAACCAAATTGAACTTTCCCATAAGCTGGAAATCATGACGGCAGGTGCCCCGCCTGCGCCCACGGTGATCCAGAACATGGAAAGCATCGGTGCCAACATCACCCAGACCTACGGGCTTACCGAAGTATTCGGACCCCACAGCGTCTGCCAGTGGCAGGACAAGTGGAATGATCTGGCCCCCATGGCCAAGGCCGCCATCAAGGCCCGCCAGGGCGTGCCCTATATCGTGGCGGAGCATATGGATGTGGTGGACCCCATGACCATGGAACCGGTGCCCAGGGACGGTGCCACCATGGGGGAAATCGTCATGAGGGGCAACAACGTGATGCTGGGCTATTACAAAGACGAGGCGGCCACGGCTGAGGCATTCAAAGGCGGCTGGTTCCACTCCGGGGACCTTGCCGTGATGCATCCGGACAACTACGTGCAGATCATGGACCGGAAAAAGGATATCATCATCAGCGGCGGTGAAAATATCTCCACCGTGGAAATCGAAAACGTGCTCTATACCCATCCCGATGTGCTGGAGGTGGCCGTCATCCCGGTACCGGACGAAAAATGGGGGGAGGTGCCCAAGGCCTTTATCGTTCCCCATAACGGCACCACACCGGACCCTTCTGATATCATTGCCTTTTGCAAGGAAAACCTGGCCCGGTTCAAAGCCCCCAAACATGTGGAATTCGGTGCCTTGCCAAAAACCGCCACCGGAAAAATCCAGAAGTTTAAACTCAGGGAAAAAGAGTGGGAAGGCCGGGATCGAATGGTGAACTGATACAAACGGTTACCCGAAGGTTTTAATACCACGTTTTGATAGGGCTGCCCCCATTACCGGGCAGCCTAAAGGAGATATAAATATGTCATTTCAGAAACGAATAGACGGAGAAGAACAACCCTATTGGCCCGTAGGTCCCTTTAAGATCCGTATCCCCCTGATACATTACCGCTGGGAGTGGGTGGAGTTTGTCCAGGCCCTGATTCTTTTTGTGGTGAGTCTGGCCATGATCCCCCTGCTGCAAAAATACCTGGGGCTGCCCTATGAAATTGCCCTGGCCTTTGTATTTGTCTGCGGTGTCGGGTTTATGATGCCCGCCTTTTTGGGCACCCCCATGGTGCCCGGCTGGATTACCCCGGCCATTCCCGTGGTTCTGTTGTACCTGGGGCAGTTCACCCCGGGACCGGAGGCCATAAAGGCGCTGGTGGCTCTCCAGATCCTTGTGGCGGCCATCTTTCTTTTCCTTGGCATCACCCGGCTCAGCTCCAAGGTGGTGGCCAAGGTGCCGGACTCCATCAAAGCCGGTATCCTTTTAGGAGCCGGTGTGGCCGCCTACATGGGAGAGTTGAAGATGGGCGGCAGAATTCCCAAAACCCCCATTGCCATCGGCCTGGGCAGCCTGGTCTGCTTTTACATGCTCTTTTCCATCTCCTTTTCCCGGATGAAAACCGACAACCGCCTGGCAAAACTTCTGGGCAAATACGGGATGGTGCCGGCCATGGTCGTGGCCATTGTGATCGGGATGCTTGTCAACGAGTACCCGGTGCCTGACATCCAGTGGGGCATCACCGTGCCGGCATTCAAAGATATGTGGGCCTATCTGCCTTTCAGCGTCGGGTTCCCTGATGCGGACATGTTCATGAAAGCAATTCCCACGGCCGTCATCGCCTACATTATTGCCTTCGGCGACGTGATCGTGGGAACGGTGCTGGTGAAAGCCGCCTGCAAGGAGAGCCGGCCGGATGAGAATGTGGATATCGATACGGACAGGATTCATATCATCACCGGACTGCGCAACGTTCTGCATGCCTTCTTTGCCCCGTACCCCGGACTTGCCGGACCCATCTGGACGGCGGTCACCGCCACCGTGGCCGACCGCTACCGCCAGGGGAGGACCGCCATGGATTCCATTTTCAGCGGAGCCGGCACCTTCTGGATCGCAGGTTTCATGGCGCTGTTCGCCCTGCCGCTGGTGAGTTTTTTCAAACCCTTTTTGCCCATCGGCCTGTCCCTGACCATGGTGGTCACCGGCTATCTGTGCATTATCACCGCATTTAAGCAGATCAAGGAGCCTTTGCAGTTAGGGGTAGCCGGCACCATGGCGGTTGTCCTTGCCATGCACGGAGCGGCCTGGGGACTGGGGGTCGGCGTGGTACTCCATATCTTCCTTGAAAGCCGGTTTAGGATTTCAAAGCCCGTGGAAGTATCGGCTGAAAATTAAACGGCCTGAAGCCACGAATGAAACCACCTGCCGCAAACGGCAGTTTACTGCCGGCCCTAAGCTTTTTGGGTTAAGGGCCGGCAGTCACCTTCAAAGACTTTTTTGTCAACGTGTGATAAGGGGGGGACGTAAATCTAATCGATAAGGTCGGACAGGTGGAAGCTTTCCGATTTATTGATGGTGATGATAAAGCGTCTTAAAAGGTCCGCATTAAAGCAGTGAGACATGCCTTGATCCTGTAACTTCAATCGTTTCTCCACCCGTTTTCTAGCCTCTTCTTCAATGATTTCCTTTTCCCGCAATCGTTTGAGTTTGTTCTCATATTTATCCCGGACAAAGGCGGTTATGGGCGTTCTTTTGTTTTCCTTTACCTCTTTTTCAAGTTTGTGGAGGGTCTCAAGATAGGGGTTGGCCTTCGTCATTATTTTTAACGCCTCATATGGGCTTTTTCTATCTTTGTAAGACCGTTTGGAGGTCATGGCATCAAAAATATCGGCGATGTGGCAGATTTTTGCCATAATCGGAATTCGATCTTCTTTTATGCCGTTAGGATATCCACTGCCGTCTTCATTCTCGTGATGATAGTGAATGGCTTGCAGGATAGATTTTGAAATGTCGGTATCAATCAAAATGGATAAGGAATTGGTCGGGTGGGACTGAAGAATGATATATTCCTGGTTATCCAGCGCCTCTTTTTTGTTAATGATGTTTTTAGGGATTTTTGCTTTGCCGATGTCATGGAGTATGCCTGTAACCATGGATTCGATTAGCAAATCTTTTAGTTCAGACCGGTTTTTGATGTCAAATAAATCCCGATTTGAATTAACAAAAGTGGTCATGAGCCATCCCACTTTTATGGAGTGGGTGTGGGTCTTGTAATCATGTCCGATCAGGTTGGCAAGGCCTTTGAGGGAATTGATGTCCGATATGAATTCAATGGCTTGGGAAATGACGCTCTGAATACTGTCCAGGGCCTTTTGGACAACCTCCAGGGATGAAAAATTGGCCTTTAAAGCCTGTTCCAGCTCGTTGGTGCATATGGTGACCAGGGCATCTGTTTTTTTTGCGGTGTCGATGTCGTCATGGTTGAGAATATAGGCGATGTTGTTTTTCAGGCATCTGTTGAATATCCTCAGCTGGCTTTTATGAATGTAGACCTTGTCCCAAAACATTAAAAGTTTCAAAAGCTTTTGTTTTGGAATCGTTGTCGGATCCGTTAAAAGAATGCGGAATTTGTATTGGTTTTCTTTTAATGGCAGGCGTTCGTAAATCGAAAAGCTTGTCAGGGATTCCGGGTTGATGGTCATGGGATCAATTTCCCTGAACGCTGTTCCATCATTGATATATTCCAAGTGCAAACTCAATTCCATCCTCCTATTGGAAAAATCAAATATAAATCAACAATAGCAGGGGATGCAAATATAGTAAAGCAGGCAATTGGGGTGCCGGGTATTATAGGGACGTTATCAACAGGAGAACTTGAATTCTCAAAAAAAAGATTTTATCCGGCACTGCCCAGCCATTTGATGGGGATCGGTTCTATATCAAGCAATGGGGATTCATATCAAAGACCTGCATCATGATGGCATGGTCGATCATGCTGACGCCCTGGGCCATGGCATCCACCATATCTCTGTCGGTCCAGCCAAACTCCCTTAGCGCATCCACGTCCTGGTCCGTTATGGATGCCGGGTCCTTCATTGCCTTGACCACAAAGGCGAGCATGGCCCCTTCGTTTTCTTCCAGAAGGCATTGGGTGGGATCGGCTTCCATGGCCTTAAAATCCGCTTCGGTAGCCCCTTGTTTTTCCAGAATAGCTTTATTTAGATCCGTGCAGAAGCGGTATTCCAGCTGGCGGGCGGCCATATAGCGGATGTGGGCCAGAAGGCTGAAACTCAGGTTGGATTGGCTGGCAAAATAATTGCTGCGGGCCAGCTGGATATCAAACAGCGCCGGGCTGACGCTGAGCATCCGGAGGGGTTCCGGGATGATGCCGAAACGCGTTTCAAACATCTCGTATCCTTGCTTGACGCTTCCTTGTGCAGTTTCCGGTGATTTGGGGGTGATTCTCGGCATGGTGCCTCCTTTTTTATATGGGGGAAAGTTGCTTGCACTTTACTTGTAAGTTTTATATTAGTAAAATTAATTGTTATTATAATATCAATAAGAAAAAATGAAATAAGATATGGATATTCTGGAAGTCAAACATTTGAAAATGGTTCGGGCCATTGCAGAGGCTGGGAACATGACCCGGGCGGCCAAAGTGTTGTGCCTTTCTCAATCCGCCTTAAGTCAGCAGCTCAAGGATGTGGAGACCCGGCTGGGTTCCCGTCTTTTTTTCAGGACCCGCAAGCAGATGCTGTTGACACCGGCCGGAAAACGTATCCGTCATACAGCTGAGTCTGTACTATTTTCCCTTGCGGAAACAGAGACGGATATCGCTCGGATGGTCACAGGGGAAACCGGAGAATTGCGGGTGGGGACCCAGTGTATCTTCTGTTACCGGTGGCTGCCGGCGGTGATGCGCGAATTCCATGAGCGGTTTTCCAATGTGGAGATAGAGATCGGCAGATCTTTAGATGCCTCCCGTGAATTAACCGGAAATATCCATGACCTGGTGATTTCGGTGGTGCCCGAATCCCTGGACGGCGTGGATATGATTCCACTGTTTAGGGATGAGTTTGTCGCCATTGTACCGCCGGACCACCCCCTGGCCGGAACGGATCACCTGGAACTCAATGAGTTTAAAGGGGTGAATCTGATCTCCGCACGGCCAAAAGAAAATAATTATTTTTACCAGAACGGTTTGAAACGCAGGGGCATTGAGCCCCTGGGTTTTATGGCGGTGGAAGATCCCGGCGCCATGGTTGAAATGGTGGCGGCCGGGTTCGGCCTTGCCATGGCGCCGTTATGGGCGGTCCGCTCCATTGTTGACAGCGGCCGGGTCCGGGCCGTCCGGGTGACCCGCAAAGGGGTGTTTCTTACCTGGCAGGCCGTCCATCTTAAGTCCGACCCGGTCCCGGTATTTCTCAAAACCTTTATCCGGCTGGTGGGGCAGGCCGGTATTACCGGGCAAGGCGCCTGAGCTTCTTTTTATAAGGGGCCACCATCCCGGGAATGAATTCCCTGTGGATCTGCCTGCGCAAAAAGGGAATGGAAACCATCAAGGCAAAGACCGCATTCCGAAGCCGCCGCTGCCACTGCCGCTGGGGAAAGGTGGCGTAGAGTCCGCTTTTTTTGTAAAACCTGTGGTCTGCGGTGAACACGGCGGTGGTGTTGAAGATAAAGTCCCGGAACAATTTCTGGCCGCCGGTCCTGTAAAAGCTTGCGCCAAACTCCAGATCGGTTTCACGGGCAAGTTCAAGGGTGCGGGCAAACCCTTTGATTTCCCGGACAACGGCTTTAGAATCCGCTGCCTCATCCGTCACCACGCCCCTGAATTTCATGTGCCAGCTGTCGGCAAATACATCCAGAAGTTCCCTTAAGTTTTGCCGGTGGCGCAAGGGGCCTGAAATCATGAATCCCAACTGCTTGCCCTGGAGCACCGGGGCATGGCCGTTGAAAAAGCATCTGTCGAAAAACTGTTTCCACAGGGCCGAGAGGTAATGATCGCGGATGCTGCCGCAGATCAGGATGATCTCAGCGGTTTTGAGGTGATCGTTGAAAAAACGTGTGAATCCGTCCTTTTGGATACAGGTGTTTTCATAGCCGCAGGTGCAGCATCCAAGGCAGCCGTGGGACATGCCGCTGTCACGGATATCTTTTATGTCCACCTGAAGGCGGGTTTCCTCCTCGAAGGTGCGTATCATTTTCCAGAGGTTGGTATCCGGATCGGTGGTGTCCGTGAGCAGGAGGATCTTGCCGCTGCTATCCTTGCCTGAAGAAAGGGATGTATCACGATTTGGGGCACTAATCGGCTCAAACACCTGTACCTCCGGCACGTTCCCGGCGTATTTTTTGGGCAGCAGTGTTTTTTGCTGTACGGTTTTCAGAAACCAGGAAAAGAACCGGGCCAGCTTTTCCCTTTCTTGGGTCTTGAAAAAATCATCCATATGGGCGGAGTAGCCTTTGACATAGGCGAATCCCAAGTCTTCACAAACGGCCTGGACATAGTTGTGGGCCGTGTGGTCAAAGAAATTGATGGAAGTGGTCAGCGCTGTGGCATACATTCCTGCAAACCATCCCTTGCCCTTGCGTTCGTAAAGCAGTTCCACAAACCGTTTCATCTGGGAAGGCACCAGGGCGTAATACACCGGAAAAGACCAGACAACGGCGTCTGCCGTCCGCATTTTTTCCGTGACTTCATCGAACCGCTGTTGATTGCGTTCCAGGGAGTTGATGGCTTTGCCGATGGGAATCACCTCGGTTTCGATATCCGGTTCCCGGGTTTCAAGAAACCGCATGTGCTGGAGGGTGATGCTGTTATCCGCTTTGGGACTGCCGTTCAAGATAAGGATTTTCATGGTCGGGTATTCCTTTTTCCAAAAGGGTTGCGCCGATGACGATCCGGCCCATTTCATGGAGCTGCGCCTCAAGATAGTCCGGTGCAAGATCCGGGTTTACCCGGCCCAGCATGACCAGGCCGTGGGTAAAAACCGCCATATGGGTTAAAAGCTTTCGCCGCTCGTCCGGGGTGAGGCGGCTTAAGGGGTCCTCTTTGCCCATGATCTCAACCATGTATTCCGTTTTTACGGGGACGATCCAGTGGGTGGCCCCGGCATGGCCGCAGGCGTAAAGCATGTCGTAAAGATGGGGATCTTCTCTTGCCATGCGAAGATAGCCCATGCCGATGTCCTTGAAGCTGATCTCCTCGTCTTCATGACTGAAAAGATATTCGGCCGTGGCAGTGGCAAAGGCCTCTTTGAGTACCGCGTCCTGAAGGGTTTTCATGGTGGAAAAGCAGGAGTAAATGGGTTGGGTGGAGCAGTTGAGCTGTTTGGCAACCGCCCGGGCGGACAGGGCATCGAACCCTTTTTCCCTGGCAAGTGTCAGTCCGGCCCGGATAATATCCTCCGGGGTAATGGTTTGTTTCGGCGGCATAAATGTGTCCCAATTCAGGTGTCCGGGAAATTAAAATTGCGATTTTTATATAACGCATGTTATTTTTGCGGTCAAGTTGTTTTTTTCTATTGTGGAAAAAGTGAACGGGGGAAACAGATCAATATGAAACAGCCCCCGGCAAAAGGGCCGGAGGCTGTATTTATCTGTATAGGGTTCGGGTCAGGAACTGTACTTGAAGGTCTCCACATCCGGCAGAAGAATATCTTCGATCCGTTTCAGGATGGCGGTTTTTTTATACCGGCGGGTGGATTCGATGTCCGCAATGCTCCTGGCTATGTCCACGGCCAGGGCCCTGTCCCTTTCATCGGGTAAAAGATCGGCCAGGGTCTGCAGGGCCAATTCCCTGTCTTTTTCCAGCAGGGCGGCCTGGTCCCTGACAATCTGTTTGAGTTGATCCGGTGTCATGGCCTTGAGGCGATCGTCGGATTTCATGCCCAATTTGGCAGCATCGTATTCTGCCATGCCAATGACCAGGTTGGCAGAGGTGACGGCCAGGTTCATGCGGATGACAGCCGCTTCAAACCCGCCTTGTTTCATGGCTTTTAGCCAGAGCTGGTGTTCCAGGTCCCTGAACATATCGGTTTTTTCCGGTTCCCTCACGGTGTCTTCCGGTGTGGCCTCCCGTTCATCGTCATAAAAAAGGGTTTTAATCCAGGGGTTTCCGTAGGTCGTGTAGAACATGGTCTCAATGAGATTGTCCCGGGTTTTCTGGTAGAGTTCCAGGCTGTCCACGATGAGGCCGGATACGGCTTTTTCCATCTGGGTGAACAGGTTGGTCTCTTTTGCGGGGTTGCGGGCCTGTCTTACAAGTTTCGCCGCAGGCCCCACCGGTGCAAGCATGGGGTTGAGGTCCGAGAACCCGTAGCGCTGCACCCGCAATGGATGTGACTGGCGGATGAACTCGGCACTGAAGTCGTTTATCCAGAATCTCACAAAGGGGCTGAAATAATCCTGGTAGAGGCGGTCGTTGAATTTGGATATGGAAGAGACCGGGTGGAAGGCCTCTTCATCTTCGAAGCCGTCGTCCATGGCCAGGATATCCGCCATGTCCCGTTCCACGAATTCCACCTGATAGTCGTCCAGCTGGGGATGGGTTGCCTCTTGCCTGATGACCATTTCATAGAGCCCCGGTGCCAGGAAATCCAGGGCATCCACACAGCCGATAATGCCCTTATGCTCTTTCCGGTTGATTTTGGAGGATACGAAAATTCCTAAGTGTCCCACGGTATCGTGGAGCAGGTAGATGATGGTCTGGCCGTGCCGCTTGATTTCATCCACATCCTTGTACACCTTGGTGATCCAGTTCAGAGCCTGCTGGGGCGGAGTGATATTGTCCCCCTTGGAGGCAAATACCAGGATGGGGTCTTTGAAGTTTTTAAGATTGATATAACTGCCGTGGCTGAGCTTTAAGTATCCTTGTTCCAGTTCGTCACTGATAAAAAGGTTGTTGACGATGAAGCGGATTTCCTCACGGTCCAGGAGAAAAAATCCCCCCCACCAGCGTTCAAAGTCCAGGAAACGTTTTTCTTCAGTATCCACCCGGGAATAGAGGTTGTACTGCTTTGTCCAGAAGGTGTTGGCAGCGTTGAGTTCTTCAAATCCGGCCACCAGGTGGGCGCCGTCAAATTTGCCGTTGCCCATGTCCGCGCTGAATGAGGCCAGCCAGGAACCGCCGAACAATCCGCCCCGGTACCGCATGGGATTGGCGCCTTTTACCCCGCCCCAGTAGGAGAGAGGAGAGCCGTTGAGCACCAGGGGGCCGGTGACATCCGGGCGGTCCGCTCCGATCAGGGCGGCGGCCCATCCTGCCTGGCAGTTGCCGATAATGGCAGGCTTCTGGGCTTCGGGATGGCGGTTGCCTACCTCTTCAAGAAACCGGATCTGGCACTGCTGGACATCGTAGATGGTCTGTCCGGGCATGGGCTGGGTGAGAAACATGATAAAGTAGACCGGGTGGCCGGCATTGAGGGCGATGCCGATCTGGGAATCCATCTTGGAACCGCCGATTCCGGGACCGTGGCCGGCCCTGGGGTCCATGACCACGATGGGGCGCTTTTTGGGATGGTGGCTGTTGTATCGTTCGGCATAGTCCAGTTTCCGGCGTTCCCTGTCCACAACAGATGCGGTATCATGGCGCCGGTCGAAGATCCGTACCAGCTGGTAATTGACGGGACGTTCCAATTGGGCACCGTCCATGATGATGTCATAGTCAAAGGCCAGTACCGGGGGCTGTCCTTCCTTGATGTGATCGAGGTAGGCATTTCCCCGCTTGCGAAGGATATCCGCAAACAACACGGTTCGCTGGGCGGCATCGTATAAATAGTCATGGGCTTGACTGGCCAGTTGTGTGGCGGCCAGGGCTGCCTGGGAAAATGTCTGCATAGCTGTATCCTAAAGTGTGTCTCGGGTTGTCAAAGGCTACCACCGGCCCTGGGCCGCAACGAATCGTTTTCTAAATTCAATGGGGGAGCGCCGTCTTTATTCTTTGTCCTTTTTGTTAAACGGCTGGGAAAAAATACTCATAGGGTCCATCTGTTTGAAGGTCTTTTCCGCCATGGTGGAAAAGTCCGTTCCCATTTCCATGTATGCCCTGAACTGGTCATCCATCTGTTTGCGAAGCCCTAAGTAGTTTTTAATGGCGGTTTCTAGATACTTGTCAAAAAATTCATGGAGATCGCTCTCTCCATGCTGGATCACCAGGTGGAGCAGGGAAACCGGCAGGATGGCGTTGTCTTCCTTGGCTTTGTTCATGATGATCTGGGTCAGTACAATGGCTGTGATGTCATCCCCGGAGGTCAGGTCTACCACCTGGATGCGGAATCCCTTCTTTATCAGATCAGATACGTCTTCAACAGTTATATAGGCGCTGGTTTCGGTGTTGTACAGCCGACGGTTCGGGTATTTTTTTACGAGGATGGTACTGGGCACGCGGTTATCCTTTCCTGTCATAATTTTTTGTATTGGACGGGTGGTATGGTATAACCGATGTTACCTTGCAACAAAAATAATGTCAATATAGAAAGTTTTTTTCACTGAATTGTTTGTATCATATTGATTTATTATTAGGTTTCTATTGTTTTGGGGGGCAAACCGACCTTTTTTGTGCATTGCACAAAAAAGTGCTTGACACAAAAAGCCCTAGTGACTAATGTACAGGTAGCACATCCCGGCAACCGGCCGGCAATCAGGTGAAAAAAACGAATAAAAAGAGTGACGCCAATATTTATGGGCCAAAGACCCGAAGGAGAAAACAAATGGAAACCACTGCAATTGCAAAACAGATGATCGGATTTCAAAAAACCGTGTTTGACAACAGCTTTAACGCCATGGTTGTGGTTCAGGACCAGACCGAACGCATGATCAACAACTTCATGACTCAGCTTCCCTGGGTTACTGAAGAAAACCGTTCCCAGCTGGAAGAAACCATCCAGTATACAAAAAAGGCCAGAGGCGAATTTAAAAATGCCATTGATGAAGGCTATGGCCGTTTCGAAGAATTGTTCGATAACAAATAAACACCGATACAAAGGGGAGGATTATGTATACCAAAATGATGCACCGGGCCGTGGCATATCAGAAGGCTGCCTTTGACACCTCTTTTTCAATAATGG
Source organism: uncultured Desulfobacteraceae bacterium (assembly GCA_913041495.1). Lineage (GTDB taxonomy): Bacteria > Desulfobacterota > Desulfobacteria > Desulfobacterales > Desulfobacteraceae > Desulfobacter. The sequence goes on along the minus strand of CAJWHT010000039.1, from coordinate 4,456 downwards.
CAGCATTCCAGGATCACGGCTGCGAAATGATGAAGACTGGGTTTGAAAAAAGCCGCTTTGTGCCCGAGGGCAGCACCAAGATGTGTTCCTATTGGATGGATTTTATCAAGCAGAACCGTGCGAACTGCAAGGAATATATGGACAACGGGTTTGACCGGATAAATGACTTCTTTCAGACTGCGGATCTTGACGCTGAACCTGCTAAGGCGTCACCGGCAGAGGAAACCACACCCGAAGCTGCTGCAACGACTTCAAAAGCGCCCCCGAAAACGGCTGCGCCTGATACGTCCCCGGAACCTGTAAAAACGGCTGCCCCCGCTAAAAAGGCTTCCCCGGCAAAGGCGGCGCCTGCGGCAAAAAAAGCTGCGTCCAAAAAAGCCGCACCGGCTAAGCCAAAGGCGGCAAGTCAAAAGAACACCCCGCAATAGCTCTGAGGTGTTGGTAAGGCGAAGTTTTTTACATACCGGTGTCGAATCAGATTTCGGACACCGGTATGTTATTTTCATATCTGTTTTAAGATGTCCTGAACCACTTTCCCGTCGGCCTGCTTTCCGTAATGCTTCATCACAGGTCCCATGGCCTGCATGGGACTTTTGAATTGTGACATATCCAGGTTTTCCGCGATCCAGGTGCGGATCTCATCCGGGGTCGCCATTTTCGGCAGATAGGTATCCAGCAGTTCCAGATAATCAGAGGTTTTTTCCCCCTTGAGTTCCAGGACATTTTTTTCCGCTTTTGCAAATTTGCGGATGATCCCCTGGATATCTTCATCCGTAATCTCGTCCGGCTGCTTGACCCTTGTGGTCTTCTTGCCGCTTTCCAGGGTAATGGCCACGGTAAGATCCGGAAAGGCGCCGATGATGAGCCGCATGGTATTTCTCACCAGATCGTTTTTGGTGCGCATGGCCGTTTTCATGTCCTGCCGTATTTTGTCGTAAAGGGACATGTCCATGCCCGCGTCCCAGCCGTACTCGTTTTGTTCCTCTACCATCAATTTTTCCTTTGCGTTTTGGCCGTTGCCTTTTGGCTTTTGCTGTCAAGCGTTGGTTGTTATGTCAGTACAATGCCCGGCCGGTTGTCGGTAACCTCTCCGATGATGGATGCGTCGGGAACCCCGTTGTCCCGCAGCCGTTTTACCAGGATGGCGGCATCGGAAGCCTTCAAGGAAAAAATCAGCCCGCCGGAGGTCTGGGGATCGTAAACCAGTCCCCGGTCCGCCTGGCTCAGGGACCGCTGGATCTCCAGGGCATGGGTGTTGACCATATCCTCATTGGCCTTGTTTGATCCCGTTGTTTCCCCCTTGTCATACATCCGGGCCGCATGGGGGTAGATTGGGAGATCCTCAAAGCGCACCACCATCCTTGTACCGCTGCCGTTGGCCATCTCCATCAAATGCCCGAGAATACCAAAACCGGTAACATCGGTACAGGCGTGAATATCAAATTCCAGCGCTTCTTGCACGGCGGTTTTATTCAGGGCGGCAATGGTGGGCAGCACATCTCGTTCCAGATCGGAGAACGGCAGCTTTCCTGAGCGCACCGCATTGAAAAGCACACCGGAACCCAACGGTTTGGTCAAAACCAGGGCATCTCCGGGCCGGGCGCCGCTGTTGGTAAGGATCTTGTCCGGATGCACCACCCCGTTCACGCAGAGTCCGTACTTGGGCTCCTCATCATCCACGGAATGCCCGCCGGCCAGGACGGCGCCTGCCTCATTCACCTTGTCGTTTCCCCCTTTGAGCACTTCCCTGAGAATACCTGTATCCAGTATTTTTGAGGGAAACATCACCAGGTTCAATGCGGTGAGGGGGCGGCCGCCCATGGAGTAGATATCAGAAATGGAATTGGCCGCCGCCACCTGGCCGAACCAGTAGGGATCATCCACCGGCGGGGTAATGAAATCCACGGTATTGATCATGGCAAGATCGTTCGATACCTTGTATACCGCTGCATCATCCGAGGTATCGTATCCCACCAGCAGATTGTCGTCGTCGGGAGCGGGAAAGCCCTTTAATGTGTCCGCCAGGACCTGGGGACCTATCTTCGCCGCTCAACCGCAGGTCCGGGAAAGACCGGTCAGGGTTTTCTTTTTAAATAATTTCAATGGGGTCTCCGCTTTCAGTTTAATGGTTGCCCGTAACTATAACCATTCCGGGATCCAAATCAATAGGGATTAATCGCGGTTTATCCTGATCCGGCGTCCGTTATTTTTTTGCCCGGCGCTGGGCAAACCCGTGGGCGCCCATCCGCCAGAAGGTCAGGGCTACGGACAGCCATGCATTTGCAGCGGGGTTGGCGGGCTTTCCTTTCCCAAGAAGATACATCTGGTACTCGTACCAGGTCAGACCGATGGCGGTCATGGCGTCCACCGCCCGCATCCCCGTGGACACTCCGGGCAGTTGGATGCCATATTGGATATCCGCCAGAATCCGGTTGGGAAAATCCGGCTCCAGGGCCAGGGGGCGGGCCACCCCGATAATATCCGCCGCACCGGATTCAAGGGCGCAAGCCATGGCACCGCCGCTGCGAAATCCCCCGGTGAGGGCAAGGGGGACCTGTAATGCCTCACTCATGGCGGCGGCATACTCAAGAAAGTAGCCTTCCTTGTCATTGGCTGACGGGCTTCCCATCATCTTTGGGTTTTCATAGGAGCCGCCGGAAATTTCCACCAGGTCAATGCCCTGTTCCTCCAGGGCGACGGCCACACGGATGGCCTCCTCCACGGTAAACCCGCCGTGCCTGAAGTCCGAGGCGTTCAGCTTGATTCCCACGGAGAATTTTTTGCCCACGGCAGTCCGGATGGCCTTGTAGATCTCCAAAACGAAGCGCATCCGGTTTTCAAGGGACCCGCCCCAGCCGTCATCTCTCCGGTTATGGTGGGGGGAGAGAAACTGGTTGACAAGATAGCCGTGGGCGCCGTGAATCTGAACGCCTGTGAATCCGGCCTCTTTGGCAAGTTTGGCGCTGGTGGCAAACCGGAGGATAATGGTTTCAATTTCCTGTTCCGTCAGTTCCCTGGGGGGATTGAATCCTTTGGAGATTCCCCCTTCCAAAGGGACTTGCGAGGGGGCCACGGGGTTGCTTTCAAGAAACTTGGGAATCTGTTTGCCCGGATGGTTGAGCTGCATCCAGATATGGGTGTTGTTTTCACGGCCGGCCTCAGCCCAGCGGCAAAAGGCGTCAAGATCGCTTTGCTCGTCCAGAACCACGTTTTTGGGTTCCCCCAAGGCGCCCCGGTCCACCATCACGTTGCCGGTGACACAGATGCCGATTCCCCCCTGTGCCCAGGCCCGGTACAGCCGGACCAGCTTGCCGGTCGGATTGTGGGACTTGTCTCCCAATTGTTCGCTCATGGCAGATTTTAACAGGCGGTTTTTTACGGTAACCCCGTTGGGAAGGATGATTTTTTTTGCAAGCGTCATTGATATTCTCCTTTTATATGAAAGAACCACATAAGCTTCTGGTTTCTTTCATTGTGTGTTGTGGGCACGCCGATTGACGTTCATACCCATAGGGCAGAAACTGGGCGGCCCATGGCCGTTATTTGTTATGGGAAAAAGAATATGACCGGTCGTCTTATACGTCAAGCTGCTATAAAAAAACAAATTTTTACGGCACAGGATTGAGTGAAAAAAGCAAGGATCTTGTAGCCGTCGCTACAGACCGGTGATTATTCCTCCCGTATGATAGGAGCATCAAAGAAGATGTATGCAGCTGCAAGCAGCGGTAGGCGTTGTTCCTAAAATTTAAAAAAGGAGAATTGATCATGAACGTATTGGTAACTTACTTTAGCCAGAGCGGAAACACGGAAAAGATCGCCAGGGCCATTTGCGAAGAGGCCGGCAAGGCACACGAAGCGGATTTGGTAAAATTAGAGGAACTCACCCCGGAGGCGGCAGCCGGATACGACTGTATTTTCCTGGGATCTCCGCTTCATTCCGGCAGCCTTGCGGCCCCTGTGAAAGAATGCCTGAAGGTGCTCAAGGAAAGGTCCGGGCAGAAACTGGCCGGTTTTATCACCCATATGGCACCGGCCTACCCGGAGCAGGACATGGATGCCTTTGCTGCACCCATGAAAGAGGCCTGCGGTGAAAAGCAAATACAATACGCCGGTTGCTTTGACTGCCAGGGGGTTCTGGCCGAAGCCATGCACGGCCCGGTGCAAAAGAAGTTGAATATGGATGATGCCCAATGGGCAGACATGGTGAATCAGATGACCGGCCGCCCTAACCGGGAAGATCTGGATAATGCCAGGGCCTTTGCCAATGCTGTGCTTGGATAAACCAGGTAAGGCATCACAAGTGACTGCAGGAATGATGAAGCTGGTGTGTGCATGCGCACCAGCTTTTATCCTTTAGCTTTCAAATTGATGGATACCGTGTGAAAAACACAGGTGGGCGGGTTGACCCGTCCGGGGAAAAGGGTCATGATTACCGGATTAGTTTAGTTTTATGAGA
>CAJWHT010000038.1 GCA_913041495.1 uncultured Desulfobacteraceae bacterium | reverse complement strand
AGCCGATGATAATGGAAGGCATTGAATCGATGATAGCACTGAGAAATAGTCTGAATCGCCTCATGGAATCCAATATTTTACTATAGATTGTGAATAAAATGTAAGAAACGGCAAAGACAAAAGCCATGGCTATGGAATTGTCGAGTGCATAATCGACATGCTCTCGGACAGATAGATCTGTAACAAGGCTAAGATAGTAGTTGAACCCAAGAAAAATGCCAAAATTAAAAACAAAATATAGTACGATTGGTTTTCGTGTACTCAGGAACATCAAAGGCAAGGCTGACATCAAACCGACGATAAATACAATTGTATCTAATTTTATAAGGATAGAAGATACGGGTTCATAAAACATCAAAATCCATGCAACGGAAAAACTTGTGATAAAAACGATGTGAACCGCTAAATTATATCTGCCTTTTAGCAGTAAGACCAGCGCTGTGAGCATGATACAAAGACCCACAGACTGTGTTGCGACGGTTAAACTCACAAGTCCAAATGTAAAACTGGTATAGATTATAGTCACACATAAACATAAAACCACAACGAGTGTTAATGACAGCAGGAATCGGGCTTTTAAGAGAAGTTCCTGGCCTTGATCGTCGTAGTTTTTCCGGAACAGCGTAAATAACCTATTCATGTCCTCAACTCTTAGGTTTGATGCGATTGTCGATGAAAAGTTGAGTATAAATCAATATATCTTTATAGGCAAAAAATATATCGATCACATAATTTATCGCTGCCCCTATCAAAACATTGAGGCAACAACGATAGCTGGTATTATCTTTTGATAATATTCTCCGTAATGCCTTGACACAACCGCAGGTTTCACTTAGAAATTGCGGCCAGACAGATGAAAATGAATCTAATAATTCGACATACAAGATGGCTTTTGGCAGCAATCGTATTGCTGTGGGCAGCCACGGCCCATTTCGAAAGGTGCCCGGACTCAGATCGAAGCGCCCACAGCCTGTGGCAGAAAAAAGCCGCCGCCCCTGGCCTGTCCGCCTGCATCAATGTGTCATGCAAAACCCTTCTGCCGGCCTGCTGCCTGGATTCGGACACCGGGAAATGCACGGATCTTTTCTGCGGCACCAACGGGAAAAAGATCTTAAGATGGCAGAAAATCAATCTGCCGCCGGTATTTGCGGTATCGGGTGTCTTTCGGCCCTGGAACGCTTTGGACAAATCTGTACTGCCCCGGGAAGCCCTGTACCGGAACCTTACCCCCCATCCTGTTCCCATTTACAAACTGACACTTGCCTACCTGTGTTAATTCCTTTGCTTCCGGGACCATCCGAACATGATGAGAACGGCGACGGGTCCGGCTCCTTTTGGGTACCCCTCGGCCTGAACTGGAATCTTCAAATACAATTAGGTACGTGTTTATGTTTGACCGTTACAAGGCATCCGACATCAATTGGACGCTTCTGCTGACCGCCTGGGGGATTGCCACCGCATCCGCCCTGGGCAGCATTTTTTTCAGCCACGTCATGGAATTTGCCCCCTGTGTGCTCTGCTGGTACCAGCGGATCTGCCTTTTTCCCCTGGTGATCATCCTGGCAACCGGTCTTTTTCCCTTTGACGGCAGGGTCATTAAGTATGCCCTTCCCCTGGCTGTCATCGGATGGGGCACGGCCCTGTACCATACCCTGCTCTATGCGGGGATAATTTCAAAGGAACTTTCTCCCTGCACGCAAGGGATTTCATGCACCGAAAAGTACATTGAACTTTTCGGGTTCATCAGCATCCCCATGATGTCCCTTATGGCATTCTCCCTGATCATCGCAGTATTGATTGTTTTAAAAATAAGGACGAATAAAAATGAAATATAAAATTTTCGCAGGTATCTGCCTGTTGTTTATCTGTATTTTTGCCGGCACCAGCCTCTACTACAAAGAAGAACGTGCCCGGATGTACGGCCAGCTGGCCGATGATCCCGTGTTTGTCCGGGAACACTCCCGGGTGCTGGGCAATCCCGATGCCCGGGTAACCATTGTGGAATTCATGGACCCGGCCTGCGAGACCTGTGCCGCCTTTTCCCCCTTCATTAAAAAAATCATGGCAGCCAATCCGGATAAAATCAAACTGGTGATCCGGTATGCCCCGTTCCATCACGGGGCGGACATTTTTGTGAAAATGCTGGAGGCCGCCGGCAACCAGGACAAATACTGGGAAACCCTGGCGGCCATGTTCCGGTCCCAGTCCGCCTGGGCCAGCCACGCAGATCCCCGGCCGGAAAGAATCTGGGAGTTCCTGCCGGCGGTGGGGCTGGACATAAACCAGCTCAAAACAGATATGAATGATCCGGAATTCGCCAGACGGATCAAACAGGATATGGCGGATGCCGACACCCTGAAGGTAAGAAAGACCCCGGGGTTCTTTGTCAACGGACGGCCACTTGAGCCCTTTGGCCGTCAGCCCCTGTTACATCTCATTCAAGAAGAGCTTGAGAAAAATTATTAAAGGTCACCTTTAAACATATTCCGGGCGGTGTGCCGGCCTGTAATGCAACACGTGCCTGCACACGATCCCGGCCAACGGAGGACGCCCATGAACCGAATCAAAGCTGCTGTTATTATCCTTTTTCTGGCCAGCCTGATCACCGCGGGCTGCAACGATCGCCCGCCAGGCCCCAAAATCGGAGCTTTGGCCCCGGATTTCGCCCTGAAGGATGCCGAAGGTAAAACCTGGCGGCTTTCCGATCTGAAGGGCCAGGTGGTGTTTATCAACTTCTGGGCCACCTGGTGCCCCCCCTGCCTCCAGGAACTGCCGTCCATGCAGAAGCTTTATGCTGCCATGCCGGCGGATCAATTTAAAATGCTGGCGGTGCTGAACAACGACAAGATGGGGCCGGCCCTCTTCCTGGCCGGACAAAAGGGATACACCATGCCCATCCTCGATGATTCGGACAATATGACAGGCAGTCTGTACCGCCTGACCGGGCTGCCGGAAACCTATATCGTGGATAAGGACGGGATTCTCAGGCACAAGTTCATCGGCCCGGAACAATGGGATGCCGCAGAATATATGGATATGATAAAGACCTACATCAACCGGGAAGCAGGGTCCGGTCCCCAATGAGAATCACGCCCTTTATTGTCATTGGCATCTTCCTTTTGCTTATGCTGATAGGGATCGGTGTGGACGAACCTTCCCGGGTGCTCAAGCTATCCACCCAGGTCTGCCTGGCCTGCATCGGTATCGGATAATCCATGGGCACGCTTCGCAAATGGGTCCAGGCCCTTTTTTTCTTCCTGAGCAACGGCTATTGGGCCTTTCCCTTTACCCGGACCATTTACCAGGGCCCCTTGAAGGTGATCTGTGCGCCGGGCCTGAACTGCTACTCCTGCCCTGCCGCCACCACCGCCTGCCCCATCGGCGCCATCCAGCAATTGCTGGGGGGTATCCGCCTTACCCTGGAAACCGGCCAGTTCTATGTGGGGCTCTATGTCACAGGCGCCCTGGGGATCATCGGGGCAACCTTCGGCCGTATGGTCTGCGGCTGGGCCTGCCCCTTCGGATTATTCCAGGAGCTTCTCCACAAGGTCCCCTCCCCCAAGTTCAGGATCTGGAAAAATCTCAGGGCCGTGAAGTACGGCCTGCTGGTTTCCACCGTGGTTCTGCTGCCGCTTTTTGCCGTGAATGACTTCGGCAGCGGTTCTCCCTGGTTCTGCAAATATATCTGCCCTGCCGGCACTCTGGAGGCAGGACTGCCCATGCTGTTGATGCAGCCGGCCCTTAGGGACACCCTCGGGGTACTATTTGCCGTTAAGGCGGTTATCCTTCTCGGCTTCACGGTCTGGGCGGTTTTTTCCAGCCGGCCCTTTTGCCGGACCGCATGCCCCTTGGGGGCATTCTACGCTCTGTTCAGCAGGGTGCGGCTGGTGCAGCTCCGGGTAAACGGCAGCCGGTGCAACGGATGCAACGCCTGCGCCCAGGCCTGCCCTGTGGATGTAAATATCAGCCAAAGCCCGCGGCACCCGGAATGCATCCTCTGCCTCTCCTGCATGACCACCTGTAAATCCGGGGCAGTGGATCTGGAGATCGGCGGGATACCCTTTAGGGGTGCGTCTGTATCGTGCCGGAAAAAAATAGGTCCGGCCTCCCCGCCCCCCTGATCCACAGGATTCTTATACCCCGCTGGAATTTAAGTAAAAAAGAGGCAATTCTTGATCCATATCAAGGCGGTTTAGCCACCCCTTGTGCAATGATGGAAAGCAACAAACGACCATAAGGCTGAGAGGTGACAGGCCATGACACATACAAAAGACACATTTCAGATAAAAAAAACATTCGGGCTTGGCGTTCTGCTGAAGCTGACAAAGAACAACGTGCAGGGTATCCGCATTAAGACGCAAGGAGATTCCTTTGTTTCCAATGTCAGTGTCGGCACCCTGAGCCGTGCCGTAGATACCACCTTGAAAAAACACAACATCGAATTGAAAATCAGTTAGCGCCTCAGTCTCACTGCATTTACATTTGAGCTGTCGTCCTGCCCGTTTTGGACAGACCGTCCCATCGCATCCTAACCATCTGATATTTATATATTAGTATTCTGTTTTGCTTTTTCTTCCGGCCTGTTTCTTATTGACAATCCCTGGCCATCGAACTATCATTTCGACGATTAGCTAAATGTATAAATATTAAAGTTATGAATGATCTGCTTGTCATCCTGAAATCAATATCTGACAGGAACCGGTTAAGAATTCTTAGCGCATTGCTGGTTCATGAAGAACTATGCGCCTGCCAGATTACCGAGTTTCTGCAGGTGGCCGGGGCAACCGCCTCAAAGCATCTGAGCCAGATGGTAACGGCCGGGGTGCTGAGCAAAAGGAAACAGGGACGCTGGATATATTTCCGCCTGAATAGAGACAACCCGGACCTAAGTCCTCTTTTTGAATGGGTTAACGCCCGGATCAGCGGGACAAAACAGGCCAAAAAAGATATGTGCACCCTGAAACAAGTCCTTGAAATTCCCTGCGAGGAACTGAGTCAGAACCAGCGGGAAAGCGGCCGGTGTTCAACGTCTTAACCTGAAATCAAAAAGAAGAGCATACGATGACTGAAAAGCTTAAGGTACTATTCCTGTGCACGGGAAACTCCTGCCGGAGCCAGATGGCGGAAGGCTGGACCAGGAAACTCAAAGGGGACATCATCGATGCCTGTTCGGCAGGTATTGAAACCCACGGACTCAATCCCAACGCCGTAAAGGTAATGGCCGAAGCCGGGGTGGATATCTCCGGGCACAGCTCCAAGCTCCTGGATGAATTCATGGAAACGGGACTGGACGCAGTGATCACGGTTTGCGGCCATGCCAACGAAACCTGTCCCTATTTTCCACCGCGGTGCAAGGTGATCCATGTGGGGTTTGATGATCCGCCCAAACTGGCGGCCGAACTTGCAGACCGTGGTGAAGACGAAGAACGGCAACTGGACTGCTACCGCAGGGTCAGGGACGAAATCAGGGCCTTTGTTGAAAAAATGCCCGAAAATATAACAAAGCGTATCGCGTAACCCAATACAGGAAAGGCAAAGAAAATGAGTGCGGAAACAGGCAATGAACGGAAAATGACCAGTATTTTCGAGCGGTATCTGACGGTATGGGTGGGGCTGTGTATCATCGGCGGCATCTTTCTTGGGAAAATCGCCCCGGACCTGGCCCACACCCTGGACGGGATGTCCATCAATGTGAACGGCGCGCCGGTGGTGTCCATCCCCATAGCGGTCTGCCTCTTTTTTATGATGTATCCCATCATGGTGAAAATTGATTTCGCCTCCGTCATCCGTGCAGGGAAAAGCGGGAAGCCGGTTTTCCTGACCCTCTTTATCAACTGGGCTGTCAAACCGTTTACCATGTATGCCATCTCCTTGTTTTTTTTAGGGTTCCTCCTGAAATCATTTATCGGTACCGAAGCCATGGATCTGGTGAAAATGCCCTTCGGCCTTGATTTGCCCGTGGGTGCCAGCCACGGCGCCGGTATGGTGGTCCTCCAGGACGGTATCAAAATGCTGCAGATCCCGCTGTGGCGAAGCTATTTCGCAGGCTGCATCCTTTTGGGCATCGCCCCTTGCACGGCCATGGTCCTGGTGTGGAGCTACCTGTCCCGGGGCAATGACGGCCTCACCCTGGTCATGGTGGCCCTGAACTCCCTGACCATGCTGGTGCTTTACGGCATTCTGGGCGGATTTCTTTTGGGTGTGGGCAAACTGCCCATCCCCTGGCAGGCCCTGGTGCTCTCCGTAGGGATATACGTGGCCCTTCCCCTGGTGGCAGGGTTTTTCTCGCGCAAATGGATCATCTCCGCCAAAGGAGAGACCTGGTTCAAGGAGAAATTCCTTGGGGTGCTGACACCGGTGACCATATCCGCCCTGCTGCTGACCCTGGTCCTGCTGTTCAGCTTCAAAGGAGAGGTGATCCTGGCCAATCCCCTGACCATCCTGTGGATCGCCATTCCCCTTTTTATCCAGACCGTCCTGATCTTTGCCCTGGGGTATGCTGCGGCAAGAATTTTAAAACTCAACTATGCGGATGCAGCCCCTGCAGCCATGATCGGCGCCTCCAACCATTTTGAGGTGGCCATTGCCACGGCGGTCATGCTCTTCGGCCTCTCCTCCGGTGCCGCTCTTGCCACCGTGGTGGGCGTTCTCATCGAGGTGCCGGTGATGCTGATGCTGGTAGGATTCTGCAAGAAAACGACACATTGGTTCGAAAAATAAAAACAAACAATTCCAAATCTTGACCCAGGTCAAAGAATTCCGGTTCGGCCCCGTGTATGGTTGGGGCGTGATTTAAAACTGAACGGACAAATCTTAACGAATAAAGGAGTTCACATGTTTTGTTTTCAGTGCCAGGAAGCGGCTAAGGGAACCGGATGTACGGTAAAGGGGATGTGCGGAAAAGAGGCCACCACCTCCAATCTCCAGGACCTTTTGATCTACAACCTGAAAGGAATTGCCGTCCTTCACAAATGGCTGAAGGAAAAAGGGGCGGATACGGGTATGGATACCGGGCGTTTTGTGGCCAAAGCCCTGTTCACCACCATCACCAACGCCAACTTTGACGATGACAACCTGGTCCACTGGATCCAGCAGTCCGTCACCCTTAAAAAGGAACTCAAGGCAACATTTGACGCTATGGCCCCGGGGCCGGAAAAGACCTCCCTCTGGGACAAGATCAAGGGCTTGTTCTCAGAGGCATCGGCAGCCGGTGCAGATACTGGGCTGACCGAGGCTGCCCTCTGGTTCGGCACCGAGACATCCGATTTCCAGGAAAAAGCCAAAACCGTTGGGATTCTGGCCACTGAAAACCAAGATGTCCGCTCTTTGCGGGAGCTTTTGATCCTCGGCCTGAAAGGGGTTGCCGCCTATGCAGACCATGCCGCCGTGCTGGGTGTGGAAAAAACTGAGATCTACGACCACCTCATTGAAGGCTTAGCCTCCACCACCGAGGACCTGTCCGTGGATGAAATGGTGGCCCTGGTGCTGAAAACCGGTGAAATCGCCGTCACCACCATGGCGGCCCTGGATGAAGCCAACACCACAGCCTATGGAAATCCTGAAATCACCGAAGTCAATATCGGCGTAGGCAGCAACCCCGGTATCCTCATCAGCGGCCATGACCTCAAGGATATGGAAGAGCTGCTCAAGCAGACCGAAGGCACCGGCGTGGACTTATACACCCACGGTGAAATGCTGCCCGCCAACTATTATCCGGCCTTTAAAAAGTACAGCCATCTCAAAGGGAACTACGGCAGCTCCTGGTGGCATCAGAACGAGGAATTCGAATCCTTTAACGGCCCTATCCTGATGACCACCAACTGCATCATCCCGGTGAAAAAGACAAACACCTACCAGGACCGGATGTTCACCACCGGTGTGGTTGCCTACCCCGGCGTGGGCCATATCCCCGAACGGAAAAACGGTCAGGCCAAGGATTTCTCCCGGGTAATCGAGGCAGCCAAATCCTGCGCACCTCCCACCGAGCTTGAAACCGGCGCCATCGTCGGCGGGTTCGCCCACAACCAGGTGCTTGCCCTGGCCGATAAAGTGGTGGACGCAGTAAAGAGCGGTGCCATAAAACGCTTCGTCGTCATGGCGGGCTGCGACGGCCGGCAGAAAGGCCGCGGCTACTTCACGCAAGTGGCGGAAAAACTGCCCCAGGATACCGTCATCCTCACTGCAGGCTGCGCCAAGTACCGCTACAACAAACTGAATCTTGGCGACATCGGCGGTATCCCAAGGGTGCTGGATGCCGGCCAGTGCAACGATAGTTACTCGCTTGCCGTCATTGCCCTGAAGCTCAAAGAAGTGTTCGAACTGGAAGACATCAACGAACTGCCCATCTCCTTTGATATCGGATGGTACGAACAAAAGGCCGTGGCCGTACTTCTGGCCCTGCTCTTCCTCGGCGTCAAAGGCATCCGGCTGGGCCCCTCCCTGCCCGCCTTTGTGTCTCCCACCGTCCTAAACGTACTGGTGGAAAACTTTGATATCAAACCCATCGGTGAGGTGGAAGCCGATATCGAAGCCATGATGCAGGGCAAATAAAGCCACCTCTCAGGGTCGGGTCTGACTAGTCAGACCGGCCCTGACCTCCCCGTATTTCTGGATAAAAATACCGGTAAAGATCAGCACGAGGCCCACCCAGGTCCTGGGCAGGATGGCCTCCCCCAGGACTGTGGCGATGAAAACCAGGGAAACAAAGGGGGTTAAAAAAATAAGATTGGTCACACGATTGGTATTGTCAGCCAGTTTCAATGCCATAATCCAGGTGATGAAGGCAAAACCGAACTCAAAGCAGCCAATCCATACCGCACCGTAAAGCCCTCTGATATCCGTCACCGTCAGGCTGGAAAACGCCATGCAGGCCAAACCGGCAAATGGGATACTGAACAGGAAGTTGAGAAAGATAGCGGTTATGGGGTCTTCCTTGGCCCGGACGTTATATATCCAGTACAGGGCCCAGATCACGGTGCAGGAGGCAGCCAGAAATACTCCCGTCATACTGATGCTTTCGCCTCCGGCCGCCCCACCCTGCCAGGAAAGGGCCACCACACCCGAATAGCAGACCAGGGTGGCCAGGACCTGCATCCCTGTCAGGGATTGTTTCAGCAGGGGAACGGACAGCAGGGAAAGGGTGATCACCCAGGTATAGTTGATGGGCTGGGCGATCTGGGCCGGCAAAAGGTCGTAGCCCGTCACCGCCATCCAGTAGTAAATAAAGGGATTGAGTACCCCCAGGGTCATATAAAATACATAGGTTTTCGCCGGCAGCCCGAAGGCCCGGCCAAGCCGTCCCTTTGCCGCCAGGAAGCACCCGAGGACGGCAACTGCCGTGATGATGGAATAGAACAGAAGCTGCAGCACGTCCAGGTACTGAAGGGTGATCTTGAATGCCGTGGCGGATGTGGACCAGAACAATACCGTCAGCAGGCCCAGTGCGTATTCTTTTTTCATGGATTCCGGTTATAATCCGAAACCGGCAAAAAAGAAATGAAAAACGGCCGTGCTCCCCGATTCTTCTAAGATTCCCTGATAATTCCCTTGCCGCTGCGGCCGTCCACTTTCAGGGTCAGTTCTTTGGGCGCTTTGACATGGACCACATGGGGCGTCTCCTGCACCGTTTTAAAACCGGCCAGACGGAGTGTATCCATAAGATCTCCATTATGGTGCCCGACGTTGAAGTAATTGATTCCCAGGGCAGTGATGTTGTGGAAGAAATGGGACCCTTGGGACGGATCGGCCTGGATGTCCGGATGAACAGTCTCCACGATGGCGCCGACACCGCTGATGTCTCCCCATGTCACCGGGATGCCCAGCCATCGGTCAGCGGTGCCCCAGCGGCCCGGGCCGATGAGGATATATTTGCGGTCCGTTTTTGACAACGCCCGGTTGATCTTGGCGATTTCAGGGACGATTTCCACGGTTTTGGACGGGTCAAAGGTATCGGGTTTCACATAAATAATATCGGACATCTCTGTGTTTACCGTGTTGCCCAGTGCCATGTGGGAAATGCACAGGGCAAGGCTCAGGTCCTCATCCGTGATGGAGACATCCAGCATCTCCTCCCTGGCGCTCATGGGACGAATCTGAAGAACCGCAAACCGGGCCGCCTCCGACGCATCCGGAGACAGGTCCAGGGCAAACTCAATCTCCACGGGGCATCCAAGCTCACGGCTGCCAAGTGCCAGAAGATCCCGGATAATTTCCGCCACAGGCAGACTCTTGTACTTGAGCAGGGAAGCAAAGGTCAGCACGGGAAAGCCCTGGGCGGACCAGGTATCGCGGATGCGGTCGTCCGCAGGGAAATAAGTGGAACAAAGCGCACGCACGGGATATTCGTCTTTGGCTTCGTGAAGATCCCTGCGCACCAGGGTAACGGCATCGTTCACCCCGAGGCTGCAGGTGGGTTCCCCCATTTTCAAGGCGTAAAAGTATTGCTGGGCATTTTCAAGGATGTCCCGGACGGTGGAGCGCTGGGGCAGGATTTCCGGATACCTGGGGCAGAACCTGAGATTGTTTTCCCCCTCCATCACGGCTTTGCCCAGCCCCATAGCGATGTTCACGATGCCGTCCTCCGGTGTCATCCTGGAAAAGGGATAATAGTTTTTTGACTGTGCCACGCCCGATACCGCCGGATAAAAGTGATCGCCGTAGCGGCTGCCCACCACCTGCTGAATGATGACCGCCATCTTTTCACTCTCCATGCGGTTTCCCACCCGTCGGGTAAACGCCCGGGGTGCCCGGTAGAAGGTGGAGGCCCAGACCATCTTGACGGCCTCCATGAGCTGGAGGATGCGGCATTCCATATCCGCATCGTCATTGGGGACAAAAAAAGTCTTGTAAAGGCCCGCATAGGGTTTGAACCTGGCATCCTCAAGCAGGCCTGAGGAACGGACGGCCAGGGGATAATCCACGCTCCCAAGGAAGGTGGTCAGCCGGCATTTGAGATTTTCAGGGAAGGTGGCATCCACGAACCGTTCTGCAATTTCCTCGTCCGTGAAATCCCTGTGCATCAGTTCCCCAAGATGATTGAGCCGGATGAAATCATCAAATCCTTCGGTGGTGATCACCAGGGTCTGGGGCACCATGACGCAAATCCCTTCAAAAGATTGGAAACAGGTTTCGGAGCGGCTGATAATCCAGGAGATAAATGCCTGGCCCCTGGCCTTTCCCCCAAGAGATCCCTTCCCCGTCTTAAGAAAGCCGGTTTCCGGATCGAACCTGTGCTTGTCAAAATCAACGATCACCCCTTTGAGACGTTCCCGCCGCTTATCCCGGATGAGTTCAATAAGATGGCGGCGGTGGATTTCCACACTGTCGAAATCGGTGTCCCGCAATGGACGAAGCTGGTTGGCAAGCTCAACCTCGGCCAGGGAAAAAAGCCAGCGGGAAAAATCATTCTGACAGCAATGGCGAACGAAGGCGGCTTCGGAAATGGTTCGAAGCCCCTGCTCCAGTTCAAAAAGATCGGAGGCCTTTTGGATGACCCTGCCGTCCGGCTGCCGAAAAACAAACGGGCCGAACCCGAGATAGTCCATTAGAAAACCGGCGATCCTTTCCTGGAGACGGGAGGTACTTTTATCGATAAACACGGCGGGAATCCGGGCCGCAGGTTCGGCATTTTCAGGTTCGGAACTGGCCAGCAGCAAAGGGATGTCAAACCGGTCGGATTTAATGTACCGGAGCAGTTTCAGGCCGGCTTCCCCGTCCAGGGCACCTCGGTTCGGAAACCGGACGTCGGAAATCACCCCGAGGACATAGGGTTTGTAGGTTTCATAAACCTCCATGGCCTGCTCATAGGAACCCGCCAGCAGGATTTTGGGCCGGGCGCGCATGGACAGGATGCGGTGCTCTTCGTTCAGGCTGTCTTCGATCAGCGCCTGGGTTTCCGTGACCAGCTCCCGGTAAAGGGCCGGCAGGATAACCGACCGGTAAAACGGGGAGTCCTCCACAACGATGATCACCCGGATGCCGGCGCAGGCCGTATCCGGCCCCACATTCATCCGGTCCTCCACATGCTTGATGATAGCCAGAAGGATGCCGGCATCCCCGGACCAGTAGAAAATCCGGTCGATTCCTGAAGAACTTGTGGCCAGCCGGACACCGGCTTCGGGCAGGACTTCCTGGTGGGTCAGCAGGATCACCGGCATATCCGGGACCCGGGCCTTGATCCGCTCCCCTGCCCCGTAGGCGGTTTCATCCACTGCCCTGGAAATAACGATGACCAGGTCAAACCCCCGGGTCCCCATCTTTTCCACGGCCAGTTCGGCAGATGATACCCAGGTCAGTTGGGGGGGGCGGCTCAGATTCAGGCCCCGGTATTCATTGATGATCTGCTCGGACAAGCGGCAGTCCTCTTCCATGATCCAGGCCTCGTAGGAGGTGGATATAAGCAGGATGTGCCTCACCTTGCGGGACATCAGTTTGTGGAAGAGTTTAAACCGGGAGGATTGTTCCCCTGTGTTTTCCGGGGAGGTGTCAAAAGGACGTTCTGTCATCATGGTCCTCAGCTTCCTTTGGTTTGGCCGGGTTAGCGGATTCTTAGGAATTAGAAGTGGGATAATAGCACTAATCCCCTACCGGGTAAACAACAGGTGCCCGTTAAATTTTGATATGGACCGGTTACGTCTTGGGTTGCTTCAAAGCCTTTGCCAGGGCCCGGATATCGGCCGGCCCGGTCTGGCAGCAACCGCCGATAAGCCGTGCACCTGCATCAAACCAGCGCGCTGCCATCTCATCAAAGGTGGGCAGGCCGTGGTCCATGAGCCAGGTTTTGGCAGCCGCATCCCAGACACCCCCGCGGTTGGGATAGACGATAACCGGTTTGTCCGTGCCCCATCGTATCTCACGGATCAATGAAGGGATATATTGCGGGTCGGTGCAGTTGATGCCGACGGCAGCCACAGATGGTTTGTCGTCCAGCCAGGCCGCGCAGTCCCGGACCGGCTCTCCGTTGCTGATGTGCCGGCCGTCCCGGGCGCTGAAGCTGACCCAGGCTTCAACTGGCACAAACTCTTCCAATAGTGCTGCCAGCGCCCTTGCCTCGGAAAAACAGGGGATGGTTTCGCAGGCAAGCAGATCAGGACCGGCCTGGATTAAGGTTGCCAGACGTTTTCGGTGAAAGGCGGCCAGTTCCGATTCACTGAGATTGTAATCTCCCCGAAATTCGGAACCATCGGCCAGATAAGCGCCGTAAGGCCCCACAGAGGCCGCCACCAGGGGCTTCATCCGGTCCTTGCGGTTTGCAGGATCAGCCCAGAAGGTGTCAACACAGTCCCGGGCCAGGGTAACCGCGGAACGAATCAGCCCTGCGGCAGCCGTTTCACTGACCCCACGGGCCGAAAAGCCTTCAAAGGTTGCCTGGTAGGAGGCTGTAATAAGACAGTCTGCCCCGGCCTTCAGATAGTCGGTGTGGACGGCTGCGACGGTTTCCGGCGACTCCGCCAGCAGCCGGGCAGACCAGATGGGGTCATTGAGATCACAGCCCCGCTGTTCCAGCTGCGTTCCCATGGCGCCGTCAACCACCAGGATATTCTGCCGGCTGAGCGCATTGCCGATTCGTGTCATCATTGTCCTTTCATATGGGGTACTGGGCACCATAATCAGCCGGGCACATCGAACCATGATATGCCCGGCGCCACTGCTTTGTGCTATGGCGGAACTTGGTTCCGGACAAAGAATACGGTCAGTCCCGCTACTTTAGTTCAATTCCCGCCTCTTTAGCCGCGTCAACGGCATGGTCCACGAAGATACGGGCAAAATCCGGATTATCTCCTAATCCCTGGGTCACCGGGATCACATCAAATCCGTTTTTCGTAAGGATGGTTTTCCAGGAATCTTCCTCATCACTGGCCATATCGTTCAGGGAATGATCCCCCGCAACAACCATGAAAGGTTTGAGGACAACTTTTTTCACACCGCGCAGCCTTAAATCCTCCATAACGTGATCAATGCCGGGGTAGCCTTCCACGGTGCCGATGGTGGTCACCACACCGGGGTATACCTCTCTCATTTTTGCCGCGAACTCAAGATAAGCGCCGCCGTTGCCGGGAAAGAACGCGTTCCCATGGCCCATGTAGACGATACCGGCGTTTTCCCTGCCGGCAAGTTCTGCATCCGGCGCCATGGCTTTGGCCAATGCGGCGATATCATCTGTGTACGGGAATTTGGTACCATAGGTCCCCATGGCAGGACGCCCCAGAGCCACTTTCTGAAAAGGCTTGTACTTGGGCTTTTTAAAAGTTCCCATTTCCATCAGCGCCTTTACATAGGTATGCAGATCAAGAAATTCCTCTCCCATGGAAACATGGGTGGGCTGAATCACGATGTTGTCATACCCATCGTTCTGAAGATCCGCGATGGTTGCCAGCGGGGTTTTGACATGAAGCACCGCTTTGGGGATTTCCGGGTGGGCTTTTATGTATTCGGGGTCTTCTGCGCGGCGTTGCCATTTTTTACGGATGATGTTGGAGGTAAAGGCGATTTTAACTTCGGTCCCGGGAAACTGCTGACGGATCTGTTTCTGGATTTTGAGCAGGCCTTGAAGGGCCGGTTCAACCGTCGTTCCGAACATGGCAAGCACGACAGCGCTTTTGTGTTCAACATGGTAGTTTCCGCTTGCAAATGACTGGGTTGCGGTGATGGTGATAACCAGGGCAACCGCGATAAAAAAGGATGTCAACTTCATTGATTTCTCCGTTTTTTCACGGTCCGGAAATAGAAAATCCAGACCAATGCATATTGATCTGGAATAGCCCATTCTTCTTCCAGATGGCTCCATAGTGTCCGTATCTTGTCCAAGGAGTACGAACGATATATCCCAGGCAGGTCTTCTGACTTTCGGATCACTCTCCATCCGCGCCTTCCCGTTCCAACTTAGGAGCAGTGGCAGATTTGCGGATTTTGTCCCCGATTACAGCGGCGGGCCCGTCCCCGATTCTCACAGGGTTCCCTTTCAAGCCGGATTCGGCACCTGGATTCTGGGGTAACCTAATAAGGTTTTTTCAGGAAGTCAATAAAAAACGCGTTTGAGGACAGGTCATCCAAGGTAACCGTTAGGTATAACATATTTAAACTGCTCAGGGCCTTATATCGCAAAAATGACATCGGCCTGATTACCGGCTGCCCGCAGGATCATTGAACCAATCCTCGTCCCCGTAAATTTTCCGGGCGCATTCTTCACAGATCCCATGGGAAAACATCACGTCGGCGTGGGCTTCGATATATTTTTCCAACTGCTGCCAATAGCCCTTGTCATCCCTGATCTTCCGGCAGCCAGAACAGATGGGGAGAATCCCTTCAAGGACCTTGATGGTCTCCAGAGCCTCTTCAAGCTCCCGGTTTTTCTTCCCAAGGGCCTGGGTTTTCAGGGTCAGCCGTTCCAGCAGCGCCTCGTTCTCCAATTTCAGACGCCGGTGCGAGAAGGCCCGGGAAACGGCCATAGAAAGAATATCCATATCCTCAATGGGTTTCAGCAAATAGTCAAAGGCCCCGTTTTCCCTCATGGCGCTGACCACATTCTCAACGGATGCGAATCCGGTCATCACGATAATGGCGGCATAGGGGTCCACCCGCTTTATTTCTCTGAGCAGGGAAAGCCCGTCCACAACCGGCATACGTATATCTGTAATCACCACGTCAACATCATGACGGACGTACAGGTCCAGCGCCTCCCGGCCGTTGGCGGCCGTCATGGCCTCGTATCCTTCATCTGTCATGAGCATGGACAGGCTGGCAGCGATATCCGGTTCATCGTCAACAATTAATACGCAGGGCAATGTATCGCCCCTGGCGGTGGTATCACTGGCTGTCATCTGGCACCTCTTTTTTGGATAATCCTATGCGCCATCCCGGGTTCTGACCCGCTCGTCATTTCCCCTCATGTGGCATCCAGGGTTTTTCTGACCATATCGGCCATATCGGACCGGACGATGGGTTTCATCAACACGCCTTTCACCCCGATGTCACCGACAGCATCCAGGTTCAGCCGTTCACTGTAACCGGTACATATGATGACCGGAAGCTCCGGCCGGATGGAATGAATCTGGCGGGTCAACTGGTCACCGGTCAGATTGGGCATCGTCATGTCCGAAATCACCAGAACATAGGCCCAGGGATCTGATTCTACCGCATCCAATGCCGCCGTGCTGGAGTTAAAGGCCGTAACCCTGTATCCCAGCCGCTCCAGGATGAGCCGTTCCAGACGAACGACGGCAGGCTCATCATCCACCACGAGAATGGACTCACAGCCGCGCTCCGTACACACCAGTTCTGCATCTTCAATCTGAGAGCCCTGCTGTTCGGCTATGGGAATATAAACCGTGACTATGGTACCTCGTCCAGGCGTACTGTCAACCAGAATATCTCCGCTGTAATCTTTGACAATACCATGAACCACTGCAAGACCGAGTCCGGTCCCTTTACCTTTTTTCTTTGTGGTAAAATAGGGATCAAATATTTTGTTCAGAATATCGGCAGGGATTCCCGTCCCGTTGTCCGACACCCGCAACCTTGCATGGGGGCCAGGTGCAAGTGAAAAGGTATCCGGATTATCGGATTCAATCACAACCTCATCAAGCCGGACCGTAATACGGCCCCCGTCTTCCAGGGCATGATATGCGTTGGTGATCAGATTCATGGCCACCTGATGAAGCTGGGTGGGATCGGACATGACCTGGCGGGTCTGAGGTTCTATTTCCTCCCGGATATCAATATCCGCAGGAATACTGGCCCGGCACAGCTTGAGTACATCCCTGAGTACCTGTTGAATCTTGACCGGGACAGGTTCCTGGTCTGTGTGGCGGCTGAAGGAAAGGATCTGCTTGACCAGTTCGCTGCCCCGGAGTCCCGCAGTCAATATTTCCCGGGCATTCTCCCGGGCCTGGCTTCCGGCGGGAAGGTCATCCAGCAAAAGTTCAGCCATCCCCACGATGGGAAACAAGATATTGTTGAAATCATGGGCAATGCCGCCGGCAAGGTTACCTATGGATTCCATCTTTTGCGCCTGTCGCAGCTTTGCCTCCATCTGAATGCGTTCGGTGATGTCCTCACTGACCCCGGCCCTGCGGTATATTTTTCCGGATTTATCGGGAATGGGGAAGTTTTTCTCATGAATCCAGCGGACCGTGCCGTCTGCCGGGCGCAGAATACGGTAATCCAATTCAAAGGCCTTGGAAAGATTCTGCCGCTGAAATTTGTACGCCACCATGCTCCGGTCCTCCGGGTGGATGGCATCAATGACACTATCGGTATCTTCCGAGATCTTGCGTATGGACATTCCCCAGATATCCTCAAAATTCGGGGACATATACAACAGGTCATTGGTGCGGGCATCCCTGATCCAGAAGACCTTGTTGACGTTTTCGATCAACTGCCGGAACTTCTCCTCGCTTTCCTGGAGCCGGTCCCTTGCAAGGCTTATTTTCCGATAGGCCGTCTGCAGGGTTTTGACGTTTGAGATCTCATGGTAGAGCACCAGGGAGGAATACTGGATAAACGGATCGATATTTGACCGGTAGTGGGCGTGTTTAATGGCCATTCCCTGGAGCCGCACGGCCCCGAACACATCTTCGCCCACCTTCAGGGGATATCCCCAGGTCTCATAGGTTCTGGGGTACCCGGGAATGCTCAGTTTTGACAACTCGGATTCATTTTCTTTCCTGAACTCCCCGGTGCTAAGAACGTCACGCACAAGACCGCAATCAATGTCATCCAACCATTTCTTTGTCCCCAATATATCCGTGTACCGCCACTTTCCGTCCGCTTCATAGTAAACAGCAATGTTGGAACCGCCGATGGCCGTCACCAGGATCTCAAGTATGACTGAAACGACGTCGTTTTTTTTCGTTGCAGAGGCGATCCGATCGATAAGACTGACCGCCATCTGGAGATCGGCCTTTTCTTTGGAAACGGTTTTAAGACGTAGCTTTAGGGCTTCGTTTTCCGCCAGGAGTTCTTCCACACGGCTGGTCATCTGTTTTCCCCCGAAATCAAATGCTCAAGAGAGGTTTCCAGTGTCTTCTCCAGGTGTTCAAGTCCTGTATCCATCCAGACAAGGGGCAGGCCGAGACGCTGGGACACCACCTCGGCATCAGCCGTAAAATCCCCCGAACAGGGCGTCCGGATGCACAGCAGGTGGGTGTGGGCATCCTGAAAAACGTCCCGCATCAGCTCCCAGGAGCCAAAATAGGAATGGCTGATGGTTTCCCATCGTTTTGACCAGTCTTCAAACAAGAAAAAAGCCCCCGTTGACAATGCGTTGGAAAAACGTTTCCTTCCCAGCAAAAGCTCCACACAATTCTGGACAGGGGGGCGCGCGGCACCGGCATCGGCCAGGATATCTTCCATCTGCGGGTGGCAGGCACCGTAAACCAGCAGCGCAGGGCGGTTACCGCTGCGGGACAACGCTTTGGTGAGCACGGTGTGCAGCCGGTCAAGATAAATGTGCAGGGACGAATCCAGAAAGGTGACATCCACCTGCCATCCCCTGGCCTCAACAATGTGACGGATTTCACGCTTCAAGATCCCGCAAGCCACAATGGCAGGCCGGCCGCAAGTTTTTTCCGGATCGGCCACGTTCACGTATACGCTCCGTTTTCTCTGGCGGCATCAAAGAGATGATGGATGTTTTCTTCCGGAATGAGATACGGCATGACTAGGGTGCCGAAAATAAATCTTCCGTCAGCAGCACCAGCGTCCATGATTCTGCGGACCTCCTTGTATATGTCCTCACGGGTCCAGTCTATCAGCGGTATGTCGTTGATGACCCCGCTGCTGATCCCCCTGTCCCCGATAATCTGCCCGGCTTTGGCCACATCATCCATGGGGTTGATATAATACACCATGATACCGGTTTCGTCGATCAGGTCCGAAAGCATCGGGTTAATCCGCCCCCCGCCGTTAAAATAGGTAACCCCTTCGATACCGATCCCTTCAATATCCCGTTTCACCCAGGGCAGACAGAGTTTTCTGAACTGCTTCAGCGTTAAAAAGTCAGCCGACCCCACCGGATTCGAATAGGAGACCCCGTCCACACCGGCTGCTTTCAGCGCCAGGGCAAGACGGATGGTAAAATCGGAACATTTGCGCAGCAGATTGTCCCTTAATTTTTCAGGACCGTTCAGCATCAGATCCATCCACCGGTCGATCCCCATGAGGATGGCCGGCAGGGAAAAAGAACTGATAACGGAACTTCCCACAGGCACTTTTCCTGCGGCCTCCTGCTTTAAGATACGGATACAGGTAGCAAGCTCACGAAAACATGGATGCTCTGCCACATCCTCCGGCACAATCAGCGCCTCGATATCGGTATGATCCTTGATGATCAGGTGGCCGACATTGGGAGGCCCCTGTTCTGAAAAAATAATATGGCGGCACCCCAGCATCTGTGCCTCCTGACCTGCGTAAAAAAATCCGGATAGATTGTCGTACCCGTACTTCTCCCTGAGTTTCAACTGCCCTTCGGCCACATACTCCCCTTTGGTATAGTAGGTCTTTATGGGAATACCCAGGGCATCCGCCCCCTGTTCCAGAAGATTGCCCATGATGGGAACCCGGTCAGGAATACCGCCTGTCATCACCATAGTCATGCGCTCAATAGGTGTCATGGCCGCCGTCATGATGCCCTGCCACCACCCATAAGATCAGATATGACGCCTGCAGCGGTCATACCGTCCCTGGCCCAGGCATTCGCTCCCACCTTCCGGTATAGTTCGGGGTGAAACTTATACGGCGCACCGCCCACCACCAGACTGATCCGGTCTTCAAGGCCCCGGCGAATCAGCAGCTCCCTCACCCCGGACGGACCGTTTGTACCGCGGGCCGTGTGGACCATCATGGAGGAAATGCCGATAACAGACGCCTCATTCTCAACCGCTGTGTCAACAAATTTTTCCGCCGTTACGTTCAACCCCAGGTCAATGACCTTTACCAGACGGGAGGCAAGACAGCCGCTGACGATTTTTTTCCCAAGACCATGGAAATCTTCAAATGCCGTACCGATAATCATGGTCCCGCGGCTTTCCACCTTTGAGCTGAAAATGGGAATCAGACGCTCAGTAACTTGCGACGAAATCTGGGACGCCAGGTACAATTGGGCCAGGGTGGCTTCCTCACCGCTTTCGACAATGGCCGCCATCTCTTCCATGGCGGGAATCAGGAGTTTAAAGATTACCGTTTCAGGAGAATGCCCATGGTCCAGTGCGGCATCAATTGCATCGAACGCACCGTCGCGCCGGGTCTCAAGTATGGCTACAAGATAATTCTTTTTTAATTGGTCTATCATATCCATCATCCTTTCCGGATCCAAATATCTTTAAGACTTTCAGATTAAATCCGGTACGGTGCCGTTACCAAATTAAAAAGAGAAGACGATCAGATTGGTACAAGTGATGATACCCCAATTGAACCCTCATTGCAAAACATATTGCCTAAGGCTCTAATATGGGGAGATCTTGCAGAGAAAAACGAAAAAGCGCACCCTATTCCCGCAGGAAAAGGATGCGCTTTTTTTTATGGGTTGACCGGACGATACACGAGGCCGGTCAGGCAATCTTAGTGATGGCCGCCGTGGCCTTCCCCATCATCGTTGATGGTGTCCCAGGCAGCTTTGCCGATGCAAAAGGTCATGCCGGCACCGAGGATGCCGACGGCATACCAGAGCCCGCCGAAGAAAATGGCGTGTCCGACATCCCAGGCCCATTCAAAACAAAACGGAAACATAAGTTCTCTCCTTTTTATTCAGCTGCCTTGGCAGACTTGTTGAGTTCCAGTTCCTGGGGGAATACCGGCAGGTACCGGTAAGCTACGGCGATCAGCATGATGCCATATGCCACGGGCAGGATGGTGGTGGCCACTTCCTGCCATGAGGGAATGTACAATGCCCAGGTGTCAAAAGACATGACGGGCACTGCCATGATCTGCAGGACCATGACCCAGCGGTTGAGGCAGACGCCGATGGTGGCCAGGATAATGGCAACCAGACGGGTGGTCGGATTTTCCCGGGTGGATTTCATGATGAGCAGAATACCGGGAAGCACACCGCAGACCAGGATTTCAGCAATCAAAATCCAGTACCCGTAGAAGGCGTTGTTGGTATAAAAATGGCTCAGGCTGAAGCCCAGGCTGGGCGCGGTAACAGTTGCCCAGTAAATGGTGTCTATAATCTTGGCAACCATATAGGTGGTGATCATCCAGCCGGCGATTTTTGCCAGCAGGTGGATGGTTTTGTCCCCAACCAGCTTCTTGCCGGTGATGGCTTCCGTGATCTTGGTCACCAGCAGGGTGAAGCAGGGACCGAAGGCCGCCGCGGACCAGGTGAACAAAAAGAAGGTCCAGGGCCAGATTAAAAGGCCTTCACGTACGGCAAAGGGACGGCCGAACATAACGCCTGCCACACCACCCAGGGACCCCTGGTGGAAGAAGGACAGGAACGCACCGGTGGCTGCGAAAATCGCCATCACGCCGTGCATGTTGTGGGCCAGGTGATGGAAGAACGGCACCTTGTTAAGCTGGCGGTTTTCCAGGATGTTGGGAATGAACTCGATGGTCAGTACCGCAAAGTAGCAGGACAGGCAGAACGCTACCTCAGTGAGCATGGAGTGCACGTTGGCATGCCAAAAAATGAACCAGCCGCGCAGGGGCTGTCCGATATCAATGGCCAGGATCAAAAGGGCGGAAGAGTAGCAGATAAAGCCTATGATCACGGCAAAGTTAATAATGTTTTTCAATTCGTCGATCTTGAAGATATACTTCAAAAGACCTGTAAAAAAGGCACCGCCGCCGATGGCAATGACCGCAAGGTCGGCCCAGATCCAGAGGGCGAACCCGTAATAGTCATTCATATTGGTCTGATTCAGGCCTTTAAACCAGCAAAGGAACATGGCGTAAACGCCCCAGAGCAGTACGGCACCGACTACGGCCATCCCAATCATAAACTTTGGGAATGCACACCGCTTGGCGCCTTCAGGTATTAATGCAGAATCCATATTTAATTACTCCTAAGTCTTGGATAGTTAACCATGGTCAGAGGAAGACCCATGATGATTCTTTCTCTTATCCCATTCACCGTCAAGGTAGTTGTCCCCGGCCTTTCTCACCCATTCACGTTCGGACATATAGTAGACCTTGGTGTTGGTGCCCAGCCGCTCAAGCAGCCTGAAGACCTTGGGATTTCTGGATTTTCCCACCACGTTCTTGTTCATGGGGTCGGGATGGGGATCCGGTTTGACGATTTTGGTAACCTCATGCTCGGGGTTGTTCAGGTCGCCGAAGGTAATGGCACCGGCCGGGCACGCCGTGGTGCACGCGGTCTGATATTCATTTTCTTCGATCTCCCGTTCTTCCATATACCCTTTTTCCCTTGCAAGCTGGTAACGGTGGTAGCAGAAAGAGCATTTTTCCACAACGCCACGCATACGCGGGCTCACGTTGGGGCTCAGGTAGTTTTCCTGACCTTCGGGCCATTTGGGATCCCACCAGTTAAAGTACCTGGCATGGTAGGGGCATGCCCCCATGCAGTACCGGCAGCCGAAGCAGCGGGTGTAGATCTGGGAAACGATCCCGGTGTCGTATCCGTAGTCAGTGGCGGTTGCCGGACATACGGAAACGCAAGGAGAGTGGCCGTGGTCGCCAAGTCCGCTGCAGTGCTGGCAGGGTCTGGGCATATAGACCACTTCGGTTTCCGGAAAGGGTTTGCCGTTGGTCAGTTTGTAAACCCGCATCCAGGTGATGCTGTCCTTTTTACGGGTTTCATCCTCCTTAAACGGAACGTTGTTCTCTGCCATGCACGAGACCATGCAGGAGCCGCATCCCGTACATTTGTCCAGATCGACAACCA
Source organism: uncultured Desulfobacteraceae bacterium (assembly GCA_913041495.1). Taxonomy (GTDB): domain Bacteria; phylum Desulfobacterota; class Desulfobacteria; order Desulfobacterales; family Desulfobacteraceae; genus Desulfobacter. The sequence goes on along the minus strand of CAJWHT010000038.1, from coordinate 13,899 downwards.
TTCCGAACTTGTGTGCATTTTCATGTTGTATCATCAGAACCTCTTTCAAGATTTCTCGTTCGTATCAGTTTGCCTTTCGAAACGCCTTACGCCTTTTTCAGCGTGGCCTTGATTCCGAAAGCGGCATCCAGTCCTGATCCGGGCTCGATGACCGGGCCGATCAGATCGTTCACGTTTACGCCTTTGCCAGCCACATAGGGGTTGTCAAAGGTGTGACCCAGGCCTTTTACCATCCCGATAACGCCCGGCATGATACCTTCGTTTAAGTTGACTTTTACTTTGGCTTCGCCCTGTTCGGTGGCAATGATAGCTTCGCCGCCGTCTTTCAGACCCTTGGCGGATGCCGGGTTGATTTCAACCACGGTCTGTGTACCGGAAAGCACCTTGTCGGATACCGTCTTGATGGCAAAGGGAGAGGCGGCAGGGATGGTACCGGTGAGCCGCATATTGTCAATGGCCACCAGGGTGAAATCGCCTTCGCCCTTCATCTCTACGGATGTGGGGTTGGCTGCCAGGTAGCTGACATCAACGGCGGGGGTTCCCTCGGGTACACCCTCGGCAACGACAACAGACCCTTCTTCTGAGAGGCTGTCCCAGATATCTGCGGCAACAGCTTCCAGACATTCGTCATAGGTTTCCCACTCAAAGCTTTCGGCAATGGTGCCGCCCATGGCCTGGGCCACCTGAATCAGGGCATCGCCCGGATTCTTGGTGTTGAAGACCGGGTCCACCTGGGGGGTTGCCAGACCGATCACGGATTTGGGCAGGCCGGCACCGGCAGGTACGTCTTCGGTACGTTCCAGGAAAGTGGATGCGGGCAGGATCACGTCTGCTTCCATGGCGGTTTCGTCCATAAAAGAGGAGAAACTGACCACGAAGGGCACCTTTTTGAAGGCATCTTTCACCCGCTGGGTGTTTTTCAGCGTATAACAGGGATTGGCGTTGTGAACGAACAGGGCGTTCAGCAGCGGCTTGTCAGACCCGTTAATGTCTTCGATAAGCTTGTTGACGGAACCTGCGATTTTTTCCTTGCCTGCACCGGCTTCGGCAATTTCGTCCATGGCCGCTTCGGGAAAGGAGAGGTATTCGGGCTGTGCCATCACAAAGGCACCGCCTTCCTGGTTCAGTCTGCCGGCCAGGGCGTTCAGGGTCTGAACAGCGGCAAATTCTTTCAGGTTTTGTCCGTGGTCACCCCGTCCCTTGCCGGGTACGGCAACAGGTGCCTTGGCCTTGGCAAATGCAACGGCCAGCGCTTCAATGTCCGCAGCCGGGATGCCAGTGCTGGCTTCAACCCGTGTGGGAGAGTATTCTTTCTGGATCACGGCGGTAAACTTCTGGAACCCGCCGGTGAAGTTCCCCTGGGTGAAAAGGTTCTTGCTCAAAAGCACTGCGCAAAGCCCCAGGGCCAGGTCCGCTTCGGTGCCGGGATTGATGGGAATCCACTTGTCAGCGCCGGCGGCGGTGTTGGAAAGTCTGGGCTCAATCTGGTAGAGTTTGGCGTGGCGTTCTTTTCTGGAGGCATTGGCCTTGAAACAGGCCACGGGAGATCCCCAGCCTTCGATGATGCCCGCACCGAAACTCAGTACGAAATCGGAATTTTCAAGGTCAAACCCGATGGTGTTGCCAGCGCCGTGAAGTGTGGCGGCGGTGAGCTGGAGGTTGCCTTCCAGGCTCGGCATCTCGTAAGCATTGGGAGAACCGAATGCGTCCAGGAACCGTTTGAACAGCGCGGGCATGGAGCCTGCGGCACTGCCGGTGATCACCCCTAAGGTTTCCGGGGCGCCGTCCGTACGGATGTCGGCAAGTTTACCGGCAACGATGGAGATGGCCTCTTCCCAGGAGATGGCTTCAAAACGGTTGCCGTTTTTCCGCATGGGAGTTTTCACCCGTGAGGGATCGTAAAGATACTGGAGGCCGGCAATTCCGTGTAGACAGGCGCCGCCGTTGTTCACGGGGTAGCCGTCCGCACCTTCGATTTTCACCGGGCGTCCTTTGATTTTTCTAACACTGATGCCGCAGCTGCCGGGGCAAAGGCTGCAGACTGAAGGGTCGTAAGTTATTTCACCGTCTTCGGGAACCGGGGTCCAGGGCCAGTTCTGGGTCCAGATGGAGGAATCATCTGTGAGCTTCACCCCAACGGGGGAAACTGCAATACCAGCTGCTGCGCCAAGTCCCAATCCCAAGAAGCTTCGTCTATCAATTTTCATAAGATTTCCTTTACAAAAAAAAGATTTCGCTCGTTGAGGCGCGTTACTTGTGACACTGGAAACAATAGCCTTTATGGCCATCCATTTCCACGTGACAGTTAGCGCAGTCATCCATCTTCATCCGATCCCAGGAATGTTTCTTAAATCCCCAGATGTTCTTGCCCCAGATATCACGGCTGTAGCCGGTGATTCTGTTTTCTTCATAGGGGCGGGACGAGGTGGATTCGCCGATGGGACCATGGCAGGTTTTACAGTCCATTTTACCGGCGGCATTCTCGCCGTTGATATGGGCTGCATGGGAGAAGAAAACACAGTCCGGCTGTTTTGAGTAAACAAACCAGGGCACTTCCTTCTCTTTGGCCACATATTCTTCGCAGAAGATAGCTTCGTCTTCGGTTTCCCCCATGGGTTCGTCCGTATGGCATTCCATACAGGACGCAAGATTGGGGATACCGGACCAGGTACCGTCTTCCCTTAAGAAGTGGCAGGATTCACAATCACCGGCTTCAGCAGTATGAAGCTCGTGATCAAAGTTAAAGGGTTGCTCGTGCTTTGAATAAAGCAACTTGGGAAAAAGCAGCCAGCCGGAAAGGAAGCATACTAAAAATGCCACCATAAAAAAAATGACGCCGAGCCCGAGGCCTTTGTCATCTTTTGGATCACCGGCGGCGCATTCCCCTGCACCATCCATGGAACCATGTTCAGCTTTGTTTTCTATTTCGCTCATGAAAACTCCATCAATGTTAATAAGTTGATGTTACTATAACCTTATGGCCGGCCACACGCCCGACCTATACTTTGTGCAGGCAGCAAACCCCGTTGCCGCGTCTGCAATACGTCCAAAACTGTCAATTCGGGTTAATCTATACAATATCTTGATTTCTTGTCAAGTAAATAAGGGAGGCAAGAGCGTGTGAAACACCCGCAAAAAAAGGGGGAATCCGTAGGCGATTCCCCCTTTTTTTTGTTTTTTGTGCGATGAGAAATTATTAAATTTTAGTTACAACGTCGATAAAACCAATTGAAGGTTTATCCGTAACTGTGCAGGCCGCTGAGCAGATAGTTCACGCCAAAGTAGGTAAACAGCACACAGAAGAAGCCAAAGATGGATACCAGTGCCAGCTTTGCTCCGTGCCAGCCGCGCATGAGCCGAAGATGAAGGAAAATGGCGTAAATAAACCAGGTGATCAGAGACCAGGTTTCTTTGGGATCCCAGGACCAGTATTTGCCCCAGGCAGAGTTGGCCCACACCGAACCTGTGATAATGCCGATGGTCAGAAAGAGGAATCCGAATACGATCATCTGGTAGGTCAGCTCGTCTATGATCTCCCAGTCCGGCAGTTTGGCGAATATGGATGTGGCGTTGGGATCTCTGGGTTTTACAAAATATATAAAGGAAAAGCCGAAGGCCAGGGCAAACCCGGCATACCCCAGGAAACAGGTGATCACGTGGGCAATGAGCCAATTGGACTTCAGGGCCGGGATCAGGGGGCTGATCTTGGAGGATATGGACGGGTCAAAAGAAGCATAGGCAATGGCCAGAAAGATCAGGGGTGAAACAAAAACCCCGATGATGCTTTCCCGGTATTTAATCTCCACAAAAATATACAGGGCAGCCACGGTCCAGGAGAAAAACACCAGGGATTCGTACATGTTTGAAAAAGGGGCGTGGCCGTATCCCATCTGGTAGGACTCCATCCACCGAAGCAGAATGCCGGAGGTGTTGGCAATAAAGCCGATGACGATCACCCAGAACCCGAGCTTGGCAAGCACCTGTTTCTTGAAGGAAAAGGAACCGATGTAAAACACCGAGGCCAGGGCATAAATAAATGTTGCTGCGGATAAAAGTAAAGAAGAGTTCATTTGCCTTAGATGTCCTTTAAAATTGTGGCGAGTTTTCTGATTTTCAGGGTCATGCCGTGGGCGTTCCGGTTGGCTTTGCCTGCCACCCACACCCGGACCGGACCGCTGGTGCTGCCGGCATTGCTCATGCTGGTTTCAAGCCCGATACACACCGACTGGTGGGAAATGAAAAAGGTAACCCAGCAGCCCACGATCATGAAGATAAACCCGGCATATACGTACCATACCCCGGGATCCTTGGTGACCTGAAGACCGGTGTAATAGGCCTGGTCAAAATCTTTGACCACCACGGTGAACCGCCCTTTTCTCATCTTGTCGAAGGTGGGGAACTTGGTGGGCAGGCCGATCTGGAAATTTTTGCCCTCGGCCAGGGTCATGCGGCCGAAAAAGGCCTCACCCAGATTGTGGCCCCTGAAGTCGAAATGGGGCAGAAACCCTTCAAATTTAAAGGTACCCATGTTGCCGGGCAGATCCACGGCCTGGCCTTTTTTAATGGTCTGCGTGATGACGTCCTGGGTGATGTTGTCGGTGATTTGAAATACGGCTTCGTTGGGGGAGGCCGTGCCGTAGGAGGACTGGAATACGTTGATCCCTTTATAGCGCAGGGGCTGGTTCACCCGGATATCCCGGGTAAAGCTCTCCTGGCCGCCCTCGATCACGGTGAGATTGGACCGGAATTCTTCCGGGGCGCCGGTATCGTAAAACCGGACTTCAAACTCGTTGCACTGGATGGCAAAGGGCAGCTTTATGGGCATCCGTGTCTTGGAATCAAATACGGTATCTGCCGTCTCCCCCTCATCCAGGCGAAGACTGGCCTTGAATCCGAAAAGCGCACCGATAAGGGCGCCGGCCAGCAGCAAAATAACGGAGGCATGGACCACGTAGACCCCAAGCCGTGTCCACCGGCCCTTTTCCGCATAAAGAACGACGCTGCCCTCGGCCTCTTGCCGGATCACTTTGCCGATCCGTTTGGACAACAGCGCCTCATACTCAGCGCAGAGGGGTTCCAGGTCCTTCTCGGTTTCAAAGCTTTCCTTGTTTTTGGCTGACAAGAAGCGTTTGGGATTGACCTTGATTTTGTCCGGAAAGATGATTTTCCAGGTTTTGGACAGACGCTCCACGGAGCAGACCACAATATTGATACAGAGCAGCAAAAGCAGCAAAAGGTACCACCACGCGTGGTACATATCGTCGATCTGAAGGACCTGGATCAGGTTGTACAGCCCCTGACCGTATAGGTTGACGTATTGCTGCGGACTTCCGTTCTGGAGAATGACAGTGCCGATAATGGATGTCACCGCAAGGATCACCAGGGTGTAAACGGTGAGCCTTACCGATGCAAAAAACATCCAGATCTGATTGGGTATGGCGTTTTCGGTTTTCAAAGGATTTCTTTCTGTTACGGGTCCAAAGTCTCCCGGAAGAGCCGTAACAGGCCTTGCCGGGCAGCCATTGCCGGGCTGATCAGGCGTGGGGTTCTGTCCTGCCGCACAGCCGGGACAGCACAGCCTCAAGGTTGGATCTGCGTTGCAGCGGCATGGCCATGGCCTCCCGGATCACCTCCGGACGCCCTGCGATGATCACCTTTTTTCTGGCCCGTGTGATCCCCGTGTAGAGGAGTTGCCGGGTCACCACAGGGGAAATCCTGTCAGGTATGACCACCAGGACAGTGCCGTATTCAGAGCCCTGGGCTTTGTGAATGGTCAGGGCAAAGGCCGGTTCATGGTCCGGCAGGTCTGCGTACCGGAGCTGCCGGCACCCCTTGCTGCCATCCGGGAAAACGGCCAGGATCTGCCTGGCCCCGGCGGATTGTTTTTCATCGCCGGCCCAGACCACCCCGGTGTCCCCGTTGAACAATCCCAGCCTGTAGTCATTGCGGGTGACCATCACAATTTGCCTAAAAAGCGACCCACTTATATCATTTCCGGTGGTTGTCCGTAAAACCTTTTCACAAAGATGATTAACTTGTAATGTTCCGCCCTCCCCCCGGTTATGGGCGCAAAGGATGCGGAAATCATCCAGGCGGTTCAGTGCCGTTTCCAGATCGGCCGACGCCACCAGGGGGGTATATCCCCCTGCCGCATATTTTTCTATGGTGGGGATAAGGGCCGCCTTGCCCTTAAGGTTTTCAAAGCCGACATCGTCATAGGTATCCGTTTCTAAAATCCGCATCAGGGTGGCAAGGTCATTTTCATTGACGGCATTGGCCAGATTTTCAATCCCGCTTTGCCCCCTGGACCTGAAATTGAAGGTCAGCAGCACCCGGTGTCCGGCCATGGTATCCGCATGGCACAGGTCCGTAAAGACGGCACCGGCCTGTACCGGTGACAACTGGTTCTTGTCCCCCAGAAGGATAACCCGGGCATCTTCCGGGATTGCCTCCAGCAGCCGGGTCATCAGGGCCATATCGATCATGGAGGCCTCGTCAACGATGACCACATCCGCGGCCAGGGGATTTTGCGCATCATGCCGGAATCCGACACCCACAGGTTTAGGCTTTAGCACGGCATGTATGGTGGCACCGTCATTGAGCCGTCCGGCGGCTTTCCCTGTGGGGGCAAGGGCAAGGATTCTGGGTTTCTCCTGATCCCTCTGCTTTGCCCAGAGGGTCAGCAGGTCACAGATGATGTTGGTAATATGCGTCTTTCCGGTGCCCGGCCCCCCTGAAATCACAAGAAACTTTTTGGCCAGTGCCTGCCGCACAGCCGCCTGCTGCCCTTCGGTTTCAGGTGCGGCATCGTCCCCAAAGAACCGTTTGATCCCCCGATCGATAAACGACGCATCAATATTAGTGCAATCTTTTTCAGAAGAGATCCGCATGTGGATGTTGCGGGCCAGACGGTGCTGAAAATCGTAATACTTGGCAAGGTACAGGTTGTTGTCCCGGTCCAGGATCAGCGGCGTTCTGCGCACCCACGCCAGCCGTGGATCATCCGGTTCTGCCCCATGGGCCGTTTCCAGGGCCACCATGTCAGAGGCGGAAAGCGCCGCAATCCAGGATGCAAGGTCGGGCAGCAAGAGAATATCTACGGCATCGCCGCTGTCTGTCAAAGGGGTTCCGGCCATGGCGGACAGATCCAGACAGATGTGACCTTCGGCAAGGACCTTTGACACCAGGGCCGCGCTGAAAAGTATCATAGAAGAGGTTTCCTCAAAGATACCCGCCATGGTCTTTGCGAAATAATAATCCAGATGGGAGAAAATTCCCTGGTCGTGGCACTGGTCGAACAAAGATGTGGTTAACGGCGTCATAGGTGGAATAATCAGGACAAAAAAACCGTCCCTGCAGTGATCGGCTCACTGCAGGGACGGTTTAAGAAATCGATTGCTGCGTAAATGGATTAGATCACGGTTACGTTAGCAGCAGCAGGACCTTTCTGGCCTTCTTCGACATCAAATTCAACCCGGTCACCCTCGTTAAGGGACTTGAAACCGGATCCGTTAATTCCTGTATGATGTACGAAAACGTCTTTTCCGCCGCCTTCTACTTCAATAAATCCAAAACCTTTTGCGTCATTAAACCATTTTACTGTACCGGTGGCCATATTGGCAATCTCCTGATAAAAAAAATAAAAAAAAAGTCGTCTCTACTTCGGGGGCAAACCTCACTGGAATTTTGAAGAATGACACCTTTTGGCGGAAACATTTGCACATCACCTAAAAATTGTGCATCACTACGCAAATTACATGATCCCCCCCCAAAGTCAAGTAATAAAATCAAAAACCTTGACTTTTTTGTAAATAGCCTTAAGTCCCCAGGGCCGGGCTTTGTGGGCAAATGGGGTGTAAGTCTGTGAATTTCTCTTGATTCGGGCTCAAACTTCGCATAGGATCAGGCCCGATATCGACCCTAAAGACAAAGGCCGCCATGATCCTGTCCACCTTAAAACTTGAACTGCTCTTCTGGGACCGGAAACTTATCGTTGAAGACATTGCCAGATGCATCGGCGGCAACGATCTGAACATCATATCCATGGAGGTGAAAAACCAGGACAAAAAAACCCTGGTCTACATCGAAACCCAAAGCGGGCCCAACTCCCCCGGGGACGACGACATCATCCTGAGCCTGGAATCCATCCCCGATCTTATCCGGATCACCCGGATTACGGCCATGCCTTCGGAGATCAGAAAAAAGAGACTGGAGGTGGTTCTTGACAGTATCCGTGACGGAATCATCGCCATAGAAAAAGACGCCACGGTGACCTTCATCAACCACGTGGCCAAGCAGATGTACGGCTGGGACTTTCCAAAACTCATCGGAACAAACCTGTCCGACCTTCCCCTGGAAAACAAGGATTTGCTCAAGTGCCTCAAGGGCCGCTCCTTTTACAAGCGAAAACGTAACGTTATCACCCCGGGGGGCAGGTTTCAGTTTTTCTCCAACTGTATTCCCATTGCGGACAGCACAGGTGAAATCACCGGTGCCATCGAAGTCATGCGGGACATGCGGCAGATCAAGGAACTGGCAGAAGAGGTCAACTCCCCCACCCGCATCACCTTTTCAGACATCATTGGCACAAGCGAACCTATCATGGATGCCATATCCTTTGCCCAGCGAATAGCCAAATCCGCTTCCGTGGTGTCCATCCGGGGAGAAAGCGGCACCGGAAAGGAACTCTTTGCCAAGGCTATCCATGCGGAAAGCGGCCGCTCCGGGGATTTTGTGGCAGTGAATTGCGCCGCCCTGCCCGAGTCCCTCCTTGAGAGCGAATTGTTCGGCTATGAAAAGGGCACCTTCACCGGCGGGGAAAAGCAGGGAAAAAGAGGCTTGTTTGAAATTGCCCACAACGGCACCCTCTTTCTGGACGAGATCGCGGATATGCCCCTGGGCGCCCAGGCCAAAATACTCAGGGTGATCCAGGAAAAAAGCGTCCGACGGATCGGCGGTGCCCGGGAGATCCCGGTGAACACCCGAATCATCACCGCCACCAGCCGCCTCATTGAAGAGATGATCCAGAACAACCAGTTCAGAGAGGACCTGTACTACCGCATCAACGTCCTTCCCATCCACGTACCGCCCCTTCGGGAAAGGCTGGGAGACCTGACACCGTTAACCGGCCATTTCCTGTCAAGAATCGCCAAGCAGGTGGGGTCCCACCCCAAGAAGCTGACAACGGACGCCATGGAGAAACTTAGTCACCATACCTGGCCCGGCAATGTGAGGGAACTAAAAAATGTCATTGAACGCGGATCGATTATCTCTGACAAGGAAACCATTGATTCCCGGGCCATTATCTTCGGCCGGGAAATTGAAGAGCGCATCCGGGAACTTCGGTCGCCGTCGCCAAAGACGGTAAGCCAGGGCCCCTTGAAAGAACAACTTGGAAAATATGAAAAAGAACTGCTCGAATCCGCCCTGAAGCGGTATCCGAGCATTCGCAAATGTGCTGTTGCACTGAAAATTTCACACACGGCACTGATCAACAAGATGAAAAAGTATGGTATCCAGCACTAACCAATTGAATTTTTTTTCCATACGTTTTTTTTAAGAGGAACCCGTCAGACCCGAATCCCTCCGTTCCGTGATGTCGGCCGGCGTCCGCCGCCGGGACGGCGACGGTCCCCGCCCTTTCTCCTGTCGTTCTTGAAAGACAGATTAACGATCACCCCGTCACGTACGCTTTTCCTGCGGTCCCTTTTGGCCTTTCGCCGGTCCCGCTTCAGCTTCCGGGTAACGCGTTTGCGGCGGTCAATAAACCCCTTTATCTCGTTGGGGCCTTCCAGGATCTCCTGGCTGGTTGGCAGTATTTTGTAATCAAACACCATAATTCTGTCCGGGTCATGTAAAAGCCAAGTAAATCAATTACCTAAATTTTACATCGTCACCCGTGACAGAATTCTTTAACCCTATTTTTTACGGCAGTCTTCGATATACTGGTTGATTCTCAGGAAGGGAACGTAAAGGGAATCGCTGGTTTCAATGTGATCCACCAGCCAATCCCTGAGTTCAACAATCACATCCATGGACAGATTGTTGATATCTTCGGCAATTTCCCGCCGCAGGCCAATGGAGTTTTTGATGAACTGGCGGTGGGCTTTGGCATGGACGTCCAGATCCGGATATTTTTTGCGTTTGAGCAGGGATTCCTCTTTGTTGAAAAACATCTTGGTATAATCATTGAGATCGGACACCAGATTGGTGGCCACCTTGGGATCCATTTTCTTTGAAGCTCTCATATCAATGAGTTCGTTAAATTTATCAAAGAGTTCTTTCTGGTATTTGTCGATTTCAGGCACATCGACGCTGTATTTCTCATCCCACTCTATTTTTTCTGTCATTGGTTTGTCTCCTTTACGGTTTTTTATTCTTTTGCAGCCACAGGGTTCCCAGAACAGCCGCAGACACCACCACGGCCACCACAAAGGCGAAGGTCATTCCGTTGTCGCCAAACCGGGGATAGATCACAAAAGGAACCAGATAGCCGTACAATATCATATGAAAAATGCCGATACCGACAATTCTTAATCCTATTTTTTTCACCGAAGCCGCTCCAGCAGACGCTCATGGATATTACCAAAGCCCCCGTTGGACATGATCAACACCAAATCATTGGGGCGCAGCTCTCCTGCCAGGGCATCAATGACCTGGTCGGGTGTTTCAAAATGGCGGGCCCTTACGCCCCGCTCACAAATATCCGAGACCAGCAGCTCCGGCCGGAACCGCTCCGCCTCGGGGATTTGTTTTGTCACGCAGGGGTTGCAGATGCATACCATATCCGCCAGATCAAACGCCGCAGGATAGGTCTGCTGAAAAAAGCTGCGCATGCTTGTATTGGTCCGGGGTTCAAACACGGCCACCAGCCGCCCGTCCGGATAAAAAGGACGGACCGCGGCAATGGTCTCCCTTACGGCCGAAGGGTGGTGGGCAAAATCATCCATTATTGTAATGCCGTTGCACACCCCCCTGATTTCCTGGCGCCGTTTGACACCTGAAAAAGAGGCTATCCCTTCTATAATTTTCTCGTCCGGAATGCCCAGCTTCTTTGCTGCGGCAATACATGCAGTGGCGTTGAGCAGGTTGTGCCGGCCCTGAAGCGGGGTGTCCAGCATCAGTTCCGCTGCCGGCCCTGCTATGCGCGCGTTTGTCCTTCCCGAACGCGTCTCATGGCCGGAAAAGGACCAGTCGCCGCCGTCTCCGTAAGTTTGCGCATCCACGCCTGCCTCTGCCAGCACCTCCGTCAACGTCTTATTTTCCCTGCAGGCAATCACATGGCTGTGATCCTTTATCTTTTTAAAAAATTCCCGGAAGATCCGGCAGATATGGTCCAGATCCGTAAATATGTCTGCATGGTCAAACTCGATACTGGTGGTAATGGTGATATAAGGGTCGTAATGCATGAACTTGGGCCCTTTATCAAAAAAGGCCGTGTCATACTCGTCCCCTTCGATCACCATATAATCCCCCTGCCCGATCTTAAAGCTGGAGTTAAAATCCTTGAGGATGCCCCCGATCATAAACGAGGGGGAAAGCCCTGCGGTTTCCAGCAGATGGGACATGATGGCGGAGGTGGTGGTTTTACCGTGGGTCCCGGTCACCAGGATGATCTTTTTGTTGCCGGCGATAAATCGATTCACGGCCTGGGGCATGGAGATATAAGGGATCTTTCTCGCCATGACAGCCTTTGCTTCGGGATTGTCCCGGGAAACGGCATTGCCGATGATCACCAGATCCGGTGCCGGATCATCACCGATATTTGCCGGATCAAACCCGCTGCACAGGTGAATCCCGTTGGCTTCCAGAAAAGCGCTCATGGGCGGGTATACGTTCTGATCCGAACCGGTTATCTCGTACCCCATCTCCTTGAGGATACAGGCAAGGGTTCCCATGCCGGTGCCGCAGGCCGCCACCAGGTGGATGCGTTTGATGTCGTTGGTCATAGTTTAATCCGGGTTTACAGCTCTGCCATAACTTCTTTGGCCGCAGCTACGGTTGCGGCAATATCTTCGTCCGTATGGGCCGCGGATACAAAACAGGCTTCAAACTGGGACGGGGCCAGATAAATGCCCTTGGCCAGCATGCCCTGGTAGAATCTGGCAAACCGCTCCAGGTCACAGGTCTTGGCATCATCAAAGTTAAATACATCCTGATCCGTAAAAAAGAACCCTGCCATGGACCCGATATGACCGGACTGCATGGGGATGCCGGCAGCATCTGCCGCAGCCTGGAGTCCATTGATGAAATCATCTGTTTTCCGGTCCAGTTCCGCATAATGGGCGTCGTCTTTCAATGCGGTGAGTGTGGCAATACCGGCAGCCATGGCCAGGGGGTTGCCGGAAAGGGTACCGGCCTGGTAAATGGAACCCACCGGGGCAATCTGGGACATGATCTCTCTTTTTCCGCCGTAAGCCCCCACAGGCAGTCCGCCGCCGATGACCTTGCCAAAGCAGGTCAGATCCGGGGTGATATTAAAGTACCCTTGGGCACACCCGCTGTTCCCGACCCGGAACCCGGTCATCACCTCATCAAAGATCAGAACGGTGCCGTGCTTTTCTGTCTGGGATCTGAGCGCCTCAAGGAATTCCGGCCTGGGACGAACCATCCCCATGTTCCCTGCCACCGGCTCGAGAATCACGCAGGCAATCTGGTCGCCCTTTTCCGCCATCAACCGCTCAAAGCCTTCCACGTCGTTATAGGTAATGGAAAGGGTATTTCTGATGACATCCTCCGGTACGCCGGGGCTGCCCGGAATACCTAAGGTGGCAATCCCGGAACCCGCCGCCACCAGCAGGGTATCGGCATGGCCGTGGTAGCAGCCGTCAAACTTTACAATGAGATCCCGGCCGGTATAGCCCCGGGCCAGGCGGATGGCACTCATGGTGGCTTCGGTACCGGAATTGACCATCCGGATCATATCCACGGACGGCACCATATCCACCACCAGCTGAGCCAGTTCAGTCTCCAGCGCAGTAGGCGCCCCGAAACTGGTACCGATATCAAGCACTTTCTGCAGCGCCTCAATCACCTGGGGCGGACGATGCCCCAGAATCAGAGGCCCCCAGGACAGGACATAATCAATATAGCTGTTGGCATCGGCATCATAAAGCTTGCTGCCCTCCCCCCGTTCAATAAACACAGGCTCCCCGCCCACGGAGCCGCAGGCCCTTACTGGTGAATTCACACCACCGGGAATCAGATTCTTTGCCGCCTCAAACAAGGTCTGTGATTTTACGTTTGCCATATGATTGTTCCTTAAAATTTATGAATATTATTCGGTTGACCCCAAAACACTGCAATATATCAAAATCGCCATCCGGGGGTCAACACTGATTTGAATCCGTAAAAAATCCACCCGGCCAAAAAAGGTATTGACAAGCCATGCCATGACTGGTATTTTCTCTCGCGTTCAATTCATGGGCCATTAGCTCAATTGGCAGAGCAACTGACTCTTAATCAGTAGGTCCAAGGTTCGACCCCTTGATGGCCCACCATGAAAACAAAGGCCTGTAGGCTTCTTCAGCTTACAGGCCTTTTTACGTCACCCAGCCCCCTTTACGCAACCCGGTTCAAATTGCACCCAATTTTGCACCCAAAAATTCCACCATTTTTCTCTTAAATTTTGATGTGTTTTTGCGGGTTTTGATCGGGCGAGCAATCCTTTTGAGCTTTCCACAAAATTGTTTGAAGCTTGAGGTAATTTGACACTATGGGAAAAAATGCAGCAAAGAATTCAATTTCTCCATAGATTATTGTGAAGAATGCTCTGAAGAATTAGGTGCCGATTTTGCTCTGAAAGCTTATTCGGTTTATATGAAAGAACCAGGCAACTCGTTGATTTCTTTCATGGTTTGTTGTGGGCACGGCGCATGACGTTCATGGGCGGCCCATGGC
>CAJWHT010000037.1 GCA_913041495.1 uncultured Desulfobacteraceae bacterium | reverse complement strand
TTGGACGCAGATCCGATTGAACGCGTCAAGAGTGCGCTCGAAGACCTTCGTGCTGGTAAGATGATCATCTTGGTCGATGATGAGGACAGAGAGAATGAAGGAGATTTGGTGGTTGCTGCTGAAAAGGTCACAGCGGAAGACATCAACTTCATGGCGCGCTACGGACGCGGTCTGATCTGTCTTTCTCTGGACTCCACTATCGCCGACCGTCTGGACCTGCCGCTGATGGTCGAGAACAATACCTCCCAGTTTGAAACCGGGTTCACCGTATCCATTGAGGCCAAGCGGGGTGTCACCACCGGGATTTCCGCTGCGGACAGGGCCACCACCATTCTGACAGCCGTGGCTGATGATACCACCCCCGCAGACATAGCAAAGCCCGGCCATATCTTTCCGCTACGGGCAAGGGACGGTGGTGTTATGGTCAGAATCGGACAGACCGAAGGGTCTGTGGATCTGGCCCGGCTGGCCGGCCTGAAGCCTGCCGGTGTCATCTGCGAGATTATGGATGATGACGGCACCATGGCCCGGATGCCCTCTTTAGAACAGTTTGCCAAAAAGCACGATATCGGCATCTGCACCGTGGCGGATCTGGTGAAATACCGGCTGAAAACGGAGATTTTTGTCCGGCGGGCTGCGGAAACCGTCATTCCCACACGGGTTGGGGGGGATTTCAGGATCATTGCCTATGAAAACGACATTGACAGCCTTACCCATATTGCCTTGGTGAAAGGGGACATCAATCCTGAGGATGACATCCTGGTTCGCGTCCATTCTGAGTGTATGACCGGCGATATCTTCAGTTCCCTGCGCTGTGACTGCCAGGATCAGCTGCATACCGCCATGGGGATGATTGACGAAGAAGGCTGCGGCGTGATTCTTTATCTGCGCCAGGAGGGCCGCGGGATCGGCCTGGTGAACAAGTTGAAAGCTTACGAATATCAGCGTCAGGGATTTGATACGGTGGAAGCCAACGAAAAGCTCGGGTTCAAGGCAGATATGAGAGATTACGGTGTCGGTGCACAGATGCTGGTGGATCTGGGTGTAAAGAAAATGCGCCTGATGACCAATAACCCAAAAAAGATGGTCGGGCTGGAAGGCTACGGTCTTTCCGTTGTGGAGCAGGTTCCCATTGAAGTGGCTGCCAATTGTCACAACCAGGGGTATCTGGAGTGCAAACAGGCAAAGATGGGACATTTGCTGCACATGATCCCGGAAAAATAAGGATCTCCCCCCGGCACCATGCAAGATTTTAGAATTTGCCGTAAAGAATACGCAGGAATAAAAATAATATAAGGATAAAACCATGCCTCAGATCGTTGAAGCCAATCTCAATGCCAAGGGAAAGAAATTCGGAATTATTGCCTCCAGGTTCAATGACTTTATCGTTTCCAAACTTACGGACGGTGCCGTTGATGCACTCGTGCGAAGCGGTGCCGAAGACAGCGACATTACCGTGCTCAAGGTACCCGGTGCTTTTGAAATCCCCCTGGTTGCCAAAAAGATGGTGGCCCAGAAGAAGTATGATGCCATCATCTGCCTGGGAGCGGTCATCCGCGGTGCCACAACCCATTACGACTACGTGTGTGCGGAAGTTTCCAAGGGCATTGCCGCTGTGTCCATGGACGCCATGGTTCCGGTTATGTTCGGTATCGTGACCACAGAGACCATTGAACAGGCCATTGAGCGTGCCGGTACAAAAGCGGGGAACAAAGGCTTTGATGTGGCCTTAGGTGCCGTTGAAATGGCCAACCTCTGCCAGGGCATGGACGGGGCGGAATAAGCAGATGGGCGATAGACGTCAATCCAGGGAAGCGGCGCTCCAGGCCCTTTTTTTTCTGGATGTAAATCAGACGGATACCAATCAGGGCCTGGATGATTTCTGTGCCGAGCACGAGGACATGCTGACGGCGGGAGTCAAGCCGTTTTTTCTTGAACTGGTGGACGGGGTGATGACCCACAAGACAGAGATTGACCGGCTTCTGGACAAGTCTGCCCGCAACTGGAAGGTTTCCAGGATGCCGGCTGTGGATCGGAACATCATGCGGATCGCCGTATTCGAGATGTTAAAGCGGGATGACATCCCGGCTTCCGTCTCCATCAACGAAGCGGTTGAGATCGGGAAAAAATTCGGGACCCGGGATTCAGGATCCTTTATCAACGGGGTGTTGGACCGGATAAGGTCCGTGGAAAACATGGGAGGCGCGTTGTGATTATAAGAAAGCTTGAAGTCGGCCCCATCATGGCCAATTGTTTTATCCTTGGATGTGAGAACACAAAAGAAGCGGTTGTTATTGATCCGGGTGATGATGCGGACAGAATCCTCATGGCCCTGGCCAAGGAGGAATTGACGGTCAAATACCTGATCAACACCCATGGCCATTTTGACCATGTGGGGGCCAACAAGCGGATGAAGGAAACCACGGCTGCACCCATTGCCATCCACCCCGGCGACGCCCCCATGCTGACCGAGTTGTCCCGGTCGGCCGCCATGTTCGGACTGTCCGCTGAAAACTCCCCCGAAGCTGACCAGCTTCTCAAAGACGGGGATGAAATTGTTTTCGGTGACATTACCCTCAAAGTCATCCATACGCCCGGCCATTCCCCCGGCGGCGTCTGCCTTTACACCCCCGGGCATCTCTTTGCAGGAGACACCCTGTTTGCCGGGTCCATCGGCCGGACAGACCTGCCGGGAGGCGATTACGACACCCTGATTTCCAGCATCAAAACAAAGCTGCTGGGACTGGATGAGGATACGGTGGTCTATACCGGTCATGGCCCTGAGACCAGCATCGGGAACGAAAAACGGATGAATCCATTTCTCAGATAATGGAACGCCTGCACCACCTGCCAAAAATAAAAGATGTCGTTGTCCGGGACCTGAGTCTGAACCTGTCCTTTGAGGATGCTGCTGCCCGGTTTTCGGACCGGCCCGGCACCGTTCTGCTGCTGTCCGGTTCAGATATGGACTGCGCCAGGTACAATTGTCTGGCCGTGGATCCCTGGCTCGAACTGCGCGGATACCAGAACAGACTATCTCTGACAGTTGCGGGTGAGTCCGTGGATTTGGGCGCAGTTTCGAATGCCGAAGATGGCAGCGGCACCCCAGCTGAAGCAGACCCTTTTGACCTGGTCCGGGCGATTATAGAGCAGTGCTCACCCGAGCGTCTGGTAACCGATTTGCCGGTGGCATCGGGGCTGTTCGGCTATTTTGCCTATGATCTTAAGGACCGGATCGAAGATCTGCCCAGGACGTGTTCGGATACCTTTTTACCGGACATCCTGCTCTACGCCCCCGCCGCCCTGATGATCCATGACCGTGAAACCGGCAAGACCCGTCTGTGCATTCCCCTTTTTGACCGGGAGGACGCTGATGCACTGGCAGCGGATACGGAACTCAAATTTCTGGCCACGCTTGACAGGGCCTGGGAACCTTCCGGATACGCCATTGACAGCCGCGGGTTTACCTCTTCGTTTACCAAACCGGAATATATGGCCGCCGTTTCAAAGGTCATCGACTATTTGAGGGCCGGAGACATTTATCAGGCCAATCTTTCCCAGCGCTTTGACACAGGGTTCACAGGGGATGCCTACAGCCTTTTTATGGAGTTGTTCAACCGGAATCCTGCCGCGTTCTTTTCCTATATCCATGCCGGAGACCACCATGTGGTGTCCACATCACCCGAACGGTTCATCAAACTGTCCGGCCGGCACGTGGAGACCCGGCCCATCAAGGGAACCATTGCCCGGGGCCGCACCCCTGAAGCTGATGAGGAAAACGGCCGGATGCTTGCCTCAAGTCTTAAAGACGATGCAGAACTCACCATGATCGTGGACCTGATGCGCAACGATATCTCCAGGGTCACGGAGTTCGGTTCCGTGGCGGTCACGGAACACAAACGCCTGGAACCCTATGAAAATGTCTTCCACCTGGTATCCGTGGTGGAGGGCGTGTTGCAAGAAGACAAGACCGCCGTTGACCTGGTCCGGGCCACCTTTCCCGGGGGATCCATTACCGGGTGCCCCAAAATCCGTTCCATGGAGATCATTGATGAACTGGAGCCGGTAAAACGGCACGTCTATACGGGATCCATCGGGTACTTAAGTTTTCACGGCACCATGGATCTGTCCATTGCCATCCGGACAGCCACCATCACGGAAAACCGGCTTTTCTTTTCTGTGGGCGGCGGCATTGTCTATGATTCCGATCCGGAAAAAGAGTACCAGGAAACCCTGGATAAGGGCAAAACCCTAATGGAAACCCTGATGGCGGCATCATCAGGTACCCGGGATTTATGCCAGAAAGCCTGGGTAAACGGCAAACTTACGGATCAGGACCGTGCCCGTGTGCCTGCGGCAAGCCAGGCGTTCCAATACGGGGCCGGACTGTTTGAAACCATCCGGGTGGAAAAAGGGGTTCCCCTGCGGCTGGATGCCCATGAACGCAGGTTAGCTCAGTCCTGGCGCAGCCTGTTTGAAACCCATCCGCCGGATGTTACATGGGACGCCGTAATCCGGTTGCTGGTGAAAGAAAACAGGTTGGAGAACGAGATCTGTGCGGTGAAACTTGTGGCCGCCATCGACGGCAGCCGTGAGAAACTTTTTTCTGCCGCCTTTATCCGGCCCTATGTCCACCGGTTGGAGATGCTCGGAAAAACCGGGATTGACCTGGTTACATTTCCCCATCCCCGCCAGAGTTTTCTGGCGGATCACAAGTCCATGAACTACCTGTTTTATGAAAGGGCCGGTGCATTTGCTGAGGCGCAGGGGGCTGACGAAGCCCTGATCCTGAATCCTGACGAAAGTGTCTCTGAAACCAACACCTGCAATATTATGGCTGTGGCGGAAAACTCAATCGTTATACCTGCGTCACCGAATGTGCTGCCGGGGGTCACGGTTGAGGCGGTGAAAGAGGCATTGGCTGCTCAGGGGTATACTGTTGAGACCAGGCCGTTGACACCCGAGGCGCTGACGAATTTGCCCAATGTCATGGTGACCAATGCACTCATGGGGGCGGTCCGGGTCAATCGAATCAACGGCAGGCCCGTCCACCATGATGCGGGGGTCAGTGACCGAATCAACCGTGAACTGGCAAAAAGATAAACGCGCCTATTTTCCAGTCACGCAGGTTTAACGGGTACCCGATACCGGACTATTGTATTTACGCTGGGATTGGGATAGATTCTATTCAGAAAGATCAATCAAGTTAGGAATGGAATGACCATGAAAAGACTACTACTTATTTCAGCCACCGTTTTTATTATGGCTGTGTCCGCAGGTGTGGGGCTGGCCGCACCCAAGGCCGTACCGGTGAACCCGTCCTTTGAATTTTCAGATGTGGCAGAGGGCCGGAGTATCACCCATGAATTCATGATCCGGAATGAAGGGGACACCCCCCTGAATATTCTCGGCGTGATTCCCCCCTGAGGCTGCGACAAACGTGCCTATGACAGGCGAATTCCCCCGGGAGGGGAAGGCAAAATCAAAATCGGTATTAAAACCGGCGGATACGGCGGCAAGCAGTTGAATAAACGGATCCTTGTGAAAACCGATGATCCGAAGAACAAGCAGTTTTATCTGACCGTTACAGGCCAGGTGGATTCCGTTGTCGAAATTTCACCTGCCACAGTCAGCCTCAGCGGCGTTCCCGGTGAATCTTTGGAAACTTATGTAACCATTACGCCGGCAGAAAAATATCCGTTCACGATAAAGGAAATATCCCAGCGGTTCGACTCCCAGATCAAAGCGGAGCTGATTCCGCCCAAAGACGGGGAAAAGGACTGGCAGGTGAAGGTTTTGGCCCATTCGGACAAGGCGGATGACCTCTACGATGTTATTACGCTGAAGACCGACAGCACGCTCAAACCCAAGCTGAAAATCCGGGTGTATGCCATTTATTTTGACGAATCCGGCAAAAAATCCTGACGTTTTCACGACTGGCATCTGACTTCGGGCAGATTATTTTTTTAGCGAATCAATTTTAAGGCGACTCAATGGAACTTTCTAAAGTTAAGGCCGTGGTGTTCGACTGCGATGGGGTGATGTTTGACACGGCCCTGTCCAACCGTAAATTCTACGATGAAATTCTGGATGCATTCGGCAAACCCGAATTGACCGAAGAACAGTTTATCAACGTGCATATGATGACGGTGACGGCGGCCATCGAATACCTCTTTCCTGAGTTCGGGGACCACCTTCCGGTATACGATAAGATACGTTCCATCGGGTACGCCAAGTTCATCCCCTACATGCAGCGGGAAAAGGGGCTGATAACATTGCTTGGCAGGCTAAAAGAAGAGGGCTTTATCCGGGGGGTGGCCACCAACCGGACCAATACCATGGAAAGCGTATTGGAGGACAACCAGATGACTGCCATGTTTGAAACCGTGGTTACGGCTGCAGATGTTAAAAACCCGAAGCCCGCCCCGGATCAGCTGCAAAAAATCATGGACAAGTTTGATCTTCTGCCCGAAGAAATCCTCTTTATCGGCGACTCGGAATATGACCGGAAAGCCGCCCTGGCGGCAGGCACCTGGTTTGTTGCATTTAAGAACATGGGACTTGAAGCCCATGCCCATGTCACCTCCATGGGGGAACTTGCCGGCCTCTTAAATATAAATGAATAAATTTCTTGACAAATTCCTCAATCATCATTAAATCTTACAAGATTTTT
The DNA here is from genome assembly GCA_913041495.1 of uncultured Desulfobacteraceae bacterium. Lineage (GTDB taxonomy): Bacteria > Desulfobacterota > Desulfobacteria > Desulfobacterales > Desulfobacteraceae > Desulfobacter. The sequence goes on along the minus strand of CAJWHT010000037.1, from coordinate 30,099 downwards.
AAATAAAATTGATGTTAGATGCTGGGACAGTATCTAACCCCTAATAGTGGTAAGATAACCAATTAACAAGGAGAACGACGTATATGTCTAAATTAGTTGCACCCCACGGTGGAAAAGGTCTTGTCATCTGCAAGCTCGAAGGCGCTGAACTGGAAGCTGAAATCAAAAAAGCCGAAGGTCTGAAAAAAATCGAAATCTCTTCCCAGGTTAAAGGCGACCTGATCATGCTCGGTATCGGCGGTTTCTCTCCGCTGAACGGTTTCATGACCAAGGCTGACTGGAAAGGCGTTTGCGCTGACTTCCTGCTGGCAGACGGTACATTCTGGCCGGTTCCCGTAATGCTCGATGCCTCTGCTGCCGATGCCGCTGAGATCAACGAAGGCGACGAAATTGCTCTCGAAAGAAATGGTGAAGTATATGCCACCATGAAAATCGAAGAGAAATTCGAAATGACCGAAGAAGAGAAAAAATGGGAATGCGAAAAAGTATACAAAGGCCACGGCGAAGAGTCTGAAGACGACGTATTCTGGAAAATCGCCATGGAAGACCATCCCGGCGTTCAGGCTGTTATGGCCAGAAAAGAGTTCTGCCTGGCAGGTCCCGTAAAAGTTCTTTCCGAAGGCGAATTCCCCGAGAAGTTCAAAGGCGTATACCTGACCCCGACTGAAACCCGTGCCATCATGGATGAAAAAGGCTGGGCAAACGTTGCTTCCATGCAGCTGAGAAACCCCATGCACAGATCCCATGAACATCTTTGCAAGATCGCTCTCGACGTATGTGACGGCGTTCTGATCCACTCCCTGATCGGTAACCTGAAACCCGGCGACATCCCCGCAGAAGTTCGTATCGAATGTATCGATCGTCTGATCCAGGATTACTTCGTACCCGAGCATGTAATCAACGGCGGTTATCCCCTTGACATGAGATATGCCGGTCCCCGCGAAGGTCTGCTGCACGCCACCTTCCGTCAGAACTACGGCGTCAACAGAATGATCATCGGCCGCGACCACGCAGGTGTTGGCGACTTCTACACCCTGTTCGAAGCACAGGAAATCTTCGACACCATTCCGACGCCGGAAGAAGAAGGCAAACGCCTTCTGTGCGAACCCCTGAAGATCGACTGGACGTTCTACTGCCACAAATGCGACGGCATGGCTTCCATGAGAACCTGCCCCCACGGCAAAGACGACCGTGTTATCCTGTCCGGTACCAAACTGCGCCACGCCCTGTCCAACAACGAAGAAGTTGTTGATCACTTCGGCCGTGAAGAGGTTCTGGTTATCCTCAGAAAGTACTATGCCGGTCTGAAAGAAAAAGTTGAAGTAAAACTGCAGAGCCATGCAGAAGGTTCCAAGATGTAACTAAAGGTTTTTATCGCCTTTAAATACAACTTGCAGTAAATAGAAAGCCGCCTCTCCTGAAACGGGGGAGGCGGCTTTTTGTCATTCCGGTCTTGGGCTTTTTTATTGCCGGTTCAGCCATTTTCCAATGGCCGTGGCATAGGTTTGATTGTCACAGGGTTTGGGCAGGTAGCCAAGGAACGGATCTTCTTTTTTCAGATCCTGGATGGAGGCTGCGAACTCCATGTTTCCGGACACGAATACCACCGGGACCTCCTTGTCTTTTTTCCGAATATGGCGGTAAACATCCAGGCCGTTGATGGTGCCGGACAGCATGTAGTCCAGGCTGACCAGATCAAATTTTCCGGGCTCAAATAGATCCATGGCCATTCTGCCGGTATCGGCCAGGGTGACATTATTCTCAAAGGGCGGTTTGGTGAGAATTGCCCGGAATACGACGGCAATGGCGCTTTCATCTTCGACCAGGAGGATATGGCGGCCGGTGGCAACGTTTTGAATCATACCGTTGCCACCTTCGGGCAGGCGGTCTTTGTTTTCCGCATGGACGGGAAGGGACAGGGTAAACGTGGTGCCCCGTTCCGGTGCGCTGGTAAAGGTGATTTTCCCGCCATGCTTGTCCATATACTTTTTCACATTGGCCAGGCCGTAACCGGTGCCTTTGATGCCGGAGGCATATGCCCCGAGGACATCCCGGCTTCCTTTAAGGGTAAAGGAGGGGGTGTACACGTCCGGATGCGATGCTTCGGGAATTCCGCACCCGTTGTCTGACATTTGGATTTCAAACATCTCTTTTGAAAGGCGGGTGCTCAGTGTGATTTCAGGTGCCCGGGTCCGGCTCAGGGCATGAATCGCATTCTGAAACATGTTGACCAGGCTCTGTTCAATCATCCCCGGATCTGCCAAAATGGGCGGCAGATCTTCGTCAAACCGAACATTGAGCCGGATATCGTTCAAATCCGTGCCGAGTATTGTTATTACGGATTCTATCTTCCGGTTCAGGTTAAACCACTCTTTGCTTGGGGCCTGATCCCTGGCAAAGGCCACCAGGTTTTGTGTTAGAATGTGGCCCCGTTTGGTTTGATCCAAAATGATGTTCAGATTGTTCCGGGTTTCCGCATCGGTGCAGTCCATCAGTGTCAGCTCCGCATTGCCCATGATCGCGCCCAGAATATTGTTGAAGTCATGGGCCATCTTTCCTGCCACCTGGCCCACCAGGGCATACTTGGATTGTTCGGCGGCATGCAGGACAGCGGCCTCTGCTTTTTTTCGTTCCGCCAGATCCACAAAGCAGATTCGCAGTCCAAGGGATTCGTCTTTTACCCGTATCCGTGCTGTTTCAACCATGGCCCAGATGTGGCTGCTGTCACTTCTGCAAAGCGTCATCTCTTTGTGTCCGAGGATTTCCGGTGCGGACAGGTCAAAAAAACGGCTCACCTCTTCCTTAAATAATACCGACAGGTGCAGCCCTGTGGACATCTGGGGTTCCGTATACCCGAACCAGTCAAGCGCCGCCCTGTTGGCATAGACAATGTGCAGGGTTTTGTCCGTCTCAATTAGGGGGAGGGGTAAAAATTCCGCCATCTGCCGGAACCTGAATTCACTTTCGACAAGATCCGCCTCCACCCGCTTGCGGTGGGCGATTTCGGTTTCAAGTTCCGCCTGGTGCCGGGTGACAAGATGGAAGGCTCTTGAGAACCGTCTGGACAGCAGAAACGCCTGGCAGAGGATAAAGGTAAACAACCCTAAAGGGACCAGGTGCGTTGTTGTGATAACCTGGCGGGTATAGAGGATGTCGTTGAATATGGTCAGGCCGAACAGCAAAAATCCTGAAACGAAAATCAGTGAATCCCTTTGTTTCATCCGGACGGCACCCACCGCGCAGGCGGCCCCGTAGGCAACGGCAGCCATGGTAGCTCCCTGAAGCCATGGCATAAATCCTGTGAAGACGGCAGGGGGAAATACAATGGTGGTTAATGCTGCCAGGATACCGGCCACGGTAATACACCGAATGACGGTGTGGGATACCTGCCCGGGAAAAAGTGTCCGGGTATAACAGGCAAATAAGGGGACGCAAAAGTAAAAGGAGATGTAGTTCAACTGGAGAAACTGGGTAAAGGGGATGATGTCCGGGAAAAATGCCAATAAGGGGCGTTCACCGTGGGTGAGGGGGCGAACAGCGACCATGAGGCTAAACAGGCCGAAATAGAGGGTGGATCTGTCCTGGGGGCGCAGCCGGAAAAGAATGAGATGGTATAGCCCCATGATCAAAATACTGCCGAAAAGCAAGGCATTTAAAAACAACTGATTTTCACGCATATGGGTGAGATCTTTTGTTCTTCCTATGGTGATATTCTCCCACATGCCCCCCTGCCAGTGGTGGAAGTTGGCGGCGTGAATCAGGATTTCGGTTTCCGGGGTAAGCAGTGAATCGGGGAGGGGGACCACACGGGGAGCGTAAGAGGGTTTTGTCCGTTCCCTGCTCGTCCCCGGCTTTCCCGCTGCCGTGATTTCCGCGCCGTTCACAAAGACCCTGAACGATGTGGCCATATCCAGGAATTTTAACCCGATATTCTTGGGGGAAGCCGTGGTAAGCGGCGATAGTTTGACCACCAGGCGGTAGGTGGCAAACCCCTGGCCGGAAATAGGGTTGCCGTGGATCTCAAGGCCGTTCCAGGCACCGGGGACCTGAATGAGCGCATCCTTTTCAGGCCGGTTTTCAAGGGACTGGGGCGCAAGATGGGTGAGCCAGTAAAATTCCCAGTTGCCGGTAAGGGATGCAGGTCCATCTGATGCAAAGTTCCACCCGGAAAAATCAATCAGGCCCGCCTGAACTTCCGGGATAGGGGGGCTTGCATAGGCCCTGGATGAAGCTGTTATGGGAAGGGATAGAAAGACAACGGTAAAAATGATGGAAATACGGCTCATTCTTATCCCAAATGGTTCAAAAGGTGTTATGCAAAGAGGAGTTACCCTTTAGTGTGCACCGGCGGTCCGAAGAAGTCAAGAATTGAATCACGGGTCGTTTTGGAATTGACTTTCCGTGCCGATCATTGTTTATTAAAGTGAATTTTTCATCAACGTATCATTTATTTCGTCGGGAAGTAGTATGGGCCTTACAAAACGAATCTACCTGTCCGCGTTGTCCGTCTGTCTTGTTATCCTTGCAGGCACACTGGGATACTATATCATCGTGCCGAAGGTCGGGATCATGGATTGCCTCTATATGACGGTAATTTCCCTGACCACTGTCGGATATGGTGAGGTGGTGCCGGTATCCGGAAACCGGATTGCGGAAGTGTTTACCATCTGTCTGATCTGTTCCGGCATGGGGGTCATCCTCTATGCGATTTCCATGCTTACGGCGGCGATCATTGAAGGGGAATTATCAGGAGCCATAAGGAAAAAGAGAATGCTTGAAAAAATTAAGGGATTATCAGAGCACTACATCGTCTGCGGTGGCGGTAAAACAGGCAGACCAGTGCTTGCGGAACTGGTGAAGAATCAGAAAAAAATTGTTCTGATCGAAGCGGATGAAGAGCAGATTGCCCTGTGTAAGACTCTGGTGGATGATCTGCTTTATCTTGTGGCGGATGCCACGGACGATGATATTTTGATGTCTGCAGGCATTGAAAGGGCTGCCGGTATCATTATCACCCTGCCGTCTGACAAGGACAACCTCTATATTACCATGACCTCCAGAATGATGAATCATGGCATCCGCATCATCTCCCGAATGACCAACCAGAAGCTGAAACCCAAGCTGATGAAGGCCGGGGCAAACGGTGTGGTGTCCCCGAACCTGATCGGTGCCCTGAGGCTGGCCTCGGAGATGATCCGGCCCACCGTGGTGGATTTTCTGGATTCCATGCTCAGGAGCAATCAGGGGAATCTTAGGATCAACCAGTTGTCCGTCAATGAAAACTCCCTTTTTATGGGAAAAGCCATTGCCGATCTGGAATTAAGAAAACGGTTCAGTCTCCTGTTGATGGGAATCAAGGAGAGGGGCTGTGATGTTGAATTCGATCCCTCCCACGATAAGGTGCTCAATCAGCCCACGGAGCTCATCGTCATGGGCAGAACCGATGATGTGGAAAATGCCGTCAACTGGCTGAAAAAGCAGGCCAGGGCATAAATCCCCCCCCATAGCTGCAAACAAAAAGGCCTGGTCTCTTTTGGGGGACCAGGCCTTTTTGTTGTTGCCGTTTGATTACTGGCTTTTTCTAACAGGCTTTTTTCTTGTCCTTCAGGGGAAATGCCTCGTTAAAAATTTCAAGCATCTTTACATTCTGCTTGGCCATCATCACGCAGTTGCCGGAAATGGAATAAAACATAATGCTCAGGCGGGTTTTTGAAGAGTCGTCCCGGATTCTTTCAATCTGGTTGGTATTGTAATCGTCCACCAGTTCCCGAAGATAATGAAATTTTGAACCGATGTGGTGGCAGTCAATAATATCTTTCTTGCTCAGGGCGATTTCCACCTGTTCGATGATGTAAAGAAAGACGTTCTTTATTTCTGTCAGCTCTTCGATCTGCACGGGCAAAAGTCCCTTATGGCGGTTGGCCACATGCATGGTGGATTTGATTACCGTATCCCTGTGGCCGTCGGACAATTTTTGAAGCCGCCGGATAATCTGGTAATAGTTGTAGGAAATCTTATTGTCTTCCTTCTGCAGAAGCCGCAGCACCTTGAATATATTGGCAATGATGATGTTGGTGCTGTTCTGGAACTGTTTGACCCGTTTGCGTTCCGCCCGCAGTGTTTCAAGGTCTTCCTGGAACAATGCATCAAAGGCGGCTTCAAACGACGTTCTATACTCTTTGAGCAGGTAGGCCAGGTGGTCAAAGGTCTCTGAGACGGATTCCTGGAAGTTTTCCACCTTTTTAAGATGATAGATGGTGATCTCTTCCTTGCTCTTTTCCTTATCGGCATGGCGCTTTTTGTTTTTCCAGACCATGACACCCACAAAGATCATCATGCCGATGATGCCCACGACGTTGAAGTGGTAGATAATGTTGGCGGTGATGAAAGCGGCAATAAAGGCGATCAGGGCGGTCATAAACCATCCGCCGATAACGGTGAGAACGCCGGTGATTCTGTATACTGCGCTTTCCCTGCCCCAGGCCTGGTCTGAGAATGAGGTGCCCATGGCCACCATGAACGTTACGTAAGTGGTGGAGAGCGGCAGTTTTAAGGATGTGGCAAAGGAAACAACGGCAGAGGCGACCATGAGGTTGACAGAGGCCCGGACAAGGTCAAAGGAGGGCTTCTCTTTATGGGCCACGTGTTTGGTTTCGGTCAGAGGGGTCACCCTGTGGGCGACAAATTTACGTACCGGTTCAGGGGTAAAGGCCTTAACGGATGTGAAGAGGCTGTCAAACAAGTTGACGATCCTGCGGGAAAGCCATACGGATTCAAAGCGTTCCATGCCTTCATCCTGCTGGCCCAGGCTAATTTCTGTTTCCGTGACGGTTCTGGCCTTCTTGGATACCCAGAGGGTGATAACCATGATGGCGCCGGCCAGCAGCATGATAAAGGTCTGGGACTGCACCTTCTTGCTGAGCGCCTCCATGGTGACGTTCATGGGGTCGGCCGAGGCCAGGGCGCTCTGGAAGGCGTTGAGGCCGGCCAGGGGAACCCCGATAAAGTTTACCAGGTCGTTGGCGGCAAAGGCCATGGCCAGGGCAAAGGTGCCCACCAGGACAATGGGTTTGAGAATATTAATTTTAAAGACACTGATCATGGCCTGGAGGGCAATGGCAGAAACCACAAAAATGGCTGCCATGATGGTCAGGGAATTGCCTTTTATCCAGGTTACGGTTTCCGCATCCATGAAGGTGGCCCCTTTGGAGCCTTTTACAAGGATGAAGAAGGTGATGGCCGTCATTGCAACGCCGCCCCATACCGCACCATAGCGGTTTAGGCGTTCCTTGTAGTCAAAGGTAAAAATCAGGCGGGAGACAAACTGCATCAGCGCGCCTGAGGCAAAGGCCACGACAATGGACAAAAGGATGCCGCCCACAATGGCCATGGCTTTGGCCGTATTGATATAATCCCAGAGCGCCAGGCCGCCGTTGGCCTGGGACAGGATTTTTAAAACGGACAGGGCCACCGCAGCCCCAAGCAGTTCAAACACGATGGAAACCGTGGTGGAGGTGGGCAGACCGTGGGTGTTGAACAGGTCCAAAAGCAGGATGTCCGTAATCATAACGGCCAGAAAAATTGTCAGGAGTTCCGGCATGGTAAAGAATTCCGGATGGAAAATACCCTTACGGGCCACTTCCATCATGCCTCCTGAAAAAGTAACGCCAGCCAGGATACCCAGGCTGGCGATGATCATTATGGTGATAAACGGGGCGGCTTTGGACCCGATGGATGAATTTAAAAAATTCACCGCATCGTTGGTGACCCCCACCACCAGGTCAAAAACGGCGAACAGGATCAGCATCCCGACGATGACATAGTACAGTTCGATGCCCATTGTGTAATTGTTCCTTTTGTTGGATTAATTCCGGTCTCTAGGCAAAGAGACCGTTTGTAAGCAAAGGGTTGGCGAGAAGTTGTCTAACATTACTCTCATTTCTAACTAATTTAACACTAATAAACAGTGCGTGTTTTAGGCTGTTTTCCTTAAAATTTCAAGGTGTCAGCGGGGATTCTAACATAACGCTAACAATATATAAACAATTAATCCCGGGGATGACTGGGATGCGGATTAAACGGTTTGTTTGACCCGGAGGATGGTGTCGTATACCTGCTTTTTGGGAAGATTAAATACGGAAGAAAGTTCTTTGGCAAGATCGCCGGTTCTGGGGGGGGAATCGCAGGTCAGGTGCCGGCGGATGACATCTTCCAGATCATTTTGGCCGAGTTCGGCCGGTTGGTCTGTGGCCCCGGAAATCAGAAGTATGCACTCCCCTTTAATCTGTTCTCTTGCGGACAGGGTGGCAGATAGTTCTGACAGGCTGCTCCGAAGGAATTCCTCATGCCGTTTGGTCAGCTCCCGGCACAGGCAGGCGTCGCGGTCCCCAAGGGTCTCCAGGCTGGCTTTTACCAGGGTCTTTATCCGTTTAGGGGACTCATAGAAGATAAGGGTGGCGGTCTGGGATTTAAGGGCGGTCAGGGCCTTGCTAAGACGGGCCTGCTTTTTGGGGGGGAAACCGCAGAATAAAAAGGCGTCAGTGGGCAGCCCTGCGGCACTTAATCCGGTGACGGCGGCATTGCAGCCCGGGATCGGCACCACCGGGATACGGTGTTCGGAAACCGTCCGGACCAGGGTGTATCCGGGATCGGAGATCAGGGGGGTCCCGGCATCCGAGATCAGGGCAACACTCTGGCCGCTTTCAAGACGCTGGATGAGATCGCTGATACGCTGTGCCTCGTTGTGCTCGTGGCAGGCGGTCATTGGCGTGGTGATCCCGTAGTGGTTCAGCAGCTTTCTTGAGTGGCGGGTATCTTCGGCAGCAATGATATCTGCTTCCTTCAGGGTGCGGACGGCCCTGAAGGTGATGTCTTCCAGATTCCCCATGGGGGTGGCGACAATATACAGGGTGCCACATAAGGTGCCGGTCATCTTAACCTCCATGGAACGCGTTGGGTATCAGCGTGATGTGGGGGATATCATTGGGGCCTGGTGTTTTATGAGGGTATACCACTTCCACCACGTCAAACCGGGCCCGTTGATCGGCAAGCTGTTTGTGCTTGAGATACCAGGTGGCCCCGAGCAGCATCTTCTTTTGCTTTGCATGATGCACAGCTTCCCTGGGCATGGCTTTTCTTGTGTTGCTCCGGGTTTTTACCTCAATGAAGCAAAGGGTATCCCCGTCCCGGGCAATGATGTCCATCTCAAAGGTTTTGTGCCGGAAATTACGCTCCAGGATGGTATAGCCCCGGGATTCAAGATACCGGGCCGCAGCGTCTTCTCCAGCCTTGCCCAGTGCCAGGTGTTTGGGTGGGGCTTTTGCCGTCATTCCTGGCGTACTCCGCGGAAACTTCGGCGATGAACCGGGCAGGGGCCGTGGTCGATAATCGCCTGCTTGTGCGCTTTGGTGGGATAGCCCTTGTGGCGGTCAAAACCGTACACCGGATATTCTTGTGCCAATTCTTTCATGATCCGGTCCCGGGTGACCTTGGCAATAATAGATGCCGCTGCCACGGATATGCTTCTGGAATCCCCCTTGACAATGGCTTCCTGGGGCAGGTCGCTGTCGATGGTGAACTTGCCGTCAATAAGGAGATAATCCGGTGTGGTTGCAAGGTCGTCCATCGCCCTTTTCATGGAGAGCAGGGCGGCCTGGAGCACGTTGATCCGGTCGATCTCCTCGTGGTCTGCCATGCCGACACCCACAGCCACAGCCAATTCCCGAATCTTAGGATAGAGGGCGTCCCTTTTTTTTTCGCTCAGCTTTTTGGAGTCGGTAAGGCCCGGGCAGTCAAACCCTTCGGGTAAAATCACAGCCGCAGACACGACAGGGCCGGCAAGGGGTCCCCTGCCGGCCTCGTCAATGCCTGCAATCTGTCTGAATCCCTTTTCCCTGGCCCCTTTTTCAAAGGACCAGACATCGGGGTACGTCTGCTTAGGCAAAGCGTTTTTCTTTGATTCTGGCTGCTTTGCCGCGCAGATTTCTCAGGTAGTAGAGTTTGGATCTTCTGACCCGGCCGCGGGTGACCACTTCAATCTTGTCGATGGCGGGGGAGTAGAGGGGGAAAATTCTTTCAACCCCGATGCCGCCGGAGATTTTTCTTACGGTAAATCTGGCGCTGGACAGCCCTTTGGTCTTTTTGATGACCACACCCTGGAATACCTGGATACGCTCTTTTTCACCTTCCCTGATTTTTACGTGAACCTTTACGGTGTCCCCGGAGTCGAAATCGGGGATATCAAGGCGCATCTGCTCTCTTTCAAGTTTTTCAATTACGTTTGTCATGGTTGTTTCCTTCCCTTTTGGCTGACATTCAGCCATTTATAAGTCGGTCTAAATATATGGATGCAGCAGACCGGACAGAGAGATGGTTGTATGATCCCGCCCCGGCAATGGGGTCAAGGATGTAATCACATTGGTCGATCAATTCCTCTGCCAGCCCCCAGGCCGTGCCGAACACGAGCACATGGGATGCATTACCGTTCAGTTCCTCTTTAAGTCTTTTACAGCTCACCTGCCTGCTGCCACTGCCGCCGTCTGCCGCTCTGGCGCTGGTGGCAATTTTTACCACGGGCTGCTGCCGTTCTTCTTCGATCTGCCCTAAAGCATCTTCAAAGGTTTCCACCACCCGGACCCGCTCAAGGGCGGATTTGCGTGAGGGGTTTACCCTGCCGCCTTCTCCTTGGGTCCAGTGGGCAATGATCTGGCCGCACAGTTCCGCCTGGTCCCCGAAGGGGGTCACCACGTAGTAGCCCCGGACCCCGAAGGTCCTGCCGGCTCTGGCAATATCATGGAGATCCATGTTGGTGACGGCCGAGCCGATGGTTTTGTCCCGCTTGTTCACAACCGGGTAGTGAATCAGGGCCACGTATAGGTTATCCGGCATGGGATGCTCCGCTCCCAGGTGTTTTATCATCCGCCACCAGGGCTTCTAGTTCCCTGCACCAGGCGCTGAGTATCTTTTTTTCCTCAGCATCCGGGGCCTGGATGTCGAAAAGGTCCGGCCGCTTCATGAAGGTCCGTTCCAGGGATGAGCGTTTCCGCCACTGCCTGATCTTTTCATGGTTGCCTGACAGCAGCACATCCGGCACCTTCAACCCCTTGTATTCCTCCGGGCGGGTGTACTGGGCGTGCTCCAGACGGGTGTCCATAAAGGAGTCGGTCTGGCTGGAGGATTCACATCCCAGAACGCCTGGGATCATCCGTGCCGTGGCATCTATCATGGCCATGGCCGCCACTTCTCCGCCGGTCATGACAAAGTCCCCCATGGAAATTTCCTCATCCACCAGCCGTGCATACACCCGTTCGTCAATCCCTTCGTACCTGCCGCAGATAAAGACTAAGCCGTCTTTGCACGACGAGAGTTCACAGGCCTTGGCCTGGGAGAATTTTTCCCCCTGGGGGCTCATGAGAATCACCCTGGCATCCGGTGCGGATTTCCTGGCAGCTTCCAGGGCCGCTTCCAATGGCCCAGGCTTCATCACCATGCCGCTGCCGCCCCCGTAGGGCCGGTCATCCACGGTGTTGTGTTTGTCCGTGGAAAAGTCCCGGATGTTGATGGCCTGCCCCCGGATGGTACCCCGGTGAATGGCCCGGGCAATAATGCCGTTGTCAAAAAAGGCCTGGATAAACTCCGGGAAAAGGGTCAGTACGGTAAATTCCATGGTGCAGATCCGAGTATAGCCTTTCGGTGGTCCCTTTCGGCCCCTTATTCCAGAATGAATCCTTCGGGCAGTGCTGTGGTTACCGTTCCGGTTTCCATATCCACATCTTCCACAAAGTGATCGTCTAAGGGAATCATGATCTCAGGCGCCTTTGCCCCGGGCGTCTCCGGGGCTGATTTTACCACCAGGATGTCATGGGCCGCAGTGTCAAACAGGTGATCTATGGTCCCAAGTTCCCCCAGATTCCTATCCGTTACCGAAAGCCCGATGAGATCTTCCCAGTACCAGGTGTCATCCCCGAGTTCCGGGAGCTGATCTTTGTGCATGAGGATCTCCCAACCCACCAGGGCCTCGGCCGCCTCCCGGGTGCTTACCCCCTTGAGGGTGAGCAACAACCCCTTTTTGCGGGGGGAGGCTTTCTCGATAACACATTCCTTGCCGGGTGCCGCCTTGCTCCCTTCCTTTAGCAACCTCACCTTGCGTCCCTTCCCGTATGTTTCCGGGGTGTCTGCAAAAGACCACACCTTCAGGTTTCCGGCAAGGCCGTGAACGCCGGTAACCTTGCCGATGGTCAGCCAGGTGTCTGTGGTCGTGGGGGTGTTGGAAGGGGCCATAAACGACTACTCGATGATCTCCAGAACGGTACGCTTTTTAAGCTTCGTGGAAGCCGCGCTCAAAATGGTGCGCATGGCCCGGGCAGACCTGCCCTGTTTGCCGATCACCTTGCCCAGATCCTCTTTTGCCACCTTCAGTTCCAGTACGGATGTCTGGTCACCCACAACTTCCGATACCTGAACCTCTTCAGGATTGTCCACCAGTGCTTTTGCAATGTACTCTATCAGCTCTTTCATAAAAACATCTCCTTTTAATGGTGTATAGAGGGTTCCGGGCCGAACGCAAATTTTCCTAAGGAAGCCTTAAGCCTTGGTGACGCCCTGTTTTTTCAGGATGCTGGCCACTGTTGTGGAGGGCTTGGCGCCTTCACCCAGCCAGTATTGAACCCGTTCTTCTTTCAGGTTGATCACAGCGGGATCCTGCATGGGGTCATAGGTGCCCAGGTTTTCGAGGAATCTGCCGTCTCTGGGGCATTCCACATCTGCAGCAACGATTCTGTAAAAGGGTTTTTTCTTGGTACCTTTACGGGTGAGTCTGATTTTCACGGACATTGTTTTGGTCTCTCCTTAAAACGGCAGCATGCCTCTTAGTGAGCGCATCCCGCCTTTATTAAATTTCTTTACCATTTTCATGGACTGGGTGTAGCTTTTGAGGAGCTTGTTCACATCCTGGACCGTGGTCCCGCTCCCTGCAGCAATCCTCTTTTTCCGCGAACTTTTAATGATGCCGTGGTTCGCCCTCTCCTGAGGTGTCATGGAATTGATGATTGCCTCTATTCTCACAAACTCCCGGTCACTGATATTTAAATCCTTGAGCATTTTTTTATTTACCCCGGGCAGCATGCCCAGAAGGTCCTGGATGGACCCCATTTTCCGGACGGACTGCATCTGGTTTTTAAAATCCTCAAGGGTAAATGCATTTTTTCTAAGCTTTTGTTCAAGGGCCTTTGCCTCTTTTACGTCAACCGCTTCCTGGGCCTTCTCAATAAAGGAGAGGGTATCCCCCATCCCCAATATCCTTGAGGCCATCCGGTCCGGATGGAAGGGCTCAAGCGCAGTTGTTTTTTCACCCACACCGATAAACTTCAGGGGTTTGCCAGTGACCGCTTTGATGGAAAGGGCGGCCCCACCGCGGGCGTCGCCATCCATTTTGGTCAGGACAAAGCCGTCAATATCCAGGCGTTTGTCAAATTCTCCGGCAATGTTGACCGCATCCTGTCCGGTCATGGCATCTGCCACCAGGAGGATTTCTGATGGATTGATGCCGGTCTTGATACCCTCAAGCTCCGCCATTAACTCGTTGTCCAGATGCAACCGGCCGGCCGTGTCAAGTAAGAGGGTGTCGCATCCCGCTTCCCTTGCAGCCAATTGCGCGTCCTGGCAGATCTTTAACGGCTTCATTTCCGTTGTGGACGGAAAAACCGGCACGTCCATCTGTTTGCCCAGCTTTGTGAGCTGGTCGATGGCGGCCGGACGATACACATCCACGGGAACGAGATAAGGCTTTCTGCCTTCCTTGCGCAGGTAGCGCGCAAGTTTTCCCGCCGTGGTTGTTTTACCGGAACCCTGCAGGCCCACCAGCATAATCGATCCCATGGCACTTTTGCCAAGGTTCAGTTCCTGGTGAGAAGACCCCATCATTTTTGTAAACTCTTCGTTTACAATTTTGATGACCTGCTGCCCGGGGGTAAGGCTCTCCATTACCTCCTGGCCCAGGGCCCTGGTCTTTATATCTGAAATGACATTTTTTGCAACCTTATAATTGACATCCGCCTCAAGCAGTGCCATTCTGACCTGCTTTAAACCGTCGTCAATGTTCTTCTCGTTAAGGGTGCCGTGACCTTTTAACTTTTTAAATACCGAATCAAGTCTGTCGCTCAGATTTTCAAACATAAAGAGATCACCTTCTAATATCAAATCAAATCATTGAATTTAAACTGATTTCCGTGTAATGTCAAGAAAATTGTAAAAAACACGTGCAACAACTGCAGCAACACCCAAGGACCAATTCATGCAAAATATACTGGATCTCACCCGTGAGGAACTGAGCCAATGGTTTGAAAACAGGGGCATTCGTTCCTTTCGGGCCAATCAGATCTTCCGGTGGCTCTACCTCAACCTGGCCGAAGATTTCGACAGCATGACCGATTTGGGCAAGGCCCTTCGGGCCACCCTGACCGATCACTTTACCCTGGAAACCATGACCCTGGTGGACAAACAGACCTCTGCCGACACCACGGAAAAATTTCTTCACTGCCTGTCCGACGGCGAGCTTGTGGAATCGGTGCTGATTCCTGGAAAAAATAATTTCACCCTCTGTGTTTCCTCCCAGGTGGGCTGCGCCATGGACTGCCACTTCTGTCTCACCGCCAAAAACGGTCTGAAACGGAATCTGACCATGGGGGAGATCATTGCACAGGTCCGGGATGCAAGGATCTACGTGAAATCTCTGGGCCATGATCCCTTAAAGCTGTCCAACCTTGTGTTTATGGGCATGGGAGAACCCCTTGCCAACTATAACCAGTTGATCCGGGCCCTTGCGGTCCTTTGTGACACCGACTACGGGATGAAGTTCTCCACCCGGCGGGTCACGGTCTCCACCTCCGGCCTGGTACCCAAAATCCCGAAGCTCGGGCTGGACACCGACGTAAACCTGGCCATTTCCCTTAACGCCACGGACAACGAAACCCGCTCCAAGCTGATGCCCATCAACGATACATATCCCATTGAGGATTTGCTTGCGGCCTGCCGTAATTTTTCCATGAAACCCAGGAAAAAGATCACTTTTGAATATATCCTCATGGCAGGCATCAACGATTCCGATGAAGATGCCAGAAGGCTGGTGAAACTGCTGACACCCATCCGGGCCAAGGTCAACCTGATTCCCTTTAACGCCCATGAGGGCGCGCCCTACAAAAGGCCGTCAAGGGAGAGGATTGAAGGCTTTTTAAAGATTCTCCTGGACCGTGATATGACCGCCATTATCCGAAAGAGCAAGGGGGATGATATCTCGGCAGCTTGCGGACAGCTCAAGGCCAAACAACAATTGTAAAAAAACAAAAAGGGCTGCCAAACGGCAGCCCTTAAAAATCCAAATCTATACCGGTTTATCCTTTAGAAATCAGCAGATCGCTGAATGCGCCTCCCTTTGGCGCAATCACTTCAATATCCCGGGTCCGTTCACCATGGTAAATCCGGACCTGGGCTGTCTCGCCGGGTTTGGCCTTGGTGTAACTTGCCGTAATCCGGGCGGCGGTCATCAGGTCTTCTTCGGTGATGGTGCCGGACAACAGGGCATCGGGGCCCGGCATATTGGCGTGGCGCAGGCGGATATGTACATCCGGATCGTAAAGGGTCATGATCCGCTTGTTGTCTCCCCGGTTTTTGCCCACAATCAGTTTGCACCCTTCGGACAGCCTGAAATGGCGGCCGGATTTGAGAAGGTGCAACTGCCGGGCATCCTCGGTCTTTTGTACATAGAGCAGGTCTTTGAGGCGGTCGGAGAATCCTTTGTCGGTCAAAAGGCAGCCGCCGGCGGGGGAGGGGTAGTCGGTAACCCCGAATTTCTCTGCCAGTGCCATCTGAACTTTTCTGGACCGGCCGTTGATATCCAGCAATTGCTCCCGGTCCACCAGCCCCTCTTTTTCCACCTGGGTTTCCGGCAGCACTTTGGCACTCAGGGGGCGCAGGATATAACCGTCCATTCCCGAGTTTTTCTCCACATAGCGCAAGGCGTTTTTGTTCTGGGATTTGGGCCGCTGCCCCATCACTTCCCCACTGAAGAGAAAGTCAAAGCCTTGCGCCTTCATGATTTCACCGGCCTGGGCAAACATCATGGCATGGCAGTCCATGCAGGGGTTCATGTTTTTGCCGAAACCGGCTTTGGGTGCCCGCATCATTTCCATGTAAATCGGGGTGATATCCTTTACGATCAAGGGGATGCCGGTCTGTTGGGATGCCTTTTTTGCGGCCCCGGCATTAAAAAAGGGGGTCTCAAAGCTGACCCAGCTTACGTCTATGCCCAGGTCTCTTAGAACGAGGGCGGAAAGGATGCTGTCAAGGCCGCCTGAGCAGAGGCCCAGGGCACGTATCTGTCTTGTGGTTTTATCCTGATTCATATATAAGGTGCTTTATGCGTAAAACGTCCAAATCAGGGCCGAATGCCGACCCAAAAGTTATTGCCATACTTCTCGAAAGGTTAAAGGCAAGGTATCCGGTTGTCAATACCCAGCTTAACCACGAGACGCCGTTCCAATTGCTGATTGCCACCATCATGTCGGCCCAGTGTACGGACAGCCAGGTCAACAAGGTCACCCAGGTGCTGTTCTACCATTACCCGGATCCCGAATCTTTGGCCTGCGCCCCTATGGATGACATTAAGCGGATCATTTATTCCACGGGCTTTTACAATAACAAGGCTAAAAATATCAAGGCCTGTGCCCGAAAAATTATGGATGAGTTTGCAGGTGTTGTCCCTGAAGACATAGAACTTTTGACCACCCTGCCCGGGGTGGGGCGAAAAACCGCCAACGTGGTCCGGTCCGTTTGCTTTGGTGCACAGACCATTGTGGTGGACACCCATGTGCACAGACTTTCGCGCCGTCTGGGACTGTCCTGTCACAAAGATCCTGTGAAGGTGGAATTCGAACTCATGGAGATCATTCCCGAATCCTCCTGGAATGATATATCCCTCCAGCTTATCTATCTGGGCAGGGAGATCTGCGATGCCAGAAAACCCCTTTGCGGTGAATGTTTCCTTTATGATATCTGTCCTACCCGGGGTAAAGATTAACCGTTGGAAGGAAGTTCAGATTCTAAAAACAAGGCACTTGGCCGATGGCTTGATTCCCCTGGCATCCCGATATATTGTGGTCTTTCTTGAATGATCAAAAGCGACCGATAATAGACATATCGATCGCCTATGAATTTATATGAAAGAACCAGGCAACTCGTTGAATTCTTTCATGGTTTGTTGTGGGCACGGCGTATGACGTTCATGGGCGGCCCATGGCCGTTATTGGCTATTTAATAATTTGGTTACCTTCATTGAGAACTTCCCTAACTTTTTTGGCCAATTCAGTTATGTCTAACGGTTTCATCACAAACGCCTTTATACCCATTTCAGATGCTTTTGTTTCCGACATCCTTGAACTGTAGCCGCTACATATCATTGTTAGCATTTCCGGATTTATAGATAAGATCTCAGATATCAATTGATCACCTGGCATATTTGGCATTGCCATATCAGAAATGACAAGATTAAATCGATTTGGCTCGGCTTTAACCATTTCTAAAGCCTCTTTAGGGTCAGTTGTTGAATAAGCATCATATCCCAGTGACTTAAGGTGACGCCTACCAAGTTTTGCTATTGAGGGTTCATCATCTACGTAAAGGACACATTCTCCTTTTCCTGGCAAAATGTTTTCTTTGGCCGATTTTTCTTCTACACGCCCTTCATATGCTGGTATATAGATTGTAAATTCTGTTCCCTGAGCTTTAGAGCTTTCACAGGTAATTGATCCATTATGATTTTCAACGATTCCATGGACAACTGACAATCCTATACCGCTTCCTTTTCCAACATCTTTTGTTGTGAAATAAGGCTCGAAAACTCTTTCAAGAGTTTTTGTATCCATGCCGCTGCCATTGTCCCGGACTATTAACCTAACGTACTTGCCTGGCTTTTTGGATCCTGTTGAAGAAGCCTTGCTTTTTTCGATGTTTAAGTTACAAAGCTCAATATCGATTTCCCCACCTGATATTGGCAAAGCGTCCACGGCATTATTGCAAAGGTTAATTAATATTTGGTGGATTTGAGTGGAATCGCCAAAAATGGGCCAGCAATCTGGGGATATCCTATCTCTGATTTTGATATTAGAAGGTGTTGTGCTTCGAACTAATTTTAAGGCATCTATAGTAACCGATGCGATATCAATGGGCTTTTTATTCGAATAATCTTTTCTGCTGAATGTAAGAAGATGCTTTACAACATCCCTTGCACGAATACCCGCCAAACGAATTTCCTCGCAGCTTTCTTTGGAAAGACTCCATTCTGGCAAGTCCTTCATTATCAGTTCGTTGTTACCAATAATGATACTAAGAATATTGTTAAATTCATGTGCAATGCCTCCAGCCAGGGTACCAATGGATTCTATTTTTTGAGATTGTTGTAATTGTTTTTCCAGCATTGTTCTTTCTTTTTGAACAGCGACTCGATCCGTAATATCCTCCAGTATTCCGATAGCTCCTAGCACTGTCCTGTTTCCTGAAAGAATCGGAGCAAAGTTTGCGTTAATGGGTGTTGTCTTTTCTCCGGTAACGGATTTATATTCGCCTTCATATTGGGTTTTTTCTCCATTTAGAGCGCCATAAATTGCTGAAATCATTTTTTTATCTTTTATTTTGCTAAGCGTATCAAGACCTATTAATTTGTCTTTGGAACTACCAAGCATTTCACATAGATTATCATTACAATCTGTGGTGATTCCAGATTTGTCAAAATGAACAATTGCCAAAGGCGAATTTTCAAAAATTGACCGGAATTTATTTTCACTTTCTCTCAACTCGGTTTCATTTTTCATCCGAATTTGTTCAAGTCGGTCAATTTTACTCCCAACGACTTTTGATATTCCATTAATAATTATGCCTGTGATGACAAATGATATAATTATGAGGGTGGCGGATAAAAGGGCTGTATTTGTGTTGAAATACGAATTTAAAAATTTGGATGTGAAATCATGAGCAAGTATAATGATAAACACTAAAGGAAGAAATGCTTTCATTAATTGTGCTCGAGTTGACGTACCATAAACTTGATTTAAGGGGAAAAAATTGACTCCGACAGCCAAGGTGGTACCAACACTCAAAAAGCCGAATCCAATAGCAGTTGTCAATGCCATGGGAATGATTTTCTGATCGTATAAAAGTGGGGTCCCATATAGATACCCTAACAAAAAGGTTGCTGCCGACATCAAAACCAAGCTTGAAAAAAATCCGGATAAATGGCTCCATTTTTTTTGAAAAGCTTTGTGTCCTTTATTCTGAAATAATAATAACAATGCAATACCTGAAAGAAAAAACAAAGCTCCGGTACTTGGTGACATACGAGCAATAGGGATTCCTGCAAGTTCACCAAAGTCAGGGACTAATCTATCTTCCAAAGTGAGATCCTTGTCTATAAAAAATCCAATTACTTCCAACAATCCAAAAAGAGTGGTTAAGACGGTAAGGATTAGAACTAAATATTGAAATGATACCTTCAGATCCTTTCTATTATAAACAAATAAGGCGGTAGCCATAAATATAAATGAAATGGATGTACTTGGGGCCATTGGGATAAAAATTGAATTTATACTTCCTAAAAGATTCAATCCCGGAATGTAGCCCATCAAGCCGCATAAACCAGCAAGGGCGGCCCCTACGGTTGCAAATTGAACATAATTGAAATCAATTTTTTTATCCAAAATGGCGCTCCCCAGAATCTTGGCATGATCGGTTTTTGTATAATAACAGCCACTTAATTTGCGAAAAGATGAATTTCAGATTGTTTTTCAATCCTAATACATATTAAGCTTATTTACAAGAACGCGTCGTACCTGAAAGTGCTGTCACAAAAATAGAAGCTGGAAGGGGGAGGCGTGCCCTCCGAATTGACTTATTAATTTAGATATGCCGGTGACAGTCAATGATGATTTCAGCAAGTATGTAAAATAAGGCAGGCCAAATCAGACTCTTATTATAAAGCTGCTTATGCCTGTGCCCAGCTAAAACCGCTACTCAGTTTGCGCAGGTTTCGGTGTTACCTTGATCTGCCTATTTGGTTCTTTTTTGATGAAAAATATCGACATCAAGCCCCATTGTTTTGGCTCGCTTCTGCCATTGCTTACGAGCTAGAACACGCATATCCTCAACATCGTCTGTTTCATCCATAATTTCCATACCCATAAGCGTTTCGATTAAGTCCTCTAATGTCACCAGTCCATCCGTTCCTCCATGCTCATTAACGACTAAAGCGATATGCTGGCGATTTTTAAGAAACCGTTCAAGCAATTGGGTTAAAGATACTGAATCCGGAATAGCAAGTAGGTCTCGCTTCAAAGAATTGAGTTTTTCATCGCCTCGCTTCTGTGCCGCGTTAATTAGAACATCCTCTTTAAGAACAAAACCTGTAATTTCATCAATATGCATTTTGTAGATCGGGATACGGGAAAAGGGGGTTTGGGTAATTCGTTCCAATGAATCGATGATCTTCATGTCTTCAGGTAATGAAGTGATTACAGTACGTGGTGTCATGATATCGGTCACCTTTATCGACTCAAATCGGAATATGTTTCGAATGAGCCTTGATTCCTTATCACGAATATGCCCCGTCTTGACACCTACACGGGTCATAGCAATAAGCTCGTCGCGACAGAACGTGTGAACCTCTTTTCCGTGCGATATAAATTTTGTCAGTTTCTCCGAAATCCACACAACCGGATAAAGGACCACAATCAGAGTGTTTATAAAGTATGAAATTGGACCGGCAAGTATTGACCAGTAGACAGCACCTAACGTTTTAGGAACGATTTCGGAAAGGAAAAGGATCAAAAGTGTCATTACAGCCGAAAAAAGGCCAAACCATGCACTTCCAAATACAACTGCGGATTTGGCACCGGCACCGATCGCACCAACCGTATGGGCAATGGTGTTTAATGTCAAAATGGCGGCGAGTGAGCGGTCTACATTATCTTGTCGCAGTTGTTTCAAAAGCACTGCATATTTAGGCCGCTTTTCTATCTGTCCTTCAATATATGAAGGTGTAATGCTTAAGAGTACCGACTCTGCCACTGAACATAAAAATGAAAAAATCAATGCCAGCAGTACATAAAGTATCAGCAGCAAAATATCAACGTTCATCTATTCAATGCTCCTTTCGTGAGAACTTTTTACGCCAGATGAATATATTAAGATAGCTAATACCCGCTACAATACAAGGAAGGAAATTGAACTAAATCGTTTTAGCGTATTGTAAACCAAATTCCCACAAGCATCATGCAAATACCAAACAGGCGAGGCATATTTAATTGCTTTATTTCTGCTCCTAAAAGTCCGAAATGATCGATTATTGCTGCTAAAACAAACTGGGATGCGACCAGAACTGTGAAGGCCGTAACAAGTCCTAATCGTGGTACGCTGAAACCGATGCTTGCAACAATGACAAGCCCCAGAGGACCTGATAAAAGAACATAATGGGGAACGCCTTGTAGCGAGGATAAATTCCCACCCCGTAAAAACATCATAGCAATGCCTACGATTAGTCCGCCAACTCCGTAAGTTATAAAGACACTTTCAACAGTTCCCACATTTTTATCCACGATGCCCATCAACTGTCCTTGCAAAGTGACCGCAACACCACCAATAGCCGCAACCAAAAGTAAAACCAACAAATTCACTGCAACACTCCTTTATAGTGGAATTTTTCTCCAAAAGTATAGCGTTAGACACTATCAGAATTTTCTTTTCTGTGGATCATATTCACGTTACACAAATCAACATAACAAGGCAATTGCCACAAGAAATAAAGAAAATTCGAACCCATGAATAATGGTGTATAAGGTTACTTTTTCAATCGCTTATCCAATACCATAAATTGTAATTCCCCCTTGGAGGCGAAAAATCAGGGGTATTGGACATTAACGTGACCATGGAAAGAACTCAATAAGGAGGAATGTGGATATTGAGTTGAACTTTCTTACACAGCCTGTCAGACCAAATCCAAGCTTTTACGATTCAATTTAAATTCGTGGTGAAGAGACAATCGAATCCCAGACTGTGTTCAAGAGGGTGGTGCTGTCGTATACCGGCATGGTGCCGGTGATTTCCTTTAGCGCAGGAGTATATGGTGGCATATTGGTACACTCCAGAACAAGGGCCCCAAGATCGGGGGTGGCTGCCATAAGAGCGGCGACCGCGCGATTTATTTCTTTCTGGCATTGGTCTGTGTCCAGCGTTTTCTTCCCGTGGATGAACACCGATGTGAATTCCTCCGAATCATCCATGCCCTGGATGGCCAGGGGATAATTTTCTATGCCGACTCCAGCAAGATGATCGTGGGTCAGGCTCGCCTTTCTTGCTGTCAGGATTCCGATTTTCTGGCCGGGCTGTATCACGGATGCCGCCGTGTGTACCTGGAGGAGGCTGGAGGAAAAAACGGGCACATCCAGCGCCCGGGTGAGTTCCCGGTGGAACAGGGCCAGAAATCCGCAGGAGGTTGCGATGGCACAAGCACCGTCCCTGATCAGGCCCTGTCCGGCCTCGACAAAGGGGGCGAGCAGGGTCTTATCCGCTTTTATGACCAGGCGTTCCGGGGAGGCATCTTTAACCACGCTGTAGCGGATCGGGAATGTGAAAGTATCGGGATGTCCGATATCCCCCGGTATTCTCGGAAAGATCGTATCCAGCATAATAATGCCGATGAAAGGGGAGGCGGGGTTGTTGGGGGACATGGATCTCACCTGTTGTTTTCTTTCGATGAAAAGAGAGCTGCTGCGGGAACGGGCTTAACCGGTACCCTTGCCCGGGTGCCTGTGGCAGGAGCGTCCGGTTTGTTGGCGGTAAGTACCCGGATAATATCCTGGGTGACCGGGCCGCATATCCGTCCCTGGCACCTTCCCATTCCGCACCGCGTGGCCTTCTTGAGTACGGCCGGGGTGTCGAATCCCTGGGTGATACGTTTGCGGATATCCCCCATGGTTACGGCTTCGCACCGGCAAATCAGTGTCTCGTCCGGGATTGTGGTGTAGGCCGCATCGGGCAGGGCGGTCAGCCGGTTCAGGAATCCTGCGTAAGCCAGTTGATGCTCTGCTTGACGTCTGAGGTGTGCACGTGTTGCGTCAAATCTTTGTTTATGCCGTGCCGCAGGGACTTTGCCATCACTCTTTAGAATCCCCATGGCGGCCAGTCTGCCGTCGATCCATGACTTTTTTGCGCCACCGACGCCGGTTGGCTCTCCTGCGGCGTAGATGCCGGGGACGGAGGTTTCGTAACGTGAGTGGGGCGTTTCCAGTACCCAGCCGCCCAGTGACGGTTTATATCCTGTGCGGCAGCCGGCCTGGACACCCAGTTCGATATTGGGGGCGAAACCGTACCCAACGGTCAGGGCGCCTGCCTGAATTTCCATTTCAGTACCGGGGATGATCCTGCCCTTGGGGTCTATGGATGCGAGTACGGTGGTTTTAAAGCGTCCGTTTCCTGTGGCTGTGATGACACGGGTGCGCGGATACTGGTTTACCCTGCCCATGATCATCCTTCCCGTATACCATCCCCCTTCCAGAAGCTTCGGCCAGTGGTGCCGCAGGAATGGAAGGAATGCGGCTTTATCCTTCATCCCTTTTTCATCCGCAAGTCCTGCCACCTTTCCGCCGTTGGCAAGAAGTTCCGCCGCCAGGACCATCATCAAAGGGCTGCTGCCGGCAATGAGGGTGTCTGCCGCCGGAAGGACACCGTGGTGCTTCATCAGGATCTGGGCAGCACCAAGGGACATCACGCCGGGCAGGGTCCAGCCCGGAAAGGGCAGGTAGCGTTCCCGGGCGCCGGTGGCAAGGATGAGGCGCCCGGCCCTTATCTCTTTGCAGGTGTCCGGGCGGTCCATGGTATGGACCAATAATCGCCTGTCCGGCAAAATTCCCAGGACCTCGGCCCGGGGCATCACGGTGATATCCTTTGCGGTTTTCAGCCTTTTGATAAGATCGAAACCGATGGATTTCATGGGGTCCGGGGACCAGCCTCCCGGCTGAATTGGGTCACGGGTCCTGAGAAGCTGGCCGCCGATATGATCGTTTTCATCAATGATCAGGATCTCATATCCGTTTCCGGACAGGGTGTTTGCGGCGGCAAGTCCCGCCATACCGGCTCCGATGATGACGATGGGGTAAAAGGGGCGTATCATCGGGGCTCCTTGGGACCGGTTTCCTTGCTGATAAGGGTTTGGATCTCCATGCCGTCTTTCACCTGTGTCATGCAGGCCCTTTGATTGTCTTTTCCGTTGACCCTGACCATGCAGTCATAACAGATGCCCATCCCGCAAAATACGCCTCTGGGGCCGCTGCCGGGGGCGTGTCTGAAATGTTGGATTCCTGCGGCAATCATCGCCGCGTGTATGGTTTCTCCTTTAAAGGCCGCAAGGTCCCTGCCGTCCACACGGATGCGGACCTTTCGTCCCCGGTTCACCGAAGGAATCCTGAGTTGAATCCCATGGTCATGCATGGTCCCCTCCTGTTACGGTGTTGAATCTGTCCGGTGAAAACGGATTCAAAGACAACTGTGTTTTCCCATCTAAAATGAGTTCGGACATCAATAATCCGGTCACCGGGGACAGGGCGATGCCGTCCCCCTCGTGTCCGGCAGCCATAAAGACATTGGAATACTCTCGGACCGGTCCCAATAATGGGAGGCCGTCCGGGGTATAAGGGCGCAGGCCGGCAAAGGTCCGTATGATATCCATGGATTTAACCGCGGGAAGTACGGCCGCAGTCTGGCGGATGATCGAACGGATCCCTTCTATGGTATTGGCGGTATCAAACCCGGCGAATTCACGGGTGGAGCCCAGCAGCAGGTTGCCGTTGTCGGTCTGTTCAACGGAGATTCCCTGGCCCGCGGTCTGGGCCAGGGCCGGATCAAATTTGGCCGCCACATATTTGGCGGAAATCAGGCAGTGGGTCAGCAGGGGGGCTGTGGCATGGGTGACGGCAATCTGTCCCCGCCGCGGTGTTACCGGATGGTGCATGCCCATACGTTTTGATACCATTCCGGCTGCGGCGCCCGCACAATTCACCACGATGTCGGCCTCCACGGTTCCCTGACTGGTTTCCACAGCAGTGACCCGGTTGCCCTGGTGGCGGAATCCCAGTACCTCTGTGTGGGTGAGGATTCGGGCATGGTTTTGCCTGGCCCCTGCGGCAAACCCCAGGGTCAGGTTAATGGGGTTTACCTGGGCATCCACCGGGGACCAGGCGGCCCCGGCGATGTTCTTGGAAAGTGCAGGTTCGCGCTCAAGGGTCTGATTCCTGTCCAGAAGGTGAACCGGCAGGCCGATATCCTGCTGGGCTGTCACATATTTTTCCATGGCACGGTATTCCGCATCCGTTTCAATCACCACCAGACCCCCGGTTTGCCGAAACTCAATGTCAAAGGGAAGCCGCCCGGACAGTGCGCCAAATAATTCAAGGCTTTTCATGGCAAGCGTCAGGTGGATACCGGGCTTTTTAGACTGCATGAACACCAGGCCGTCGCAGGCGCCTGAGCTGCCGGCGGCCGGATCTTTTTGTTCAACGAGTGTGACCCTGGCATCCCTTTTGGCCAGATGCCAGGCTATGGCGCAGCCGATGACGCCGCCGCCGATGACAACGATATGGGGGGTATGTCCTGTCAATACGGATTCCTTTAATTGGCTGCCCGGGAAGCGGTGCGAAAACGCTGCCGGATCGGTCGTATGGCAAGAAAGGCAAGCAGGGCAACAATAATGAGGCGCACCGGTGCAGAGTTCACCAGGTTCGGTATGGCACAGCACCAGGTGACTCCGGCTGCCATCAGAAAGAGTGCCAGCCGTGATATGGGTCCAAGACTTGTGAAAAAATAACCGCTTAACGCCCCGGCAAAAAAGAAGATGGACAGCATCAGGCCGGCGCAGACCGTAATTATGGCGGCGGGGCTGCCCTGCATCAGCAGTGCGGGATTATAGACGAATACGTATGGGATCAGGAAGCCGGCCATGGCAAGTTTAAAGGCCTCGAATCCCGTCTGCAGCGGTTTGGACCGGGCAATGGCTGCCGCACAGAAGGCCGGCACACACACCGGCGGGGTCACCCCGGCAAGCACTGCAAAATAGTATACAAATAAATGGGCGGATAACATTTCCGCCCCCATGGCCAGCAGGGCGGGGCCGCCGATGGTGATGGCGATGATATAGGCCGGGGTGCAGGGCAGTCCCATGCCCATGACAAGGGAGGTCACCATGATCAAAAGAAGGGCGGGCAGCATCTGGCCCCCGGACCAATTGGTGATCACGGTGGCAATGCCCAGGGCAAGCCCTGTGTGGGTGACAATGGCCACCACCATACCGGCACCGGCGCAGGCCAGGGCGATCATGACCATGTTCTGCGCGGAGACCCGCAGGGTTTCCCAAATTCTGGCCGGGGTCATCCGTGTGTCCTTTTTTACAAAGCTGATAACAAAGGTGACGGCAATGGCGGCATTGGCCGCCAGGAACGGGGAGTATCCCTTGAGCAGAAGGACCACCAGCAGGATCATGGGCAACAGAAGATAGGCGTCCCGCAGGATCTGTTTGTAGGGGACCAGTTTCTCTTCAGATACGCCGGACAAGTTGTTTTTTAACGCGGTGTAATGAACCCGGACCACCATGGACGCATAGAGCAGCAAAGATCCCAGCATGGCGGCGATAACGATACTGACATAGGAAATCCCTGTGATTTCCGCCATGACAAAGGCTCCGGCACCCATCACCGGGGGCATGAGCATCCCGCCGGTGGAGGCAGCCGCCTCAACCGCGCCGGCAAACCGTTTCCGGTACCCCAGTTGTTTCATCAAAGGAATGGTAAATACCCCTGTGGAGTATACGTTTGCGGCTGCCACTCCGGAAATGGAGCCGAACAGGCCAGATGAGATCACGGCAATTTTGGCCGGTCCCCCATTGCTCTTTCCTGCGACCCGGCAGGCCAGGTCCGTAAAGAACTGACCGGTTTTGGTGGCCTCCATGAATGCGCCGAAAATCACGAACAATGCCACAAAGGTGGCCGAGACGCCTGTGATTGAACCGAAGATCCCGGCGTCGGTGATCAGGTATTGCATCTCGATGATTTCCGATAGGGTCACAGGCTTGGCGTAAAACACACCGGGCAGGTAAGGGGCCGCAAACAGATACAGGAAAAATCCGGCAATGAGAAAGGCCATGGCAGGTACCACGGCCCGGCGCACCGCTTCAAGCAGTAAAAGGATCATCATGCCGCCGAGGATCAGTTCGATGGTCAGCACATCGTCCACAAATTCCAGGCGTTCGGTGAGCCGTTCATGGAACCAGACAATGTACAACGGGGGCAGAATGGACAGGGCTGCCAGGCACCAGTTCACCGCACCGACCACAGCTTCACTGCCTTTCTTCCTGAAGGCCGGAAACAGCACAAAAGCCACCGGTAGCAGGAACAGCAGGTGGATTCCGCGCTGGATGCGGGGCTGGTATATCCCGACGGTGGCCGTATAAAGCTGGAACAGGGAAATGATGACAAGCCAGGCGCTTACGGCCTTGTCCTGCCAGGTGGTCTGGTTGCTCATGGTGTATCTCCCGGCGGCAGGGTCTCCTGCCCGTGTTGGTAGTGGCAGGCCGGTACGAAAGGGCACCGGCCTGTGGCTATCAGAAAAACCTCAAAGGTTTAAGGCATCACTCCGGCTTCCTTGTAGTATGTCACAGCCCCGGGATGAAGGGGAAGTGCCACGTTTTTCCAGCCGGTTTCAGGCAGAAAGTTCTTGTTGGCCGGATTGATTTTGTACAGTTCTTCTTTTTTGTCGCAGATGATTTTTATGATGGCATAGGCGACGTTGTCCGGGACATCCTTGTTGATGATCAGCTCCCCTGCCGATACCACCGTGGGAATATCCATGTCCTGTCCCTTGTAGGTGCCCTTGGGAATAAAGCTTCTGCCCGTATCCCTTGAAAGCGTGCCAAGTTCGTTGCTCAGGTGGTCCAGACAGGCATCGGAAAGGGAGATAAGGCTGGAGTCCCGGCTTACGGTCATTTCAGTGACGGCAGCGCCCGGCAGCCCCAGATGGGTGAATACAAAGTCCACGTGTTTATCCTTGTACAGGTTGACCATGTCGGAATAGACTGCGTGGAAAACCTTACCGCCGGCCTTTTTGATGTCGTCAAGGGAAATGCCGTAAAACCCTAAAATGGTGTTCATCAAAGGCAGGTCGGAGGTGCCCTTCATGGGGGCGGCCACCCGGATCTTTTTACCGGCTTTTACCATGTCGGCCAGTTGTTGCATGTCGGTAACCCCCTGATCTGCCGCACCCAGTACATGGATGTGATAGATCCCGAATATCCCGCCCAGGGAGCGGACATCCGGGTTCGGTTTTTTGTAGACCGGTGCCAGGCCTTTGAGGGCCATCTTGTCCACAAAGGTGATGCCCCATCCGATGTCATCCTTGCCTTTGGACACCCGCACGGGATTGACGACGCCGCCGCCGGGGACCACCTTCAGGATAAGGTTGGGTTCGGACTCGGCGATCATCCTGGCAATGCCGCCGGCCTGAACATACCAGCCGCCGCCCACGCCGCCGGCCACCCAGGTCATGGTGACGGGCTTATCCACTCCGTAATTTCCGGCTGACGCTGCCGGGGCAAAGGCAAAGATGCCGAGGATAAGAATGCTTAGGAAATAATAAACAGAATTTTTCATGATGTCTCCCTTATGCTTATGGTTGATGGACTATTCCATTTACGTCTCTGATTCATTGGCTGCTGCGGCTGCTTTCATCCAGGAATACACCGGGGGAATCTCTTCGGATTCCGGTGCGGTTTTGATGTCCAGGAAAAAGGGGCCGGAAGCGGTAAACGCCTTTTGAAGTCCTGCTGTCAATTGGTCGGTTGTTTCAACGGTGACGGCGGGGACGCCGAATCCTTCCGCGACCATGGCCGGGTGGTTGGCGTTGAAGTCCACGGACATATATCTGGCATTGCAGTGAAGTTTCTGAAGGGCCTTGATCCATCCGAATGCGGCATTGTTGAAATGAATCAGTACCGCAGGAATATTGAGCCGGGACAAGGTTTCCAGTTCTCCTGCGGACATGCCCAGGGACCCGTCTCCGAAGAGTCCCACCAGCCGGGCATCCGGCCTGGCGTAATGGGCGCCGGTCACGGCGGGGATGGCGTATCCAAGCCCCCCGTATGCCCGCGGGATAAGGAATCTGGACTCTTTGTGAGCCAGTCGCAGATACCGGGTAATATACGGGGTCGGGGTGCCGGCGTCGGCAATGACGACGGAGGGGCCGTCCAGGTGCCGGTTGAGTGCGGTGATGACCTGGAGGGGTGAAAGGGGCTGATCCGTATTGGCAAGCGTTGTCCCCGCCGTTTGCCAGAATTCACTGCGCTGCCGGTTCAGTTCTTTCATCCAGGGTGACTGGGACCGCTGTCCGCACCGGCCCCGGAGCAGGGTGACAAGGTCTTCAAGCACCAGCCGGGCATCTCCTGCCACACTGAGGGTATTGCAGGTGTTGTTGCCCAGCATTTCCGGGTTCAGGTCGATCTGGAGGATTTTCCTGCTATCGTTTTGGGAGGGAAAGGTCCAGTTGATGGTGGAGACGGAACCCATTTTACATCCGATATAGAGCAGGGCGTCGGATTCTTCCACTGCCCGCAGGGCGTGGGGATGGAACCCGTTGTCACCGATGACCCCCATGGCAAGGGGATGGGTGTCTGCAAGGATACCCTGGCCTGAGATGGTGGAGACCACGGGTGCGGCCAGCCATTGGGCGGCTTGCTCTACAGCGTCGCCTGCCTGGGAATGATTGGCACCGCCGCCCACCACAAGTGCCGGTCTTTTTGCCGCCACCAGGTGATCTGCCAGGGCTTCCAGTTCTCTTCTGGCGCCCCGGGTTCTGAAGGCCGGATAGGTCCGGCAGGCCTCCATCAGCTCGGCGATCGGGTATTTCCGGTTGATCGGAACGATTTCGTTCCGCAAATCGTCCCTTACCGCGTGCAGCGAGATCGCCAGCAGGACGTCGGTTTCCCGCCCGACGCGCTCGATCGGACGGTTCGAGGCAATTGCC